>NZ_JACCFL010000001.1:4102605-4418190 GCF_013410375.1 Leifsonia shinshuensis
GAGGGTGCGGGCGGCCGGAACGCAGTCAACGGAGGAGATCGGGGCGGACGGAGGGCGCGGGTCCTCCGTTGCACACGCGTGGGCAACCCCCGTGCGGGCGCGGAGGTAGCGGAGGAGATCCGGGGGCGCGAGCGGCCGGAACGCAGTCAACGGAGGAGATCCGGGCGGACGGAGGGCGCGGGTCCTCCGTTGCGCACGCGTGGGCAACCCCGGGCGGGCGCGGAGGTAGCGGAGGAGATCCGGGGGCGGGAGTGCCTGGAACGCAGTCAGCGGAGGAGATCGGGGCGGAGGGAGGGCGCGGGTCCTCCGTTGTTCGCGGGGCGGGCGGGTCAGGCGAGGCGGAGGTCGGCGAGGAGGATGCGGTCGTCGCCGTGGGTCCACCAGGCGTGGCGGGCGAGGTGGAGGCCGGCGGGGGCGACCGCCGCGGCGAGGAGTTCGGGGGTGCGGAAGCGCTCGTGGTGCGTCGGGTAGGGCGGGGGCTCGGCCCCGTGGTGGCCGGCCCCGTGGCGGCCGGCTCCGGGGTGGCCGGCGCCGTGGCCGGCCGCGCGGGCGGCGCCCGGGGCGACGGCCCCGTCCGGGCGGCCGCCGTGCTGGGACGGGTCGATCTCGCCGAAGGTGGCGGTGACCACGCGGCCTCCGGGCCGGAGCACACGCGCCCACTCCGCGATCGCGGCGTCGGCGTCCGGGAACAGGTGCACCCCCGTCGCGCAGGTGACCAGGTCGAACGCGTCGTCGCCGAACGGGAGGACCGTGGCGTCGGCCTCGACCAACTCGGCCTCCGGGAGCGCGGCGCGGGCGACCGCCAGCATCCCGCCGGACAGGTCGATGCCGGTCAGCTGCAGCGCACGGTCGCGTGACGCCAGCGCGCGCAGGACCAGCCCGGTCCCGGTGGCGACGTCGAGGACGTCGTGCACGCCGTCGAGGTCGGCGAAGGCCGCGACCGCAGCGGCCAGCTCCCGGTGCATCGCGCTCTCGTCGTACTCGGCCGTCGAAGCGGGCGCGCACGGCGGCGAGCAGATCGTCGGTCATGGCGGGAGCCTACGCCCCTCTACACTTGCTCCATGACAGCCCCTGCCCTCCTCGCCTTCGCGGGCCTGTGCGCGATCCTGGCGGTGACGCCCGGCCCCGACACCTTCCTCGTGCTCCGCTACAGCCTGGCCCGTCCGGGCGCCGGCCTCTCGGCGTCGGCGGGGTCCGCCGTGGGCTCGATGCTCTGGGCGCTGGCCGTCGCGCTGGGGCTGGCCGCACTGCTGGAGCAGTCCGCCGAGATCTACCGGGTCGTCAAGATCGCGGGCGGCCTCTACCTCCTCTACCTCGGCGTCGCCGCGCTCATCGCGAGCCGGCGGAAGGCCGCGCACGGGCCGGAGGGGCAGGTGCGCACCACGACGCTCCGCTCCGGCTTCCTCGCGGGGATGCTGTCCACGCTGATGAACCCGAAGGTCGGCCTCTTCTTCGTCGCGATCGCGCCGCAGTTCGTCCCGCGGGACGGCCACGCCATCGGCAACACCCTCCTGCTCGGCGGGATCGACGCCGCGGTGGGGTCCGCCTATCTCTGCGTTGTCGCGCTGCTCGCCTCGCGCGCCGTGGCCTGGCTCAAGAAGCCGTCCGTGACGAGGGCGCTGGAGCGGATCTCCGCGGCGATCCTGGCCGCCCTCGGCATCGGGACCATCGCCCTCAGCGCCGCGGAGTGACGCCGAGCCCCGGTCCACAGGGCTGACAAGCATCCACTGGTGTACGGTTGTTCTGACATTTACACCAAGCTGTGGAGGGCACGGATGCAAGCCGAGTACCCGCTTCCCGTGGACCTGTTCGACAGCCTCGACAAGTCGAGCCCGGTGCCGCTCTACTACCAGCTCGCCACCGCGCTGGAGGCGGCCATCCGCTCCGAGACGGTGCCGCCGGGATCGCGCCTCGAGAACGAGATCTCGCTCGGCAACCGGCTCGGGCTGTCGCGTCCGACCATCCGCCGCGCGCTGCAGGAGCTCGTCGACAAGGGCCTCCTGGTCCGTCGCCGCGGCATCGGCACCCAGGTCGTCCACGGCCGGGTGACCCGCAACGTCGAGCTGACCAGCCTCTACGAGGACCTCGGCCAGTCCGGGCAGACGCCGACGACCCGCGTCATCTCCTACGAGATCGGGATCGCGGACGAGACCGCGGCGCGCGAGCTCGGCGTACCGATCGGGAACCCGGTGCTGGAGCTCACCCGGCTGAGGTCGGCGGACGGCGTCCCGCTGGCGATCCTCGAGAACACGCTGCCGGAGGACTTCATCGGCATCACCCGGGAAGAGCTCGAGTCGCGCGGCCTGTACCAGCTGCTGAAGGCGCGCGGGGTCGCCATCCGGGTCGCCAACCAGCGGATCGGCGCCCGCGCCGCGAACGCGAACGAGGCCGACCTCCTGGAGATCCGGCGCGGTTCGCCGCTGCTCACCATGTCCCGCACCGCCTTCGACAACTCCGGCCGGGCGGTGGAGTTCGGGCGGCACGTGTACCGGCCCGACCTCTACTCGTTCGAGCTCACGCTCGTCGACCGCTGACCTCCGCGACGGGCCGACATCAGGCGTAGAACGCGGGACGCGCGGCCGACTCGACCGGGACGGGGCCGGACTCGTCGAGCGCCCGCACGCCGGCCTCGCAGGCGAGCGCGACGAGGTAGCCGTCCCACGCGTTCGGGCCGGCGACCAGCGAGCCGTCGCGGACCGCGTCCACCCAGGCCTGGACCTGCGCGTCGTAGGCGCGGGCGAACCGGGTCTTGAACGTCGTGTGCTCCGCGATCGAGAACGCGGCGTCCGACCAGCGCTGCAGTCCCGCGGGCTGGCCGATGCGGGCGATGCCGGTCTGGAGAACCGCCTCCGTGCCGACCTGGTAGCCGAACCGCACGCTGACGTTCATCTCCACGTCCACGAGCACGCCGTTCTCCAGCTCGATGAGCACCAGGATCGGCTCGCGGAGCCGCTCGGGCGCGAGGCCGTTGCGGCGCGGATACTTGACTTCGACGCTGCGGATGGGCGAGCCGGCGAGCCACGGCATGACGTCGAACTCGTGCACGACCGAGTCGGTGATGAGCATCGACTGCGTGTAGCTGTCCGGGACCGACGGGTTGCGATGCACGCCGCGCAGCATCAGCAGCTCCCCCGCGTCGCCGCCGGCGATGAGCTCGCGCAGCGCACGGTACTCGTCGTCGAACCGGCGCATGAAGCCGAGCTGGATGTGCGGCCGGTCGAGCTGCTGCTCCCGCTCCAGGATGCGCAGCGACGACGCACTGTCGGGGGTGAGCGGCTTCTCGCACAGGATGGGCAGCCGGGCCTCCAGCGCCGGCAGGAGCACCGGCTCGTGGAACGGGCCGGGGGTCGCGATGATCACCGCGTCGAGCGCCGCCGCGTCGATCGCGTCCTCGATGCTCGCGAACGGCTGCGCGCCCGGCGCGGCCGCCGCGGCGGCTGCCGCCCGGCCGGCGTCGGGCTCGACGATGGCCGACACGGTCGCGCCGCTGATCGTGCGGGTGATGCGCTGGATGTGGTCGGCGCCCATCTGCCCGGCGCCGACGACGCCGACGCGGAGGTCCTGGTTGGTGCTGGTCATGCGGTCTGGCTCGTTTCTCTGCGTGGTGGAGGTGTCGGCGTCGGAGGGTCGGCGCGCGGGTCAGGCGGGGTGCGGGTCAGCGCCCGCGGGTCAGCGCGTGCGGGTCAGCGCGTGCGGGTCAGCGGCGAGCACCCGAAGATGTGCTCCCGGGTGCGGGTGGCGATCCCCAGGGGGACGTCGATGTCGATGCCGGGCATGTCCTGCTCGACGATCGCGAACGTCTCCGGGTCGATGGCGGCGACCGCCTCGATGATCGGTGCGAAGTCGGGGATCCCGGCCGGAGGCTCCACCATGACGTCGATGGCCGCGTCGGCGAAGGGGACATCGTTCTTCAGCACCTCGAAGCGCAGTTCGGGGTCGATCTGCTTGAGGTGCAGATACCCGATGCGCTCCGGGTGGTCGTGGATCATCTTCACACTGTCGCCGCCGTAGTAGGCGAGGTGGCCGGTGTCGAGGCACAGGTTCAGGTAGCGCGGATCCGTCTCGGCCAGCAGGCGCTCGACCTCCCGGTGGGTGCCGACGTGCGAGTCGGCGTGCGAGTGGAACTGCTGGCGGAGGCCGTATTCCTCGAGGAGCATACGACCGAGGCGGTCGTGCCCGGCCGCCAGCGCGGCCCACTGCTCATCGGTCAGCGTGCGCGGCTCCAGCGCCTCCCCGGTGGCGTCCGATCGCCACAGGTCGGGGATGACGACGATGTGCTCGCCGCCGACCGCCCGGGTCAGCGCGGCGACCTTCTCGACCTGCTCGGCCGCGCGGTCCCACTGCTCGGCCCCCTTGTGGAAGCCGGTGAACACGGTGCCGCCGCTGATCCGCAGGTCGCGCTTCGCGAGTTCGTCGAGCAGCTGCGCCGGGTCGGTCGGCAGGTAGCCATAGGGACCGAGCTCGATCCAGTGGTAGCCGGCGGCCTGCACCTCGTCGAGGAAGCGGTCCCATGGGATCTGCCGCGGATCGTCCGGGAACCAGACTCCCCAGGAGTCGGGAGCCGTGCCGATGCGGAGTCCGGAGGTGTGGGCTCCGGCCGGGCGATGCGAGGTGGCGGTGGCGGTCATCGAGTCCCCTTCGATGGTCGGTTCGGTATGGTGCGGTTCTGTTCGGTCTGCTCAGCCGAGGAGCTGCCGCTGCCGCTGCCGCTGCTCGAGGTAGGCGCTGCGGGCGGTCCGCGTGCTCTCCATGTCGGAGACCTCCGCGACCGGAACCTCCCACCAGCCCTCGCCGTCCGGTGCGTACACGAACGGGTCGGAGTCGATGTGGATGAGCGTGGAGGTGCTGCTCGCCTTCGCCGTGCGCACGGCGTCCTCGAGCCGCGCTGCCGCGTCCGGGCCCGGCGCGACCTCGATCACGTCGATGCCGAAGCTGCGGGCGTTGGCGGCGAGATCGACGGGCAGGAAGTCGCCGCGCTCGAAGTTCAGCTCGGCCGCGTCCCGGTACCGGTAGCGGGTGCCATAGCGCTGCGACCCGACCGTCTCGGAGAGGTGGCCGATGGAGGCGTACCCGTGGTTCTGGATGAGCACCACGACGATCTTGATGTCCTCCGCGACCGCGGTCGCGAGCTCGGTGTGCAGCAT
Source organism: Leifsonia shinshuensis (assembly GCF_013410375.1). Taxonomy (NCBI): domain Bacteria; kingdom Bacillati; phylum Actinomycetota; class Actinomycetes; order Micrococcales; family Microbacteriaceae; genus Leifsonia; species Leifsonia shinshuensis. Next base: position 4,107,750 of record NZ_JACCFL010000001.1, read on the forward strand.
CAGGTACGAGCCGTCGCCGACCAGGACGATGACGTCACGGTCGTCGCCGAGGGCCTCCAGGCCGCGCTTGACGCCCAGACCGCCGGCGATTTCGTAGCCCATGCAGGAGAACGCGTACTCGACGTGGTAGCCGAGCGGGTCGCGCACGCGCCACAGCTTGTGGAGGTCGCCGGGGAGCGAGCCGGCCGCCTGGACGACGACGTCGCGCGGGTCGGAGGCGCGCTGGACGGCACCGATGAGGGCCGGCTGCCCGAGGAGGGCCGCCTGGCCGGGGGCCTCCGTCTCTGCCGGAGCGAGCGCCCGGTCGGCGGTCGCGTCCCACTCCGCCTTCTCCTCGGCGATCCAGGTCGCGTACCCGGCGGTCACGCGGTGCCCCGCCAGGGCCTCCGCCAGCGCGGTGAGCGCCTCCCGCGCGTCCGCGATCAGCGGGAGCTGCGAACCGTGCTTGTAGGCGTCGAACGGGGCGATGTTGAGGTTCACGAACCGCACGTCCGGGTTCTGGAAGACGGTGCGGCTGGCGGTGGTGAAGTCGCTGTACCGGGTGCCCACGCCGAGGACGACGTCGGCCTGTCCCGTGATCCGGTTCGCGGCGGTGGTGCCGGTCGCGCCGACGCCGCCCAGGTACTGCGGGTGGTCCCACTTGAGCGAGCCGCCACCCGCCTGTGTCGTGCCGACGGGGATGCCGGTGGCCTGCACGAACGCCCGCAGGACATCCTCCGCACCCGAGTACAGGACGCCGCCGCCGGCGACGATCACCGGGCGCTGCGCGCTGCGGATCGCCTCGACCGCAGCGGCCAGCGCCCAGCCCTCTGCGGGGGGACGGCGGACATGCCACTCGCGCGGGGCCAGGAACTCCTCCGGCACGTCCAGCGCCTCGGCCTGGACGTCCTCCGGGAGCGCGATGGTCACCGCGCCGGTCTCGGCCGGGTCGGTCAGCACGCGCATCGCGGCCAGCGCGATCGAGAACAGCTGCTCCGGCCGCTGCACACGGTCGAAGAAGCGCGACACCGGGCGGAACGCGTCGGTCACCTGGAGGCCGAGGTCGTGCGGGTGCTCCAGCTGCTGGAGGACCGGGTCCGCGACCCGGGTCGCGAAGGTGTCGGACGGTAGCAGCAGCGCCGGGAGCCGGTTGGCCGTGGCGAGGGCGGCGCCGGTGATCAGATTGGCGGCGCCCGGTCCGACCGACGCGGTCGAGGCGAGCGTGGCCCTGCGACGGTGGATGCGCGCGAAGCCGACCGCCTGGTGGACCATCGCCTGCTCGTTGCGCGCCTGGTAGTAGGGCATCAGGGTCGGCTCTTGCGCGTTCGCCTGCGCGAGCGCCTGGCCCAGGCCGGCGACGTTGCCGTGCCCGAAGATCCCGAGCATCCCCGGGATGGTGCGTTCGCGCGCGTCGCCGTCGACGGTCCACTGGTTGGCGAGGAACTCGACGAGCGCCTGGGCCACCGTCATCCTGCGGGTCGTCATCGGGCGGCTCCTTCGGCGCTGGGGGTGGTCTCGGTGGCGGTGGTTATCGCGGCGGTGTTCGTCGCGGCGGTGTTCGTCTCGGCCCTGGTCGCATAGGGCAGGCGCGGGTCCGTCTCCACGCCCTCCCAGGTGGACCGCAGCCAGGCCTGGCGCGGGTCGTCGCTGATCAGCCAGGCGCGCTCCTCGCCGGGGCCGGCCATGACGTTGAGGTAGTAGAGGTCGTACTCGGGCGCAGCGACCGCAGGGCCGTGGTAGCCGAACGGCACCAGGGCGATGTCGCCCGTGCGCACGAGCGCGCTGGTCTCGATGTCTCCGGCCGCCGAGCGGTAGGTGGCGAAGGTGCCGAAGGCGTCCGCTGTCGGCGGCGCGCTCGCGCCGCGGACCGGTGCGGCCTCGAAGTAGTAGATCTCCTCGAGCCGGGACTCGTGGCCGGGGAGGTCCTCGTCGTGCTTGTGCGCGGGATGCGACGACCAGTTGCCGGCCGGCGTGATGACCTCGCAGACGATCAGGGCTGCGGCATCCAGCGCACCGGGGGTGCCGAAGTTGTGCACCTGCCGGGTGTCGCGACCGGCTCCACGCAATTCGACCGGCACCTCGCTCTGCGCGATGTACGCCGACGGCTTGCGGACGCTGGTCGGCGCCTCCGCGACCGCTACCCGGCCGAACCCGCTGATCGACAGGCCGCTGCCGGCTCCCACGTAGAGCACATCGGTCGGCCCGTCGAAGACGCTGGAGCGACCGGCGAGATGGGTCGTCTCCCCCTCGTGCGCGACCGAGAACGAGCCGGCGAGCGGCACGACGATGCGCTCGACATCGCCCGCCTCCAGTTCGACCGCGTTGCCGGCGAGCTCCGCGACCCGCAGGCCGGTGTGCTGCCACCCGTCGAGGGAGTCGTCCACGACGGACTCCCACCAGCGGTCACTCAGCGCGCCGCGCGGGAAGAACCATTCGTTGTGCTGTGCCATGCGGGGCCTCAGCTGTTCTGCGGGAAGCCGAGGTCGATGCCGCGATTGTCCGACTGATGGCGCGTTGCCGGATCGAGCCAGCGGCTGGTGATCGCCTTCTCCCGGGTGAAGAAGTCGAAGCCGTGCACGCCGTACGCCTTGGCGTCGCCGAACAGGGACGCCTTCCAGCCACCGAACGAGTGGTACGCGACGGGGACGGGGATGGGCACGTTGATGCCGATCATGCCGACCTGCACCTCGGTCTGGAAGCGCCGGGCAGCGCCGCCGTCGTTGGTGAAGATCGCGGTGCCGTTGCCGAACCGGCCGGAGTTGATGAGGTCCAGGCCCTCCTGGAAGGTCTGCACGCGCACCACGGACAGCACCGGGCCGAAGATCTCCTCGCGGTAGGCGGCGGAGGTGATCGGGATGTTGTCGATGAGGGTCGGCCCGAAGAAGAAGCCGTCCTCGTGGCCCTCGACCGTGAACCCGCGGCCGTCGACCACGATGTCCGCGCCGTCGGCCTCGGCGATGTCGACGTAGCCGGACACCTTGGCGCGGTGCTCGCCGGTGATCAGCGGGCCCATGTCGGGCTCGCCCTGCGCGTCGCCCGCGCCGTCGCCGATGCGGAGCCTCCCGATGCGCTCGGTGATCTTGGCGATCAGGTCGTCGGCTACGGGCTCCACCGCGAGCACGACCGAGACGGCCATGCAGCGCTCGCCCGCGGCGCCGTAGCCGGCGTTGACCGCCTGATCGGCGACGAGGTCGAGGTCGGCGTCGGGCAGCACGAGCATGTGGTTCTTGGCGCCGCCGAGCGCCTGCACGCGCTTGCCGTTCTTCGACGCGGTCTCGTAGATGTACTGGGCGATCGGCGTGGAGCCGACGAAGGAGATCGACTGGACGACCGGGCTGTTCAGCAGGCCGTCGACGGCGAGCTTGTCGCCCTGCAACACGGTGAAGACGCCGTCGGGCAGGCCGGCCTCCTTCCAGAGCGCGGCCAGCCAGAGCGCGGCGGACGGGTCCTTCTCGGACGGCTTGAGGACCACGGCGTTGCCCGCCGCGATGGCGATGGGGAAGAACCACATCGGCACCATCGCCGGGAAGTTGAACGGCGAGATGATTCCGACGACACCGAGCGGCTGCTTGAGCGAGTACACGTCGATGCCGGTCGAGGCGTTCTCCGAGTAGGCGCCTGTGATGAGGTGCGGGAACCCGGTGGCCAGCTCCACGACCTCCTGCCCGCGCAGGATCTCGCCCATCGCGTCGGAGAGCACCTTGCCGTGCTCCTCCGTGATGATCGCGGCCAGCTCGCCCTTGCGGGCGTTCAGCAGCTCGCGGAACGCGAACAGCACCGACTGCCGTCTGGCGATCGAGTACTGCCCCCACTCCTCGAAGCCGCGCTGGGCGGAGGCGATGGCCGCGTCGATCTCGGCCTGGTCCGCGAGCGCGACCCGCTTGGTGGCGACGCCGAGCGCGGGGTTGAAGACGGGAGCGGTGCGACCGCTCGTGGACGGGTGCTCGGCCCCGTCGATCCAGTGCGGGATCGTCGGCAGCTCGCCCGCGGCGACGGGGGCGGCAGTGGTGTCGGTGCTGGTCATGATCGTGTTCCTTCGCGGTACTGCGTGCGGTGAGCGGGCCGGATCAGCGGCCGTGGACGAGGGCGGCGGCGATGTCGACGGCGCGGCCGACGTCCCCGTCCTTCGGGTAGAGGAGCGTACGCCCGACGACGAGACCGTGCACGCCCGGGAGCGCCAGCGCGGCCTCCCACGACGCGAAGGTCTCCTCCGGCGCGGCGTCGGTGTCGCCGCCGAGCAGGAGGGTGGGCAGCGTGGTCGCCGCCATCACCCGCTCCATCTCGGGGACGACAGGGAGCTTGAGCCAGGTGTAGGCGGACGAGGCGCCCAGCCCCGACGCGATGGCGACGGACTGGATGACGGCAGCGGTCGTCAGGTCGTTGACGATGCGGCCGTCGTCCCAGCGGCTCATGAACGGCTCGAGCAGGATCGGGAGGCGCGCCCTCGCCGCCGCCGTGACCGCGTTCGCCGTGGCCTCCAGCGTGCGCGCCGTGCCCGCGTCCTCCAGGTTGACGCGGACGAGCAGCTTGGCCGCGTCGACGCCGTCGTGCACCATCGCGTCGACGTCGTAGGCGGTGTAGCGGTCGTCCATCTCGAAGACGGCGCCGCGGAGGCCGCCGCGGTTCATCGAGCCCACGGCGATCTTGTCGTCGAGGGCTCCGAGCAGAGCCAGGTCCTCGATGATGTCGGGGGTGCCGAGCACGCCGTCCACCCCCGGGCGGGACAGCGCGAGCGCGAGCCGCTGCAGCAGGTCGTAGCGGTCGGCCATCGCGATCGGGTCGTCGCCGACGCCGAGCGCGCCGCGGGCCGGGTGGTCGGCCGCGACGATGAAGAGCCGGCCGTCGTCGCGCACCAGTGGGCGGCGGCTGCGGGCGGCGAGCACGGTCGCGACGTCGTCGGGGCTGGCGTGGCGGCGGGCGCGGAGCCGCTCGAAGGCGGCCGGGTCGATGATCGGAGCGCTGCCGGCGATCAGGTCAGCTGTGGACATTCTGGAGCTCCTTCAGCACGGATTCGACCTCGGCGGTCGTCGGCATGGCGGTGGAGCACTCGCGGCGCGTGGCCACGATCGCTCCGGCGATGTTGGCGAAGCGGATGACCCGCTCCAGCGACCAGTCCTGCAGCAGCCCGTAGCAGAGCGCGCCGCCGAAGCCGTCGCCGGCGCCGAGGCCGTTGACGACCTCCACGAGGTACGGGGGCACCTCCACGGTCTCCTCGCGCGTCTTGGCGAGGACGCCGCGCGGGCCCTGCTTGACGACGGCCAGCTCGACGCCGCGCTCCAGCAAGGCGTCCGCCGCCCGCCGGGGCTCGGTCTCGCCGACAGCGATCTCGCACTCCTCGCGGTTGCCGACGGCGACCGTGACATGGCCCAGGGCGCGCTCGACCTCGGCCGTCGCCGCGGCGCCGCTCGACCAGAACATCGGCCGGTAGTCGAGGTCCAGGACGGTGAGCGGCCTGCGGCCCCGCGCCTCCCACGCCACGTGGTGCGCGGTGCGGCTGGGGTCGCGGGAGAGTCCGGTGACCGTCGACCAGTAGATGCGGGCCCGGCTGATCGCGTCGAGGTCGAGGTCCTTCGCGGTGATCGCGAGATCGGGCGCGAGCGGGTCGCGGTAGAAGTACAGCGGGAAGTCGTCCGGCGGGAAGATCTCGCAGAACGTCACCGGTGTCTTGAGAGTGCCGACCGTGCCGACGAACCGGTCGTCGACGCCGAGCCGGCGCAGCTCGCGATGCGCGTAACGCCCGAACGGGTCGTCGCCCACGGCCGTGACCACCGCCGAGCGGAGGCCGTGCCGGGCTGCGGCGATCGACACGTTGGTCGCGCTGCCGCCGAGGAACTTGCCGAAGGTCTCGACATCCTCCAGGCCCACGCCGTCTTGCAGCGGGTAGATGTCGACACCGATGCGCCCGATGGTGATCAGGTCGAACGGCTGCCCCTGCTCGGTCATGTCGTGGAACTCCTTCGTCGGGCCTGTGCTGTGCTCGCTGATCACAGCCTACACCGTATGTTCTATCAAACTGACAAGCTTTCTGCCACTATGGAAGGGATCATTCGTCCTGAACCACCGGAGGACCCCATGCCCCTCGTCCGCATCGAACTGCAGGAGGGCCGCACGCCCGCCGCCGTCCGCGCCATCGCCGACGCCGTCCACGCCGCGATCGTGAGCGAGTACCGCATCCCCGTGCGCGACCGCTTCCAGATCATCGCGGAGCGGCCGGCCGGATCGATCATCGCGGAGGACGCCGGGCTCGGCTTCGACCGCACCGACGGCGTCGTGGTCATCCAGATCTTCACGCAGCGCGGTCGGGCGGCGGAGGCCAAGCAGGCCCTGTTCGCCGAGATCGCGCGACAGCTCGCAGCGGTCGGGGTGGCCGGGGAGGACGTCTTCATCGGCTATGTCGAGAACGGCCCGGAGGACTGGTCCTTCGGCTTCGGCCGGTCGCAGTACCTCACCGGAGAACTCGCGGTCCCGAGCGCGTCGGCCGCGTGACCGTCCCATGAGGCTCGGCCGTCCCGGCGCTCAGGGCAGGGAACGTTGCGGGTGGGGCGCGATGACGACGTGGTGGAGGACTCTGGAAATCGAACCAGACAAGTCGCCCCGATAGGCGAGTCCCCCCGGACCTCCCCCACCTTACGCTGTCGAGCGCTCCGTCGTCGTCTCCTGCGTCGTGTCCGCCGTGTCCGCCGTGTCGGCTGTGCCGGCCAGCGCGCCGAGCAGTGGCAGCTTCTCCGCGTCCGCCTCGGTCGCGGCGTGGTAGAGCACGAGGACGATCCCGTCGGTCCCGGTGACCTGCAGCTTCTCGCGGTGCACGGTGACCGGCCCGACTTGGGGATGCCGGAAGGCGAAGGTCGCGCCCTGGCGTTCGCGGACGTCGTGCCTGCTCCACAGCCGGCGGAAGGTCGGGCTCGCGATCGACAGCTCCCCGACCAGCTCGACCACGCGCGCGTCGTCCGCGTCGGCGCCGACCGAGCGGCGGAAGCCGGCGATGAGCACGGCGGACGCGGCCTCCCAGTCGGGGAACAGCGCCTGCTCGGCCGGATCGAGGAAGACGTCGCGCATCCGGTTGCGGCCGGGCACCAGCCGCGGTGACAGCGCAGTGGCGAGGGAGTTGGCGGCGAGGACGTCCAGGTACCGGCCCTCCACGAACGCCGGAAACGGGAGCTGCGGCACGAGAGCGGCCAGGCTCTCGGGGAGCGTCTCCGCCCGCGGGCGGCGCGGGCGCCGCGGCGCGCGGTCGCTTTCCGGCAGGCCGAGCAGGTACGCCGTCGCCTCGTCGTCGAGCTGCAGCACGCGCGCGATCGAGCGCAGCACCTGCCCGGACGGGTTGCGGTCGCGCCCCTGCTCCAGCCGGAGGTAGTACTCGGCGCTGATGCCGGACAGCATCGCGACCTCCTCGCGGCGCAGGCCGGCGACCCGGCGCGTGCCGAGCACGGGGATCCCGACGCTCTCCGGCGAGACCAGCTCGCGGCGGGCGCGCAGGAACTCCCCCAGCAGGTTGCCCGGGCCCTCCGACTGCACGTTCATGCGGTCCACGCTACGCGGGCCCGGCGCCGTCCCGGCTGTCCCTCCCACTACCAGTGTGGACAGGGGCTGGCTGCCTCCGACGGGCTGGGGAAGCATCGAAAGGTCAGCACCCCACCAACCGAAAGGACCCGAGCATGGCCGACCAGCGCATCCTCGTCACCGGCGGCTCCGGCTTCATCGCCGGGCACATCATCCTCCGGCTCCTCGGCAGCGGCCACGAGGTCCGCGCCACCATCCGCTCGCTCGACCGCGAGGACGCCGCGCGCGCAGCCCTTCTGGAAGCCGGGATGACGAACGGCGACGCGCTGCAGTTCGTCGCTGCCGACCTCCTGGACGACGCCGGCTGGGCCGAGGCCGTGACGGGCGTCGATGCGGTCCTCCATGTCGCTTCCCCGGTGCACCTCGGGCCGGTGGCGGACGAGGACGACGTGATCGTGCCGGCGCGGGCGGGCACGCTGCGGGTGCTCCGCGCCGCCCGGGACGCGGGAGTGCGGCGCGTCGTGCTCACGTCCGCCTTCCACGCCGTCGGGTTCGGGCATCCGCCGCTCGACCGCGCGTTCACGGAGGCGGACTGGTCGCCTCTCGACGGTCCGGGGATGGACGCCTACGGGCGCAGTAAGGTGCTCGCGGAGCGGGCGGCGTGGGAGCTGGTCGGCGACGGCCGCACCGAGCTGGTCACGATGCTCCCGGTCGCGGTCGTCGGACCGCTGATCGGCACCGGGATGTCGGGGGCGAACCACCTGGTGCGGCGCGTGCTCACGGGAGAGCTGCCCGCGTATCCGGACTTCGCCGTCCCGTTCGTGGACGTGCGGGATGTCGCGGCGGCGCACGTCGCGGCGCTCACCGCGGAGGGTGCGGCGGGCGAACGCTTCCTGCTCGCGGCCCAGGAGGACGCCGTGCCGCTCGCGGAGGTCGGAGCGGTGCTGCGCGACGAACTCGGCGAGCGCGCGAGCCGCGTGCCCCCGTCGACGGCGCTGCTCCCCGACGCGGCGGTGCGGGCCGCCGCCGAGGCGAACCCGGGGATGCGGCCGATGGCGGCCGAGCTCGGCTACCGGAAGAAGGTGTCCAGCGAGAAGGCGCGGCGCGTGCTCGGCTTCGCCCCGCGGCCGTGGCAGGAGGCGGTCACCGCCGCCGCCGAGAGCATGCTCGCGAAGGGGCTGGCGGACTGACCGCTTACGGCTCCGCGAGCAGCGACGCGTAGAGCTGCTGCGTGGCCGGGCTCGGCGAGACACCGAGCTCGTCCCGCAGCAGCGAACGGAGCTCGCCGTACACCGCGACGGCGGCCCCGACATCGCCCTGCCGCTGCAGCGCCCGCATGAGCACCTGGTAGCCGGTCTCACGCAGCGGCGCGATCGTCACCAGCCGGCGCCCGACGCGCACGGCTGCGGGAAGCTCGGTGCCGCCCATCTCCAGGGTCGCGACCCCGTAGGCCTCCAGAGCGCGCACGAGGATGTCGCCGAGCGCGCGGCGCTCCTCCTCGATCCAGCCGGCGTCCTCGCCGGGCAGGAAGTCCCGCTGGGCCACCAGCATCGCGCCGATCGCGGGACCCCACGCCGCCGCCCAGTGCCCGAGGGCGACCTGCGACTCGGCGCGGTGGACGGCCTGCTCGGCCCACTCGACATCCACGTGGGCGTCCTCCCCCAGCTCCAGCCGCAGGGCCGACCGTCCCTCCAGGGCGTCGACGCCGAGGAGCCGCCGCAGCTTGGACACCAGCGGGTTCAGCCCCGCTCCGTGGACGGCGACCGCGCCGGGCCAGACCGCCTCGGCCAGCTCCTCCCGCGTGCAGGGGCGGTGCCGGTTGAGCACGAGGTAGGCGAACAGCAGGCGTCCCTGGCGGCCGGGGAGGCCGTCCTCCAGCCGCTCGCCTGCGCGCTCGAGGTGCAGGGTCCCGCAGAGCTGCACCCGCACTCCACCGGACGCCAACGTCATGCCAACATTCTGCCAACGGGCCGTGCGTAGAACTATGAGGGAGGACGAGATGACCAGGATCATCCGGTGCGAATGCGGCTACATCGCCCGCGGCGAGACCGACGCCGCGGTCGTCGACGACATCAGCGCCCACCTGGAGGCCGACCATCCTGCCCTCTTCCAGGCAGTCGCGCGGGAGGACCTGCTCGGCTGGATCCAGTTGGAGTGAGCCGTAAGGAGGCCACCATGAGCTCCACCACCACAAGAGCGGCCGCGCGCGATGTGCGCGCCGCTGCGCCCCTCGACCCCGTCCCCGTCGTTGGGCCGGACTGGCTCGAATCCCATCTCGCGGACCCCGGCGTCCGCGTCATCGAGGTGGATGTGAACGCCACCGCGTACACGTCCGGCCACCTCCCGGGCGCCGTGCTCTGGAACCCGTACGCCGACTTCAAACGCCCGGACTACCGGCCGGTCGGCGACGACGCGATCCGGGCGCTGTTCGAACGCTCGGGCATCACGCCCGACACGACCGTCGTGCTCTACGGCTACGCTCCGTCGCTCGCGTTCTGGCTCCTGAAGCTGTACCGGCACAGGGATGTGCGCATCCTCGACACCTCCCGCGCGGTCTGGCAGGAGGCCGGCCGGCCCTTCACGACCGAGACGCCCGAGGTGACGCCCTCCCGGTATCCGCTGCCCGCTCCGGACGACTCGATCCGGGCCACCGCCGCCGACGTGCGCGCGGCGATCGGACGCCCCGGCACGACGATCGTGGACGCCCGCAGCGCCGCCGAGTACACCGGCGAGCGCTTCTGGCCGTCCGGGACCCCGGAGCCGGGTGGCCGCACGGGTCACGTCCCGTCGGCGGTGAACGTGGATGCCGCCGGCGTGTTCGACGAGCGCGGCCGGTTCCGCGACCGCGACACCCTGGCGGGCATGTTCGCGTCGGTCGACCCGGACGCGGACGTCATCACCTACTGCACGATCGGCAACCGCGGCGCGGCGGAGTGGTTCGTGCTGCGGTACCTGCTCGGGCACGCGAACGCGCGCGTCTACGACGGCTCGTGGGCGGAGTGGGGGCACGAGACGGACACGCCGATCGAGTGAGCGACCGGACTAGCTGTCCTTCCGGATCCACCGGAAGGACAGCCGGCAGGCGATCAGCCCGGCGACCAGCCAGATCAGGAGCACCACGGCGATCCAGCCGAGCTGCCAGCTGCCGCTCGGCTCCGCCGCCTCGAAGCTCGCGGGCAGGAACACGCTCCGCATCCCCTGCGCGATCCACTTGAGCGGGAACAGGCTGGCGATGTTCTGCAGCCAGGTCGGCAGCAGGTTGAACGCCAGGTAGACGCCGGAGATGAACTGCAGCACCAGCACGATCGGGATGATCACCGCCGTCGCGCTCTTGCCCGTGCGCGGAACCGCCGACAGCGCGATACCCAGCACCGCGGAGGTCACGATGCCGAGCGCGTAGATCCAGGCGAAGCGCAGCCAGGACTGCGGGTCGGTCGGCAGCGCCACCCCGAAGAGCACCCGGGCGACGAACAGCAGGAGCCCGATCTGCAGGATGCTCGTCGCGATGACCTGGCCCATCTTGCCGAGGAAGTAGGAGACCACCGGCAGCGGCGTGCCGCCCAGGCGTTTCAGGGTCCCGTCGCTCTTCTCCATGGCGATGTCGACGGCCAGGTTCTGCACCCCGCTCAGCAGGATGCCGGCGGCGATCATCCCGGGCAGGTAGTAGGCGGCCTGGCTGATGCCGCCGCTGCCGTCCGGGGCGGCGCCGACCTTGCCGAGGCCCTGGAAGGCGACGGAGAAGATCCCGAGCATGACCACCGGGAAGAGGAATGTGAAGAAGATCGTGTCCGCCTGGCGGAAGTACACGAGCACCTCGTAGCGGATCCTGGCCCAGCCCAGGGCGACCGAGGTCATGCCGCCACCTCCTCGCCGGACGCCGCGCCCCGGGCGCCGGCTCCGCTCGCCGTGGCCGCCCGCTCGTCGGCCTCCCGCACCAGGCCGAGGTAGATGTCCTCCAGGCTCGGGCGGATCACCTCCAGGTCGCGTGGCTCACCGCCGGCCTCCGCGGACAGCCGGGCGACGAGCGCGCCCGGGGTGTCCGTGCGCTCCTCGTGCGGCGCGCCGGTCGCGTCCCGCCAGCGGACGATCGGTACGCGCGCCGCCTGACCGCCGATCGCGTCCACCGCCCCGATGTCGAGCAGGGCGCCGTGCGCGATCACCGCGGCCCGGTCGCTGAGCTGCGCGGCCTCGTCCAGGTAGTGGGTGGTGAGCAGGATGGTCGTGCCCTCCCGTTTCAGCGTGCGGACCAGCTCCCAGAACTGCCGCCGCGCCTCCGGGTCGAACCCGGTGGTCGGCTCGTCCAGGAACAGCAGCTCGGGACGCCCGATCACGCCGAGCGCGACGTCCAGCCGCCGGCGCTGGCCGCCGGAGAGGTTGCGGATGCGGACCTTCGCCTTCTCCTCCAGCCCGACCGCAGCGATGACCTCCTCGACGTCGCGGCTGCGCGGGTAGTACCGCGCGAACTGGGTGAGCTGCTCGCGCACGGTCACGTTCGCGGCCTCGGCGCCCGACTGCAGCACGATCCCGAGCCGCGCCTTCCACGCCGTCCCCGCCTTGCCGGGGTCGACGCCGAGCACGCTCGCCTCGCCGCCGGACCGGTCGCGGTAGCCCTCCAGGATCTCGATGGTCGTGCTCTTCCCCGCGCCGTTGGGCCCGAGCAGCGCGAACGTCTCCCCGTCGGCGATCTCGAAGTCGACACCGCGCAGGGCCTCGAACGACCCGTACGACTTGCGGAGGCCGCGCACGACCACGGCGGGAGGACGTGAGCTCATGCGCCCATCATGCCGCGCGCTGCTCCCGCGCGCAGCCATCTCTTCCTCACTTCCTCCCGCTCGGGCGCGGCGTGTCGCGAGAGGAAGTGAGGAAGCGATGGCTGGGGACGGCGGGCGGCGGGGCGGAGCTCAGCGGTCGGGGTCGGCCACCAGCTCGACCTCGACCTCGTCGCCCGCTCCGCGGCCGGTGGCCTTGCGGGTCGCCGCGTTGAACGAGACGAGGTACCGGCCGCCCAGCACTCCGATGGTGTTCGGGTAGGTGTAGCCGCCGTCGATCGTCACGATGACGGGCACGCGCTTGCCGCGGCCGAAGCCGAGCACGACCTCCTCCGGGACGACGATCGCGACGTTGTTGCCGCCGGTCGACTCCAGGACGGTGCGGAAGACGGTCATCGGACCTCCAGCGGCTCGGCTCGGCGGATGAAGGGGCTGGTGCGGGTGCCGACGATGCTAGCCGAAATCGTCGGCAAGGCATCGACTTTCTGCGCGAATCGGACAACACTTGCGCTGACGTGACAGCGCTGACCCGAAGGGCAGCGGTCGCCACCCGGGCTTGCTCGCCGTGACGGGCGGGAGACCAGCGGCGGGGACGAGTGTTCGGGACCTCGTCCCCGCCTTCGGACGACGTGCGATCAGGAGCGCTGCCGGACCCGGTCCGAGGCGAGCGCGCGCTCGACGGCGACGGCGGGGACGCGCTCCGCGACCCGGCCGGGCCGGTCCACTCGCGCGGGCACGCCGCGGCGCGCCCCGAGCCGCAGGGCCAGGACCTCGGCGAGGTGCAGCGGCCGGGAGGTCTCGGTCAGCCCGGCGGTGCCGCCCAACTGCTCCACCTGCGTGCGGCAGCTGAACCCGTCCGCGATCACGCGGGCGTCCGCCCCGGCGGAACGGATGGCCGGCAGCAGCGCGTGCTCGGCAGCCGCCGCCGACACGTCGAGGTGCCCGGCCTCGAACCCGAAGTTGCCGGCCAGGCCGCAGCAGCCCTCCACGGTGGTGGTCTCGACGCCGGCCGCGTCGAGGAGGGCCTGGTCGGCGCCGAAGCCGCCCACGGCGTGCTGGTGGCAGTGCGGCTGCACGACCGCCGAGCCGCCGACGTGCGGAGGCGACCACTCGGGGGTCCGCAGCAGCAGCTCGGCGAAGGAGGTCGCCCGCTCGGCGACCGCGGCCACGTTCGCGTCGTCCGGCAGCAGCTCCGGCGCGTCGGAGCGGAACACGGCGAGGCAGCTCGGCTCCAGCCCCACCAGCGGCACGCCGTCGCCCAGCGCCGCGGCGAGCGCCGCCGCCGTGTGCGCGAGCATCCGGGACGCCGTCGCGAGCTGCCCTGTCGAGATCCAGGTCAGGCCGCAGCAGAGGTGCCCGGGCGGCAGCACGACGCGATAGCCGGCGTCCTCCAGCACGGCGACGGCGGCGCGCCCGATGGAGGGGTGGAAGTTGTCGGTGAAGGTGTCCGGCCAGATCATCACGTCGCCCAGCGGCGCCGGAGGCGCGGGCGGCCGGGCGGCGAACCAGTCGGTGAAGCGCTGCGGCGCGAACCGCGGGACCGGCCGGTCGGGCTCCACCCCGCCCAGGCGCTTCGCGGCGCGGGAGACGCCGGGGACGCGCGCGAGCCGGTTGACCAGCGTCGGCGCGACGCTCGCCAGCCGGGCCCAGACCGGCAGCCAGCCCATCGTGTAGTGCGCGGCGGGGCGCAGCCTCCCCGCGTAGTGGTGCGAGAGGAACTCCGCCTTGTAGGTCGCCATGTCGACGTTCACCGGGCAGTCGGTCTTGCAACCCTTGCACGACAGGCACAGGTCGAGCGCGTCGCGCACCTCGGTCGAGCGCCAGCCGTCCTCGATCGGGCTCTCCCGGTACTGGCCCTCCAGCATCTCGAACAGCAGGCGCGACCGGCCGCGGGTGGAGTGCTCCTCCTCGTTCGTCGCGCGGAACGACGGGCACATGACGTTGCCGCTGTGGCTGCGGCAGTTGCCGACGCCCACGCAGCGCAGGGCGGCGCGGTCGAACCGGCCGCGGTCCTTCGGGTAGGAGAAGTGCAGTTCGACGTCGACCTTCGGTCCGTAGCCGGCGCCGAGGCGCAGGTTCTCGGTCGGCAGGTAGGGGCGCACCAGCTTGCCCGGATTCATCCGGTCGAGCGGGTCGAACAGCGCTTTGAACCGCTCGAACAGCCGGACGACCTCGTCGCCGAACATGACGGGGAACAGGGCCGCGCGGGACTGGCCGTCGCCGTGCTCCCCCGACAGCGAGCCGCCGTAGCGGGCGACCAGCTCGGCGCCGCGGCCGATGAACGCGCGGTAGTGCGCGATCCCCTCCTCGGTGACGAGGTCGAAGGGGATGCGGCAGTGCACGCAGCCATGGCCGAAGTGGCCGTACCGGGAGACGTTCTCGTAGCCGAACTCGTCGAGGAGCGCGCCGAAGTCGCGCAGGTAGGCGCCGAGCCGCTCCGGGGGGACGGCGGCGTCCTCCCAGCCCTCCCACGTGTCGGGCCGGCCGGGGATCCACGCGGTCGCGCCGAGGCCGGCCTCGCGCACCTCCAGGATCTCCTTCTGGTGCGCCGGATCGTCGAACGCGCGGTCGTCCGGGACGACGTCGCGCTCGCGGAGCGCGGCGACCGTCCGCTGCGCCTTCGCGTCGGACTCCTCCTTGCTGTCGCCGCCGAACTCGCAGACCAGCCAGCCGCCGCCCTCCGGGAGCAGGTGCAGCGCCTCCACGTTCTGCCGCTTGGTCTTCTGGTCGTCCACCAGGACGCTGTCCAGGCCCTCGATGGTCAGCGGGCCGTGCTCGGCGATCGTGGGGGCGGCGTCGGCGGCGTCCTCGATGCTCGGGAAGCCGAGCACCAGGAAGGTGCGCGCCGCGGGCACCGGCACCAGGTCGAGCTCGGCGTGCAGCACGGTGACCAGGGTGGACTCGGAGCCGACCAGCGCCTTCGCCACGTCGAAGCCCGCCTCCGGCAGCAGCGCGTCGAGGTTGTAGCCCGAGACGCGCCGAGGGATGCGCGGGTAGCGCTCGCGGATCAGGTCGCCGTCCTCCTCGGCGAGGTCGCGCAGGGCGGTGTACAGCTCGGCGACCCGGCCGCCGGCGCGCTGGATGCGCTCGAACTCCTCGGTGGAGGTCGGCCCAGCCCAGAACCGGTCGCCCTCGTAGGTCAGCACCTCCAGCCGACGGACGTTGTCGTCCGTCTTGCCGTAGGCCTGCGCGCTGGAGCCGCACGAGTTGTTGCCGATCATTCCGCCGAGCGTGCAGTGCGAGTGGGTGGCCGGCTTCGGGCCGAACTGCAGCCCGTGCGGCGCGAGGACCGCGTTCAGGTCGTCCAGCACGATGCCGGGCTCGACCACTGCCACGCGCGCGTCCACGTCGAGCGAGACCACCCGGTCGCAGTACTTGCTCCAGTCGATGACCACGCCATGGTTGGTGCACTGCCCGGCGAGACTCGTGCCGCCTCCCCGGCTGAGGAGGGGCGCGCCGAACTCGCGGCAGACGGCGATGGCCTCCACGCCGGCCTCAACCGTGCGCGGGACGACGACGCCGATCGGCACCTGCCGGTAGTTGGAGGCGTCGGTGGCGTAGGCCGCGCGGCTGCCGTCGTCGAACCGGACCTCCCCGTCGACCCGGTCGGCGAGCGCGCCGGCGAGCGTGCGGACGTCCACTCCTCCGGAGGTGATGGTCATGGTCGTGCCTCCCCGCTCGTCGCGGCGCCTGGTCGTCCCGACGTCTGGTCGTCCCGACGCGAGGGCCACGGTACTCAGGGGCGGCGCGCTGCGCGAGGGGTGCGGCTCCGGCGCCGTCCAGTGGTCGGCCAGGAGGCGTTCAGGGGGCGCAAAGGGCGGCTTCCTAGGGTGGGTGGTCCGAGCGAGTGGTCCGGGAGGGAGGCACGGGATGCGCAAGGCTGTCGTCGCCCTGATGGTCGCCACCCTCGTGGTCGCCGGCGGACTGTTCGCCGCCTCCCGGATCACGATCGAGCCGGCCGGCTCCGCGACTCCCCCGTGCGCGGACGCCGCAGCCACGACGGTGGCGGGACGCGCCGTGCCGAAGGGGCCCGTCGCCGGGTTCTGCGCGCCGGAGCTCGCGATGGCCGCCACGATCCTCGCCGCCGCGCGGGACCAGGGCGTCGGGCAGTACGGCGAGACGATCGGCGTCATGACCGCGATCGGCGAGTCCGGCCTCCGGAACCTCGACTACGGCGACGCCGCCGGTCCGGACAGCCGCGGCCTGTTCCAGCAGCGCGACAACGGCGCCTGGGGCACGCTCGCCGACCGGATGGACCCTTACACCGCCGCGACGAACTTCTTCCGGAAGCTGGAACGCCTCCCCGGCTGGCAGTCGATGACGCCCACCCAGGCCGCGCACGCCGTCCAGGTCAACGCCGACCCCGACTACTACGCGCAGTACTGGGGCGAGGCGCAGACCGTCGTCGCCGCACTCGGCGGCTAGCGATAGCGGCGGTCAGCGGAGGTAGGAGGCGTCTGGGCCGGTGTCGCCGGAGCTCTCCAACGGCGGGTCGCGCAGCTCGCTGAGCTCGGCGACAGCGCTCTCGATCGCGTCGAGCGCGAGCCGCAGCGGTTCCACCCACGCCGCAGGGCCGGCGCTTGCGGCGGTCGCGGCGACGGCGAGGCTCTTGCGGGCCCGGCGGATGGCGTCCTCGGCGGTCTCCAGGTTGTCCATGTCGTCATCGTCCCACCGCGCGGCCCCGTGCGGGACTCCTGAGAGTCCTGACAGACGACGCGCGCATCGCCCAGCCGGCGTTCACCTGCGCTTCCCGCCCGCCGCCTGGGATGCCGCGCCCGACACACCGAGCGCGCCCCGGACGGCGTAACCCCGCATTCATGAACCGTTTGGTTGACCCCCTCATGAGGGACGCAGCAGTGTCGTGCCTGTGACCTCGCCATGAGGTCCCTCAACCGGTCGGGACACCCTCGCATCGCTCCCGGCCGGGCCGCCTTCTCAGCTCCTCCGCTCTCGGGAAAGGTCTCGCTCCATGCCTCGCAACACCTCGCGCCGCCAGAAATCCGGCCGGCGCCGCTTCTCCTCCCTCACGCCGCGGCAGCGCGTCCTCGCCGTCACGGCGGCGACGTGCGCGCTCGTCGTCCTCGGCGGCGGCATCGCCACCGCCTCCACCCTCGCCTTCGGGAACCAGCAGGTCGGCACGCAGTACGCCAACGGCGAGCAGATCTCGTCCGACCAGGTGATCCAGCCCGCCGGGACCCGCCTGATGACGCCGTTCGGCAAGCTCATGGGATCGACGGTCAGCCCCGACGGGCACTACCTCGTCGGCACCAGCACTGACCGCTCCGTCGACCTCCAGGTCTTCGACCTGAACTCGTACAAGCCCGTCGCAGCTGCGGGCACCCTCGCGGCGGCCTCGTTCGCGACCGCGGCCGCCAACGCCGGCTACGGCTCGATGAACTACCTCAAGATCTCGGACGGGACCGTCGGCCAGGAAGGCCCGGTCTTCTCGCCCGACGGCAAGTTCCTGTTCGAGCCGGTCGCGACCGGCATCGTGCGCTACCCGTTCAACGCCGACGGCTCGCTCGGCGCCGGCACGAAGATCGCCATCCCGAACTCGGCCGCGGGCCAGGAGGCGCTGACGGCCGGGATGACCTTCTCGCCCGACGGCTCGACGCTCTACGCCGCGGTGAACGGCCAGAACACCGTCGTCGCGATCGACCCCACCGCCGGCACGATCACGCGGATCCTTCCCGTCGGCATCGCACCGCGGCAGCTGGCGTTCGTCGGGACCAAGCTCTACGTCTCCAACGAAGGCGGCCGCTACGCGCTCCCGGGTGAGACCACGATGGGCTCGTACGGCACGCAGGTCCCCGCGAACACCACCCTCGGAACCTCGACGACCGGAACGGTCAGCGTCATCGACACGGCGAACCCGTCGGCCGCGGTCGGCTCCATCCCGGTCGAGCTGCACCCGACGGCCATGCACGTCAGCGGGAACACCCTCTATGTCGTCAACACGAACAGCGACACCGTCTCGGTGATCGACACGCGCTCCGGCGCCGTCGTCCAGACGATCGCGACCCAGCCGTGGGCGTCGTCGAAGACCGGCTACCAGCCGACCGCCGTCACGCTGCAGGGCGACCACCTCCTGGTCTCCCTCGGCAACGCGAACGCGATCGCCGTCTACAAGGTCGACGCGAAGGACCCGCGCGACCCCGCCGCGCTCATCGGGCTCCTGCCCACCGACTACTACCCGGAGAACGTCGCGGCGGTGAACGGCTCGGTCGTCGTCACGAACACGCGCGGCATCGACGCGCGCGGCCCGGGGATCACCGTGAACAAGGGCGCGGGCGTCCCGGTGGTGACCGGGCACGGCACGCACTCGACCACCGCGTCCCTCACGAAGTTCGCGCTTCCGAGCGACAAGGAGATCCGCAAGGCGACCGCTCAGGTGTTCGCCCAGAACGGCTGGACCGAGAACTCGTTCAAGCAGGCCCAGGGCGACCAGGGCGACCAGGGCGACCAGGGCGAGAACGGCGCGTCGGCGGTCATCCCGAAGCGCCTGGGCGACCCCTCGCCGATCAAGCACGTGTTCCTCGTCGTCAAGGAGAATCGCGGCTACGACCAGCTCTACGGCGACATGAAGCAGGGTAACGGCGACCCGTCGCTGACCCAGTTCGGCCAGACGGTGACGCCGAACCAGCACGCCCTCGCCACGCAGTTCGGCCTGTACGACAACACGTACGACATCGGGACGAACTCCGCCGAAGGCCACAACTGGCTCATGCAGGGCGACAACACCGCCTACACCCAGACCAGCGCAGGCGAGTACACCCGCTCGTACGACACGGAGGAGGACGTGCTGGGCCACCAGCGCAGCGGCTTCCTGTGGAACTCGGTGCAGTCCGCCGGCAAGAGCGCGAAGAACTACGGCGAGTTCGAGTACGGCGAGGGCAAGCCGGCCGGCGCGACCTGGCAGCAGTACTACTGCGCGGCCACGAGCGTCATGGCCGGCGGCTCGCCCGCCCAGCTGTTCGACCCCTCGATCAAGTGGAACGCGGGCTCGGTGATCCCGTCGCTCAATGCGATCTCCGACCCGAACGCGGCGCCGTTCGACCTCGCCGTGCCGGACATCTACCGGTACGAGACCTGGAAGCAGGACTTCGAGAAGAACGGCCCGTCCAACTTCAACATGGTCTGGCTCTCCAGCGACCACACCGGAGGCACCGCCGACCCGAAGGCTATGGTCGCCGACAACGACCTGGCCCTCGGCAAGATCGTCGACGAGATCTCGCACTCGCAGTACTGGAAGGACTCCGCGATCTTCGTCGCGGAGGACGACAGCCAGGACTCCGCCGACCACGTCGACGGCCACCGTGCGCCCATCCAGGTGATCAGCCCGTACGCCGTGCACGGCAAGACGGTGAGCACGTACTACTCGCAGATCAGCATGGTCCGCACGATCGAGCAGATCCTCGGCGCGCAGCCGCTGAACCAGAAGATCGCCGCGGCGACGCCGATGGTGGACGCGTTCACGAACAAGCCGGACCTGACCCCGTACACCGCGGTCGCCAACCAGGTGCCGCTGACCGAGGGCGTGGCGACCAAGCCCGCCTGCGGCTACGACACCCTCGGCCAGACCGGAGCCGCGGCCGACGCGGTGAACGCCCAGGCCGCGAAGGACGCCGCCGTGCCCGCCTCCGAGCAGGCCGTCGCCGCCCAGTGGCAGAAGTGGGCCGGCAAGCAGCACTTCACCGGAACGGCCGGCCACCCGGCCATCCCGGACTACGACAACCCGCTGCTGATGAACCGTTACACCTGGTACCAGACCAAGCACTGGACGTCGCCCTACCCGGGAGACGCCAAGATCTACGGTCCGGACGACGTGCCCGGGATCGCGCCGGGATCGACCAACCACGACGACCAGTAGCCGTCGGAGCGCGGACGCCCCTGCCCCTCGTGGGCGGGGGCGTTCGTCGTAGCCGGGCCGTTCGTGCGCTTACGGGTTCTCGTACGTCCCGTCCAGGCGGGCGCGCGCGATGACGTGGCCGCGCATGGCTCGCACGACGTCCTCCAGCCCGAACGAGGCGGGGAGGTCGAGCCGGCGATCCACGGCGAACAGCTGGAAGACGTACGTGTGCGGCCCGTGCGAGGGCACCGGCATCGGGCCGTGCCAGCCGCGTGAGCCGAGCGAGCCGCGGCCGTAGGCGATCCCGGGCACTGCGCCCCTCCGTGCCAGCGCGCCCTCCGGCAACCCGCCGAGCGCCGGATCGATGCCGCGCGCGATGGTGTGGACGGCCGGATCCGCCCGCGGCGCGTCCGGGTCCTCGACCACGAGCACCAGCTCCTCGGCGGCGACCGGCGGCGCCGTCCACGCGAGCGCCGGCGACAGGTCCTGCCCGAGCAGCCGGCCGCGGTACTGGGCGGGGATGGGGGCGCCGTCGGCGAACGCCGGGCTCGTCAGCACGAACGACTCGGGCCCGACGAGCCCGTCGCGCAGCCAGACGATCTTGTCGTGCCCGGCGCGCCGATCGCGCAGCGCCCGTCCGATGGGGTTCGGCATGGTGAGGGCGGCCTTTCGGAGAGGGGTGGTCGGGTGGCCAGCCTAGTCCTCCACCCGGAGGGGTTCGCGAACCGCGTCCCGCACCCGCTCCCGCTCCCGCACCAGCCACACCACGTCGCGCCCGAACGACTCCAGCAGGAGCAGCAGCGCCACCGCGACCAGCACAGCGGAGACCGCGGGCAGCGCCCCCGTGCACGCCGCCGCGAGCGCGATCCCGGCGTACGCGGTCACCACCTTCCGCCAGTAGCGGTAGGGCAGCCGTGCGCGCAGCCACGGCAGCGCCCATCCCGCCGCCACGAACGCATAGCGGAGGCCGCCGATCGCCAGCACCCAGAGCCCGAGCAGCGAGGCCACGTGGACGCTCAGCACCAGCAGCAGGAACGCGTCCACCTCCATGTCGAAGCGCGCGCCGAGCTCGCTCGTCGTCCCGGTCCGGCGTGCGACCCAGCCGTCCACCGCGTCGAGCGCGAGGGCCGGGATCACCAGGCCGACGAGCAGAGCGACGGGGACCGCGCCGAAGAGGGAGGCCACCACGAGCCCGGTGATCAGCCCGACCAGGGTGGACCGCATCGAGGTGACGATGTTCGCCGGGCCGAAGCGTTCCGACCTGCGGCGCTGGAGGCCGCGCACGAGCAGCGTGTTCGACACCAGGAGGTACGCGGCGGCGGCCGCCCAGCCCACGGGCGGCAGCGGCGTCATCCACCATTCGACGTCGAGCAGGCCGAGGAGGAGAACGAGCGCGAGGCCCGCGCCGGCCCAGCCGACCGCTGCGAGTTGAACCCTTTTCACGTGAGCCTCGTGTCTCTGGGGAACGGCACCGTGCGGATGCCGCATCTTGCCTTAACACGCAGCGTGTGCACGGATGGTTCACGAAGCCCCGCTCCCATACCGGGGCCGCCGCGAGAGGAGCTGGACGTGCTCGAAGCCACCGCGTTCTGGGTCGTGGAGCCCGGCGTCGGCGCCCTGCGGCCCGAGCCGCTGCGCGAGCCGGCCGACGGGGAGGTCCTGGTCCGGACGCTGCGCACGGGTGTGAGCCGGGGCACGGAGGCGACCGTGTTCGCCGGCCGCGTTCCAGCGAGCCAGCACGAGCGGATGCGGGCGCCGTTCCAGGAGGGCGGCTTCCCGGGGCCGGTGAAGTACGGCTACCTCAACGTCGGCGTGGTGGAGCAGGGGCCTCCCGAGCTGACCGGGCGCACCGTGTTCACGCTGTTCCCGCACCAGTCGGCGTTCGTCGTCCCGGCCGCGGCCGTGGTCCCGGTGCCGGAGGGGGTCCCCGCCGCACGCGCGGTGCTCGCGGGCGCGCTGGAGACCGCGGTCAACATCCTGTGGGACGCCGCGCCGCTGGTCGGCGACCGGATCGCGGTGATCGGCGCGGGCATGATCGGCTGCTGCGTCGCGCGGCTGGCGCACGGCATCCCGGGCGCCGAGGTCGTGCTGGTGGACGTCGCCCCGGCGCGACGGGAGGTCGCCGAGCGGCTGGGCGTGGCCTTCGCCCTCCCGGCCGACGCACCCCACGAACGCGACCTGGTCATCCACACGAGCGGGTCGGAGGCGGGGCTGCGGCTGGCGCTGGAGACGGTCGTCTCCGAGGGCGAGGTGATTGAGGCGAGCTGGTTCGGCGACCAGCCGGTGACCCTCCTGCTGGGCGAGGACTTCCACTCCCGCCGGCTGACCATCCGGTCGAGCCAGGTCGGCGCCGTCCCGCCCCGCCTGCGCGACCGACGCAGCACGGCCGACCGGCTGGCGCTCGCGCTCGACCTGCTGCGCGACCCGGCGTTCGACGCGCTCCTGACCGGCACCTCGTCGTGGCGGGAGTTGCCGGAGGTCCTCGCCCGGCTGGCGGGCGACCCCGGCCCCGAGCTCTGCCACAGCATCGACTGGAGGGACGCCTGATGCCGTTCACGGTCACGGTCCGCGACCACCTGATGGTCGCCCACAGCTTCACCGGAGAGGCGTTCGGCCCGGCGCAGCGGCTGCACGGCGCGACCTTCGTGGTCGACGCCACCTTCGGCGCGGACGAGCTCGACCCGAACGGCGTGGTGGTCGACATCGGGCGCGCGACGGCCGCCCTCGCGGAGATCACCGGCTCGCTCGGCTACCGGAACCTGGACGACGAACCCGCGTTCGCGGGGCTGAACACCACCACGGAGGTGCTCTGCCGCGCCATCGCCGACCGGCTGGCCGACGCCGCTGCGGCCGGATCGCTCGGCCGGGCGACCGGGCTCACCTCGCTCACCGTCACCCTGCACGAGTCCCACATCGCGTGGGCGAGCTATTCGAGGCCGCTGTGAACGACGTCTTCTTCGTCGTCCCCGACACCATCGACGACCCGCGGCAGGTGAGCGGCGGCAACCGGTACGACCAGCGCGTCCGCGACGGGCTGCGCGCCGAGGGCTGGACCGTGCACCTGCTCCTGGTCACCGGGCGCGGCACCGGCTGGACCGCCCGGGCGCTGGCCCAGCTGCCGGAGGGGGCGCTCGCGCTGATCGACGGCCTCCTCGTCTTCCGCGAGCCGGAGGCGGTCGCGGCGCACCGGAGCCGCCTGCGGATCGTCGTCCTCGCCCACATGGCCGCGCCGTCGCCGGGCGGTGAGCCAGGCGGCGGAGAGCCCGGCGCGGACCTCGACGACGCCGTCATCGCGGCCCTCCGGTCCGCTCGTCGCATCGTGGCGACCAGCGCCTGGACCCGCTCGCAGCTCCTGGAGCAGGACGCCGCCGACCCGCACCGGATCGTCGTCGCCCACCCGGGCGTCGATCCCGCGCCGGCGACGCGGGCGTCCGCCGCGGGCGGCCGGCTGCTGTGCGTCGCGACCGTCGCACCGCACAAGGGCCAGGACCTGCTGCTGCGCGCGCTCGCCGGGTTCGCGGACCGCGACGGCTGGAGCTGCACCCTGGCCGGCTCCGTGGCGGTCGCACCGGACTTCGTCGCCGCGCTGACCGCGGTGATCGACGCCGCCGGCCTCGCCGGCCGGATCCGGTTCGCCGGCGTGCTCGATGCCCGCGCGCTCGACGCGGCGTACGCGGACGCCGACCTGGTCGTGCTGCCGTCGCGCAGCGAGAGCTACGGGATGGCCCTGGCCGAGGCGCTCGCACACGGCGTCCCGGTGCTCGCGACGGCTGTCGGCGGCATCCCCGAGGCGATCGCCCGCCCGGAGGCCGCGATGATCGTGCCGCCCGACGACCCGTGGGCGCTGCACGTCGTGCTGCAGCAGTGGTGGGCGAGCGCCGACCGCCGCGCCGCGCTGAAGGCGGCGGCGCTGGAGGCCCGTGCCGCCGGCCGCCGCTGGGACGACACCACCTCGACCGTCGCGGCCGCGCTCCGCGAGGCCGCCGTCGAGGGACTGCGGCCGGAGGCGGTGCCCTCATGAGCGGCGTCCTGGAGGTCAGCGCCGACTGGCTCGCGCTGCGGGAGGCGGAGGACGCACGCGCGCGGTCGCGCCGGCTCGCGCGCGCGGTGCCCGGAATCCTCGGCGGCGTTCCCGACGGGCGCGCGGCCGGCGCCCGGCCGCTCGCCGTGCACGACCTCGGCAGCGGCACCGGCTCGATGATGCGCTGGCTCGCACCGCAGCTCCCCGGACCGCAGACCTGGGTCCTCCACGACTGGAACGCCGGGCTGACCGCGCGCGCGGTGGCCGGCGAGCCTCCCGAGGACCGCTCCGGCCGTCCCGTCGCGATCGAGTCGCGGGTCACCCCCCTCGACCGGCTCGCGCCGGCGGACCTCGCGGGCGCCGACCTGGTGACCGCGTCGGCACTGCTCGACGTCGTCACCGCGCAGGAGGCGCACGCGATCGTGGACGCCTGCGTCGCGGTCGGCGCGCCCGTCCTCCTGCCGCTCAGCGTGACCGGGGACGTCGAGCTGCGGCCGTGGGATCCGCGCGACATCCTGGTCGCGCGCGCGTTCAACGAGCACCAGCGCCGGGAGGTGGACGGCCGCCGGCTGCTCGGGCGGTTCGGCGCGCCGATCGCGCGCGGTCTCCTCGGTCGCGCCGGCTGGCACGTCCGCACGGCGCTGACCACCTGGCGGCTGGACCGCCGCGATCCCCGGTTGCTGGCCGAGTGGTTCGACGGCTGGCTCGACGCCGCCGTGGAGCAGGAGGAAGGCGACCGCGATCGCGTCCTGCTCGACCAGGCCCGCGGCTACCGGGAGCTGCGACGCGACCAGCAGCGGCTCGGCGCGCTGTCCGCCGTCGTGTACCACCTCGACGTCCTGGCGTGGCCGCGATGACCGTCCGGCTGAGTCCGCCCCACGAGGGGACGGCGGCTCCGGAGGGGACGGCGACCCTCCGGGTCCGCGAGGTGCTGCGACTCCGCGAGGTGCTGCGACTCCGCACGGTGCTGGGCCGCCCGTGGGTCCGCGCCGCCGTCCGCGCGCTCGTCGGCGCCGTGGTGCTCGTCGCGATCGTCGCGCGGGTGGGCACGGGCCCGTTCCTCCACGGCCTCCTCAGCCTCGACGGCCCCACCGTGGTCGCCGCCCTCGCGCTCACCGCGGTCGCGACCGGTGCGGCCGCGTGGCGCTGGCGGCTGATCGCCGGGCGGCTCGGCGTCGGGCTGCGCTGGTCGACGGCCGTGGGGATGTATTACCGCTCCCAGTTCGTCAACACGGTGCTGCCCGGCGGCGTGGTCGGGGACGTCCAGCGCGCCGTGGACCACGGACGCAGCGCGGAGCGGGTCGGGCCGGCGGCGCGCGCAGTCGCGCTCGAGCGGCTGCTCGGCCAGGCGGTGCAGGTCGCGATCGCCGTGGTCGTCCTCGGGGTGTTCGGGATGGAGTTCGCGGGCGTGCTGCTCCCCCTGCTCGGCGTCGCCGTCGTGGCCGGGGTCGCCGGGGTCGCGGGCGTCGCCCTGGCGAGCCGCCGGGTCCGGCGCGCGCTCACGCACGAGCTGGGCGAGGTCAGGGCCGGGCTCGGCTCCGTGGGGGTGTTCGTCCAGGCGGTCGTCGCCTCCGTGCTGGTCTGCGCGTGCCACCTCGCCACCTTCGCGATCGCCGCCGCCGCGGTGGGCGCGCACGTGCCGCCGCTGCGCGTGCTCGCGCTCGGGATTGTCGTGCTGCTCGCGGCCTCCATCCCCGTCAACCTGGGCGGCTGGGGCCCGCGCGAGGGCGCGGCCGGCTGGGCGTTCGCGATGGCCGGGTTCGGGGCGGCGGCGGGGATCTCGGCGGCGACGCTGTACGGGGTGCTGGCGTTCGTCTGCTTCGCCCCTGCCGCGCTGATCGCGCAGTCGACCCTTGTGGTGCGGCGGAGGAGGATGCGGTCATGAGCGCCACACCGTACGTCACCGTCAGCTGCGCCGTGTCCCTCGACGGCTACCTCGACACCGCCCTGCCGCCCAAGCTGGCGCTCTCGAACGCCGCCGACTTCGACCGCGTGGACGAGGTGCGCGCCCAGAGCGACGTCATCCTCGTCGGCGCGCGCACGGTCCGCCGCGACAACCCGCGGCTGCTGGTCCGCAGTCCCGAGCGCCAGGACCGGCGGGAGGCCGCGGGGAGGTGCCGCACGCCCTGGAAGGCGACGGTCACCGCGACCGGCGAGCTCGACCCCGGAGCGAACTTCTTCACCCTCGGCGAGACCGTGAAGCTCGTGTACTGCCCGCGCAGCGCCCGCACGCGGATCGTCGACCGGCTCGGGGACGCCGCCACGGTGGTCCCGCTCGGCGACCGCCCGCGGATGGCCGACCTGCTCGACGACCTCGGCGAGCGCGGCGTGCGGCGGCTGATGGTCGAAGGCGGCGGGACGACGCTGACCCAGTTCCTGAGGGAGGGCCTGGCGGACGAGCTGCAGCTCGCGGTCGCGCCGTTCTTCGTCGGGGATCCCACGGCGCCGCGATTCGTCGGCGACGGCGCCTTCCCGTGGACGACCGACCACCGCGCAACGCTGGTGGAGGCGCGGCCGATCGGGGACGTCGTGCTGCTGCGCTACGCCCTGTCCGACCGGTTCGGGGGCGACCCGTGACCCGCGCACCTCGCCGTCGCAGCAGCCGTGGCCGGAGCACCATCGCGACCGTCCTCTCCGCTGTCACCCTCTTCGTCGCCGCGCTCGCCCCCGGCCTGGTCGGCTCCGGCTCGGCGCTGGCGCTCGTGCGCATCCCGCTGGAGTGCGTCCTCGCCCTGGTCGCGGTGATCCTGCTGCCGTGGCGCTGGGCGCGCCGCGCGGTCGCGATCCTCGTCGCTGTGCTGATCGTGGCGGCGACGCTGATGGCCGCGCTCGACCGGGCCTTCGAAGCGTCCGTGGGTCGCCCGTTCGACGTCGTGAGCGGCTGGTCCGAGCTGTCCGACGGGTACGGCGTGGTCCGCGACTCCACCGGGACGGCGGGGGCGATCGCCCTGCTCGCGCTGGTCGGCCTGCTCGCGATCGGCGCCGTCGTCGCGGTCGCGGCCGCCCTGCTCCACCTCGGTCGTGTGCTCGCGACGCGGAGGCGCCCCAGCCTGATCGCCGCGTCGGCCGTGACCGCGGGCTGGCTGGTCCTCGCGCTGGTCGGCGCACAGCTGGTGCCCGGCGAGCCGGTCGCGGCCGACGACGCGCTCTCGGCGGCGGCGTCCACCGTCGGCCAGGTCCAGGTCGCCGCCGCCGACCATGCGGCCTTCGACCGCGCGGCCTCGACCGATCCCTACGCCACGCTTCCGCCCTCCGCCCTCCTCACCGGGCTGAAGGGCAAGGACGTGATCATCGCCTTCGTCGAGAGCTACGGCCAGGTCGCGGTGCAGGGCACCTCGTTCTCGCCGGGCGTGGACGCCGTCCTCCGCGACGGGAACGCCGCCCTCGCCGCGCACGGGTACACCGAGCGCAGCGCCTTCCTGACCTCGTCCACCTTCGGCGGGATCAGCTGGCTCGCGCACTCGACGCTGCAGACCGGGCTGTGGGTGGACTCCCAGCAGCTCTACGACCGGGTCACCGCCGGGACCCGCTTCACGCTCAGCGACGCCTTCCGCACGGCGGGCTGGGAGACGGTCAGCGACGTTCCCTCCGACTCGACGCCGTGGCCGGTCGGGTACTCGTTCTACCACTACGAGCACGAGCTGGACGCCACGAACGTCGGCTATCGCGGACCGACTTTCAGCTACGCGCAGGTGCCGGACCAGTACACCTGGGCGTACTTCCAGCAGCACGAGCTCGCCGGGCCGCACAAGCCGCTGATGGCGGAGATCGACCTGGTCTCCTCGCACACGCCCTGGACGCCGCTGCCCAGACTGCTGCCGTGGGACCAGCTCGGGGACGGCTCGGTCTACGACCCGCAGCCGGCTGAAGGCCTCCCGCCGAGCGTCGTCTGGCAGGACCCGCACCACGTGCAGCAGCTGTACGGGGAGTCGATCCAGTACTCCATGGGTTCGCTGATCTCCTTCCTGACCACGTTCGACGACCCGAACCTGGTGATGGTCGTGCTCGGCGACCACCAGCCCGCCACGATCGTCAGCGGCCCCGGCGCGAACCACGACGTCCCGATCAGCATCATCGCCAAGGACCCCGCCGTCACCGACCGGATCGCCTCCTGGGGCTGGCAGCCCGGGCTGCTGCCGTCTCCGACGGCGCCGGTGTGGCGGATGGACGCCTTCCGCAATCGCTTCCTGACCGCCTATGGCCCCTGACGAGCCCCGCGCGTCCCTGCGATTCGGCACGAATGTCGCGTATCGCGCCGCTATTCGCGACATTCGCCCCGAATGTGGGGGCGGCAGGTCACGCCTCCGGCGACGACGGGAACGAGCGCCGCGCCACCAGGACGATCACGAGGCCCACGACGATCAGGGCCGCCCCGGCGAACGGCAGCCAGCCGAGCCCCGGGCCGGCGAGCACGGCTGCTCCCACGGCGGCGCCCGCGCCGATCCCGACGTTGGCCGTCGCGTTGACCAGCGCCCCGATGACCTCCGGCGTCGCGCCGCGGGTGCGGATCGCCGCCGTCTGGAACACCGACGCAACCCCGCCGAAGCCGGCGCCCCACACCACCGCGGCCGCCAGCACTCCGGCGAGCGCCGGGAAGGCGAGCCCGACACCGACCAGCCCCGCCGTCACCGCGCCGAGCAGGGTGAGGACGGTCGCGCGCGGCCGGCGGTCCAGGGTCGCCGCCGCGAACCACGTGCCCAGGAGTCCGACCGCGCCGATCCCGAGCAGCACCGGCCCCACCCCGGCCGCGGGCAGCCCCGTCGCCAGCAGGATCACCGACACGAACGTGTAGACGGTGAACTGGCCGAGGTACACCACCGCGTTCGTCGTCGACACCACCGCCAGCCGCACCCGTCGGGCGCCGGCGCCCTCCCCGAGGTGCCCGGTGCCGCCTCCCGGTACCGCCGGCAGCAGCAGCGCGACGATCACGACCGTGATCGCGCACACCCCGGCGAGCACGCCGAACGCCGCACGCCAGCCCAGCGCCGTGCCGAGCGAGGTGGACAGCGGCACCCCGAGCACGAATCCGGCCGCCGCCCCGGCGGTGACCAGCGCCAGGGCGCGCCCGGTGAACGCAGGGGCCACCAGCCGGGAGGCGTACCCGATGCTGACCGAGAAGAAGAGGGCGTGCGCGATCCCGCCGAACGCCCGCCCGGCGGCGAGCACGCCGAAGTCCGGGGCGACCGCGACGAGGAGGTTGCTCACCGTGTACGCGACGAGCGTGGCCTGCAGCAGGCCCTTCCGGGAGAACCGGGAGGTCGACAGCGTGAGCGGCACCGCGAGCACGGCGACCATGAAGGCGTAGATCGTGACGAGCAGGCCGGTCACCGGGTCGGACACCCGCATGTCGTGCCCGATCGCCGGAAGCAGTCCGACCGGCAGCATCTCGGTCGTGACCGCGAGGAAGGTGGCGGCGGTCAGCGCGACCAGGCCGCCCGCCGCCTCGCGCACGGATCCGGGACTCCGGTCCGAGGCGTGAGGCATGGTTGCGATGCTAGCCCCC
The DNA here is from genome assembly GCF_013410375.1 of Leifsonia shinshuensis. Classification (NCBI taxonomy): domain Bacteria; kingdom Bacillati; phylum Actinomycetota; class Actinomycetes; order Micrococcales; family Microbacteriaceae; genus Leifsonia; species Leifsonia shinshuensis. The sequence continues at coordinate 4,137,371 of NZ_JACCFL010000001.1, forward strand.
TCCCCGTCAGCCCCCCTCGCGCCGGCCGCCGGATTGAACCGATACTGTGACCCGTTCGTGTTCCCCATGAGGCCTCCCCGCCGGGAGACCCGGACCGGAAGCGGGTAGTGCCATGACCGAAAGCCGCCAGGGCCCTCTGTGGCTCATGCGCATCCTGAGTGCGATCGTGCTCGTGCTGATCGCCGGGATCCATCTGTTCCTCATCTTCGACGGCGTCGGCGGGCTGCTGGGCGTGATGTTCGTCCTGAACGCGATCGCCGGCTTCGTCCTGGCGGTCGGGATGCTGGCCCTCCACGGCACCTGGCTGCGGCTCGCGACCGTCCTCAGCCTGCTGTTCGTCCTCGCCAGCCTCGCCGCCCTCCTGCTCGCCCTCACGGTCGGCCTGTTCGGCATCACCGAGGTGTGGACGTTCACCCTCGTCCCGGAGACGGTCATCATCGAGGCGATCGGGATCGTGGTGCTGGGAATCACCTCGGGGGTGACGTTCCGGCGGGCGCGGGTAGCGTGAGCGCGAGGAGGGAGTCACGATGACCGACCTGACGCTCGCCCGAGCCGGCGCCACCCTGCACTACGACATCGACGGCGACGGCCGCACGATGCTGCAGGCGCACGGGCTGACCTCCAGCCGCGAGGCCGACTTGGAGCTGCTCGACCTCCGTCCGCTCGCCGGGAACGGCCGCCGGCTGCTCCGCTATGACGCCGCCGGGCACGGCCGCTCGGCCGGCCCCGATGACCCGGAGCGCTACCGCTGGACCGCGCTCGCCGACGACCTGCTGGCCCTGCTCGACGCGGTGGGCGCGACCGAGCCGGTGGACGCGGTGGGGATCTCAATGGGCACCGGCACCATCCTCACCGCCGCGGTCCGGCATCCCGAGCGCTTCCGCCGCCTCGTGCTCGCCCTTCCGCCGACGGCCTGGGAGACGCGCGCGGCGCAGGCCGGGATCTACCGGCAGATGGCCGACCTCCTGGAGGCGCAGGGCTGGGAGGCCCTGATGACCCTGATGGCCACTTCCACGCTCGCGCTGCCGCCGGTGCTCGCCGAGCGCGGCGTGACGCCGGAGCCCCAGCTGCAGCCCGACACCGCACCGGCAGTGCTGCGCGGAGCGGCGCTGTCCGACTTGCCCGCGCCCGATGACATCGCGGCGCTGCGGCTTCCGGTGCTCCTGCTCCCCTGGGCCGGCGACCCGGGTCACCCGCTGTCGACCGCCGACCGGCTGCACGAGCTGATCGCGGACTCCGAGCTCTTCGTCGCCGAGAACGCGGCGGACGCGGACACCTGGCGCGACCGGGTGGACGCGTTCCTGGGGTGAACAGCCGCACAGCGACAGGTGAAGGACAGGTGAATCGGGCCGTCCCGGGTTGACCGGCCGCCCGAGCCCCACTACCGTCTCTGGACGTGAGCCGTCCGCCGTTGATCCGCACCGCCGTCTGGTCGCGCGTGCGCGCGGGCGCTCCGCTGGTCGCCGTCGAAGGTCGGGCCGCCGGCCCGGGCAGCGCCACCGCTCCGGTCGCCGATCTGGCCGCCGCACGGCGCGGTCCGGAGCGCCGGACGCGTCGCCGCGCACGCCGCGCCGCCTGACCGCCGACCCCGTTCCCGCGCCGGAGGGCTAGGTTCGACGCATGCGGAAGATCGTGGTGTACGAACTGGTCTCGCTCGACGGGGTCGCGGAGGCCCCCGACACGTTCATCCCGGACTGGGACGCGGAGATGGACGCCAACCTGGGCGCAGTGATCGGCCCGCAGGACGCCGTCATCCTCGGCCGGCGCAGCTACGACGACTGGGCGCGGTACTGGCCGGGCAAGGACATCCAGCCGTTCTCGGACTTCATCAACGGCGTGACCAAACACGTCGCGACCTCCGCACCGCTCGACCCCGAGTGGGCGGGGGCGTCGGCGATCGACGGCGACGTCGTGGAGTTCGCGCGCCGGCTGAAGGAGGGCGAGGGCGGCGACATCGGCGTGCACGCCAGCATCTCGGTCGCGCGGGCGCTGCTGGCCGGCGGCGTCGTCGACGAGCTGCGGCTCGTCATCGCCCCCGGCATCGCGGAGGGCGGCCGCCGGCTGCTGGAGGGGCTGCCCGCGCTGCGCTTCGAGACGATCGGCTGCACGGTCTCGTCCACCGGCTACCTGCTGGTCGGGTACCGCGTCCTGCGCTGAGGCGCCGCTCCCCCGCTACGCGGCCAGGTGGAACGTGGTCGCGAAGCGGGTGAGGAGGATGCGCGGGCCGTCCAGGACCTCCACGACCCCGGCGTCGATCGCGGCCTCCGGCGTGAGCTCCCCGGAGATGAGCCGGTGGATGCCGGGGCCGCTCGCGAACGCCAGGTCGGCCGGGCCGTCCCCCCGCGTCACGGCCAACTCCGGCCCCTGCACCCGGATCAGCAGGTCGTCGCCGCCGAACCGTGCGCCATAGGCGGTCGCCGGCAGCTCGGCGGCCACCTGCGGCCGGAACGCCGTCCGCAGCGAGATCGTCATCGAGTCCGGGGTGATGATCTGCTCGGCGCGCGGATCCCCTAACGCCTTGAACCCCCAGGCGCCGAACGCGAGCACGACCGGTTCCAGCTCCCGCCCGTACGGGGTCAACTCGTACAGGACGATGCGCGAGCGCGGCGCCCGGCGGATGACGCCGGCCGCCTGCAGCTCCTTGAGCCGCGCCGCCAGGATGTTGCTCGGGATGCGGGGAAGCCCCGCCGCGAGCTCACCGTAGCGGCGCGGCCCGACGAGCAGGTCGCGGACGATCAGCAGCGCCCAGCGCTCCCCCACGAGCTCCAGGGCCTGGGTGATCCCGTCGTACTGCCCGTAGTCGCGCGCGACCATCGACCTCAGGCCTGCTGGCTCAGGTACGCCTCGGGGCCCTGCTGCGCGGCGACGGGGTCCATCCAGCCGAACTCGAGGATGTTGCCGTCCGGGTCAGCGAGCTGCCGCTGGTACATGAAGCCGTAGTCGGCGGCCGGCCGCTCCTCCACGCCGCCCGCGGCGATCCCATCGGCGACGGTCGCGTCGACGAGCTCGCGGCTGTCGAGCATGATCGAGGTCGACGCGGACACGGTCTTCGAGGGCTCGCCGACCGGGCGGTCTGAGAAGGTCTGGAAGAACTCGCGCGTGACGATCATGAAGTAGTTGTGGTCCTCGTCGACGACGACGCAGGCGGCGTTGTGGTCGGTGAAGAGCGGGTTGATGCTGAATCCGACGGCCTCGTAGAACGCCTTGGCGCGCTCCAGGTCAGTCACCGGCAGGTTGACGAACATCATGGACATCGTGGTCTCCCTTTTCGTGGTCCGCTGTTGCTGGTGCCTACACTTGCAAAAAACAAGTGGGGCGTCAATACCCCCGTTTCGTGAGAGGACCGCCCTGCCTCCAAAAAAGGCAAGAAGGTGGCTCGAAAACGCCAAACTGAATGCCTCGAAAAACTCAATTAGATTGGCTCGAAAATCTCAAACAGAATAGACTGTGCTCGTGTCAGAAACCGCTAGCTCACCGCTGGACCGCCGTGCTCTCCAGGTCGCCCGGCAGCGCCTCACCGAGGACCCGGCGGTGCTCCTCGAAGGGCCGCGAAGTGTGGGAAAGTCGACCGCGCTTCGCGAGCTGGCCGCGGCGGCCGGGTCCACGGTCATCGATCTCGATGACCTTGCGACCCGGGATGCCGTTGCCGCCGATCCGGCGCTCTTCCTCTCTGGCGCACCCCTGGTCTGCGTCGACGAGTACCAGAAGGTGCCGTCCGTGCTGGACGCGATAAAAGCCGAGCTGAACCGCTCGACCTCGCCTGGCCGGTTCCTTCTGGCCGGCTCGACACGCTACGAGACGTTGCCCCTGGCAGCACAGTCGCTCACCGGTCGGCTCGAGCGCGTGCCGATCCAGCCCTTCACCCAATCGGAGATCGAGAGGACGGGCAACACCTTCGTCGAACGGCTCTTCGCCGATCCCGACTCCCTCATCACGGCGGCCACGTCCGCGACATCGCGCGAGGAGTACATCGAGAGGATCGTGCGCGGCGGGTTCCCGCTGGCGATCGAGCGAGCGAGCTCCGCATCCCGGTCCCGATGGTTCGAGAGCTATGTACGGCTGACGCTCGAGCGGGACGCGCAGGAGCTCGGCAAACTCCGTCAGGCCGCCGCCCTCCCCCGTCTCCTCAACCGCTTGGCCGGACGGACGGCGCAGGTTCTGAGCCTCACCGATGCCGGGGCGGATGTCGGTCTTTCCGCTCCGACTGTCGAGAGCTACACGCGCATCCTCGAAGCGGTCTTCCTCGTCCAGCAGTTGCCCGCCTGGGGAACGACCCTGACGGCGCGGAGCAGCAACCGGCCCAAGATCCATGTCGTCGACTCCGGCGTTGCGGCGCACCTGTTACGCCTCAGCGCCGAACGGCTGGCGAGGCGCGACCCCACCGCTCTGACGGAGTTCGGCCACCTGCTGGAGACCTTCGTCGTCGGGGAGATCGGTCGGCAGACCGATTGGATGGACGGCATCGCAGGAACCGGGCACTGGCGCACCTACGACGGCGACGAGGTCGACTTCGTCGCCGAACGCCACGACGGAAGTGTCGTCGCAATCGAAGTGAAGACGGGTCGACGCGTGTCCGGGAGCGATCTCCAACCCCTCAGGCGACTTCGAGAACGGCTCGGAGGGAGCTTCGTCGCCGGAGTGGCGCTCTATCTGGGGGAGCGGTCCTACACGTACGAGGACCGCATCCACGTCATCCCCGTCGACAAGCTCTGGCTGAGCTACTGACCGACCCCCTACTCCGTCAACCTCCGCACCGTCAGCGCCTGCTCCGCGAACCCCACCGCACCGTCCCTGTCGTGCAGCACCGAGCGCGTGATCCCGAGGCCCGTGGAGCCGAAGACCACCTCCGTGTCGAGGCCCAGCCAGTCGCCGGACGGGGCGCGGTGGAGGTGGAGGGTCAGGTCGACGTTGGGGAACATCCAGCGGGTCGGGTGCTCGCGCACCGCCACGCCGTTGGCCGTGTCGACCAGCGTGATCCACGCGGTCACCGGGTCGACCGCCACGCCCTGGATGAGCTCGCAGCCGGTCGACAGCCAGACGGTCGCGCGGCCGGCCTCCGGCGGGTGGACGGCACGGGTGTCGAGGGAGGCGACGTAGCCGCCCTGCCAGGCCTCCATCATCGACCACGGCGTCGCGGTCTCCGGCGCGGGGAGCGGGCCGGCCGCACCACCGGCCACCTCGGCGCTGTCGAACGCGGACAGCAGCCACGCGCGCGCCTTCACGGCGGTGCGGCCGTGGATGACGGCCGTCGCCTCCACCAGCTCGATCGTGCGGCCCGGGCGGATCGTCTCGACCGAGAGCTCGACCTCGTCCAGCGCGAGGAAGCCGAGGATGTCGAAGCTGATCCGGGACAGCTGCAGCGCGGGGCCGTCCGGGTTCGCGGCGTGGCGGAGGATCGCGTGCGTGATCAGGCCGCCGAGCGGGCTGAAGTGCATCTCGTCGTCGGCCCAGGCGCCCCCGGCGTGCGGGGTCGGGGTGAAGACGTTCTCGCTCCGCTGCACGAAGTAGGCGGCGGGAATGGTGGTGTCGGCGTTCATCCCCTCCAACGTAGGCGCAGCAGACCGTTTCGAGCGACACTGGAGCCTATGAGCAGACACGAACGCGAGCGGGAGGCCGCCGCAGAAGCCCAGGCGCAGGCTCAGGCCGAGGCGGCGATCGAGGCGACGGAGACCGACGACACCGGGGTGGACGCGGACGAGGCGCTGGAGTCGGAGGAGGAGCCGGGCTGAGGTCGGCTCAGCCGGGCTCGCGCCCCCGCTACGCCCCCGAGCCGACCGGGTCGGCGCCGTACTCGTCGCGGTAGTGCCGGACGAAGGCCGCCTCGGAGGAGAAGCCCCACTTCGCGGCCACGGTGCGGATCGTCTCGCCGGTGCTGGTGAGCTGGTCGTGCGCGCCGTTCAGCCGTGACCGGCGCAGGTAGGCTGTGGGGCCGACGCCGTCCGACTGGGAGTGGAAGGCGAGCACCAGCTCGCCGGTGGAGGCGCCGGCCGCGGAGGCGGCGTCCTCGATGGTGACCGGCGCCGCGGCATGGTCTCGCAGGTACTGCGCACCGACGCGGTACACACGGGCGCGGCGTTCGGCCGAGAGCCGGAGCTCGCGCCTGTCGCCCACCAGCCGGAAGGTCTCCAGGGCGGCGATGGCCAGCTGGCGGTAGGTCGTGGCGCGCATCGAGTCGTTGGAGAGCGCGCCCGTCCTGCGCTCCCGGCGGGCGACCTCCAGGGCCGCCAGCCAGTACGCCGCGCGCCGCGCGTTCACCGGCCGCGGGCCGTCGAACCTGAGCTCCAGGTCCTCCTGGGCGTAGAGGAGCCGGGCGGTGCGGGTGAGCTCGGGGATGCGGAACGCGACGGCGCGCCCCTCGGTGTCGGCCAGCCGGTGCACCGACGACTCGCCGGGCTGGAACACCACGGGCTCGGCGGCGAAGCTGCCGGTGTCCTCGCCGACCTCCCAGCCGCTCCCCGGCGTTCCGGTGGAGACCAGGAGCACGTCGGGGTCGACCACGCAGCGCAGCTCGCCGAGCATCGCGGCGTCGGCGAGTAGGAAGCGGTCGTCGCCGACCACGTGCTCGGCGTAGCCGGAGAAGCGGCGGCCGAGGTCGACCCGGCCGTAGTGGCCGGCCAGCCACTCCTGGGTCTCGTCGCGGTCGCGGGAGCGGAACCGGCGCTCGAAGTAGGTCGACGGCGTATGGTCTGTTGGTGATCCCATCGGCGGAACCTCCTTGGTGCGGCTGATGCAAGCAGGTGCGCGAAGGGTTTGAGGGGTCCTGCGTACCCGAAACGCAGGACCCCTCGACGGGCGCCCGACACCCGAATGCGGGAGCCCGTCGGGTGGAGGGGTCAGCGGGGGGCGGATCCCTCCCTGGGGGGAGTCTTCGGAACGGATGTGTTCCTAGGGGAAGCATACGTCGAACTGGAACTTTAATCCACGTTGCAGTTCCATTCATCCGGTCGACATCGCTACGATCGGGGTGGAGTGCCGCGTACTGCGTGCGCGAGAGAAGGTGTGTGATGCCCGTCCCGGGGGTGTCGGAGGTCCGACAGACGCGCGTGCTGGCGCGCGACCGCGCCTACGAGGCGATCCGCGCCGCGATCCTGGACGGCACGCTCCATCCCGGCGAGCGCCTCGACGACGGCGAGCTGGAGGCGTGGCTCGGGATGTCGAAGACACCGATCCGGCAGGCCCTCCACGCGCTGACGGTCGAGGGGTTCGTCGAGACCGCCGCCCAGTCGTACACCCGCGTGGTGGAGCCGCGCGTCGACGACGCCGTGCTGCACATGCAGACGATCGGCGTCTTCGTCCTCGGCGTGCTCGACCTCACCCTCGACGGCCTGGCCGCCGCCGACCGGGACGCCCTCATCGCCGACGTGGACCGGCTGATCGCCGGGCTGCGGGCCGCCGACCTGGAGGGCTCCATCGACGCCTCCCGACTGTTCTACACGCGCCTGATGGCGCTCTGCCCGAACCGGGTGCTGCTCCGGCTCGCCGAGCGGACGCTCGCGGCGAGGGCCTTCTACGTGGGCGTCGCCTATCGCGCGCTCGGGATCGACTGGCCGGAGGCCGCGCAGTCCTACGCCGCGCTGCGATCGGCCCTCGCGGCCGAGGATGCCCGGGCCGTCGCCGCGGCGGCCCGCGAGGTGTTCCGCATCGACGCGGTGCGGCCGGTGCGGCCGGCGCACGACTCCGCACGCGAGGGAGGGCGGGCCTGATGCCGATCCCCCGCTCCCCCGAGCAGAGCGCGAGCCCGCGCGAGCTCGTCCGCGAGCGCGTGTACGCGCAGCTGAGGGAGGCCATCCTCTCCGGCGTGCTGCTGCCCGGCGAACGGCTCGACGAGGGCGAGCTGCGGGCCTGGCTCGGCGTCTCCGGGACGCCGATCCGGCAGGCGCTGCACACCCTCAGCCTGGAGGGCCTGGTCGACACGGCGCCGCAGTCGCACTCCGCCGTCATCGCGCCGCGCCCCGAGGAGGCCCACGACACCCTCCAGACGCTCGGGGTGCTGGTCGTCGGCGCGACCATCCTGACGCTCCCGCAGCTCGGAGATGCGGACCGCGCGGCGCTCGCCGAGCTGGCGGCGGCCGTGACGGTCCAGCAGGAGCGCGGTGACATCCCGTCCATCTCGAAGGCGGCCGAGAACTACTTCGGCTCCCTCGTCCGCCTCTGCCCGAACCCGGTGCTGAACGAGGTGATCGCGCAGGCCGCGCCCTCGCTCGGCTACCACGTCAACGTCACCTACCGGGCGCTGGACGCGGACCTCGCCCAGCTCGCCCGGGACTACACCGCGCTCTCCGCCGCACTGCTGGTCGAGGACGACGCGCGCGCGATCGACCTCACCAAGCGCATCTTCAGCATCGGGACGGCGCGCGCCGCCTGATGCTTCCGGCCTAGGCTCGAGGCATGGCCCACACCGACAGCTCCCGCCCGACCGCCCTCGTCACCGGAGCGTCCCGCGGCATCGGCCGGGCGATCGCCGTCGAGCTCGGGAGCACGCACCACATCCTGGTCGGCGGGCGGGACGCCGCGGCGGTGGACGCCGTGGTGGCGGCGCTGCCCTCGGCCGAGCCGTTCGTCGCCGAGCTGACGTCCGGCGCGCTTCCGCCCATCCCGGCACGGCTGGATGTGCTGGTGCTGTCCGCCGGGGTGGAGGACGGCGGCACCATCGCGGAGACCGGGGACGAGACCTGGCGGCACGTCTTCGAGGTGAACGTGTTCGCGGTCGCCGCGCTGCTGCGGGCGACACTGCCCGCGCTGCGGGCCGCGGAGGGGCTGGTCGTCGCCATCAACAGCGGGTCGGGGCTGAGCAGCGGGCCGGGCGGCGGCGTCTACTCCGGGTCGAAGTTCGCGCTGCGCGCGCTCACCGACGCACTGCGGGAGGAGGAGCGCCCGAACGGCGTCCGCGTCACGAGCATCCACCCCGGCCGGGTCGACACCGACATGCAGCGCGCGCTGGTCGCCCGCGAGGGCCACGAGTACGACGCGACGTACACCATCACGCCGGAGATGGTCGCGGCCACCGTGCGCGTCGCCGTCGATCTGCCCAGCACCGGGATGGTGGAGGCGCTGACCGTGCGGCCGGTCCGGCGCCGCTGATCGCGCGTACCGACCCCGAACCCGGACTTTACGATCCCCGAACATTCGCCGACGAGGCTGTCCTCAGCCGGAAGAACCACCGGCGGCTTACCTGTGAACGGGAGAACCATGTCCAGACGATCCATCGGCATCATCACGGCGGCGACCGCGGGAATCGCGTGCGCAGCCCTCATCGGCGGCCCGGCCCTGGCCGACACCCCGACGCCGACCCCGTCGCCGTCCGCGTCGCACGCGCCCAAGACACTCGCCCAACTCCAGGCGGCCGGCGCAAAGGCGACCAGCGACCGCGAGACCAAGATCACCGCGGCGATCGCGAAGGTGAACGCGGACACGTACCTCAGCTCGGGCGACAAGTCCACGATCCTCGGGACGCTGAACGCCAACCTGGCCGCCATGAAGTCCTCGGCCTCGGCGATCGCCGCCGACACCACCACGACCCAGGCGGAGGCCGACCTCAAGAAGGTCTACGACGCGTACCGCGTGTACGCCGTCGCCCTCCCCCAGGCGCGGCTGGCCTCCGACGCGGACCGGCTGACCGGCACCACCATCCCCAAGCTCACCACGCAGCAGTCGACCCTCGCCGGCCTGCTCTCGGGCAAGGACAAGGCGAAGTCGACCCCGGCGCTGCAGTCCGAGCTCAGCGACCTGGGCTCGCAGCTCTCCACGGCATCGCACGACGCGAGCGGCGTCGCGGCCGCGGCCCTGGCGGTGACGCCGAGCGCGTACGACGCCAACCACTCGGCCCTCTCGTCGGCGAAGTCCTCGCTCGCCTCGGCCCGGGCGGCCGTGAAGAAGGCGCAGGCCGACGCGAAGGCGATCAGGCAGGCGCTGAAGAAGAAGTAGTCGCGACGGGCGGCCACCCCGCGGGAGGAAACTCCCCCGCGGGGGGCCACTCCGCGGCGAGCACGGACCAGACCTGCTTGTCGTGGAACACGCCGCCCACCGGCCAGGCCTCGCGGAGGACGCCCTCCAGGGTCATCCCGAGGCGGCGCGCGACGGCGGCGCTGCGGTCGTTGTCGCTGCGGCAGCGCCACTCGGCGCGGTGCATGCCGCGGACGACGAACGCGTACTCCAGCAGGTCGCGCACGGCGCTCGTGATGTGCCCCCGGCCTTCGGCGGCCGGCTCCAGCCAGCAGCCGACCTCGAAGACGCCCGTCGCCGGCACGAAGTCGACGAACATGACCCCGCCGACGAGCGTGCCGTCCGCCCAGATGCCGTAGATGCCCGCGCCCTCCCGTGCGGCCCGGTCGGCGTACCGGCCGAGCGTGGCGCGGGCGCCCGCGACGTCCTCGGTGACGAACGACGGCCCCACCCAGGGGCGGATGTGCTCCCTGGCGCGGTCGAGATGGGCGGCGAACTCCTCCGCCATCCACGGCTCGAGGGGTTTCAGCTGCGCGCCGGAGGCGAGGGTCTTCGCGAACATGGGGACACGCTACAGGGGCGGCGCACCTGTCAGCGCAGCGTCCGCAGGTCGAACGCCCAGGCGTTGACCGTGATCGGCACGCCCTTCGGGTACTCGAAGTCCTCGACGCCCGTGTTCACGAAGCCGGCCGAGCGGGCGAGCGCGTTGGAGGCGATGTTGTCCACGCGCGGGAAGGCGAACATGGTGTCCCGCTCGCCCCTCAGCGCGGCGTGCTCGAGCAGGAGGCGGATCGCCCGGTGAGCGTAACCGCGACGCTGAAACGGCACGAACACGAACCACCCGCACTCGTACACGGCCCGACCGTTGTGGTCGATCTGCCAGTAGGCCGCCGCGCCGACCGCGTCGCCTGCCGCGTCGGACCAGACCGTGAACGGCGAGATGGTTCCGTCCGCCTGCCCGCGGAGGAAGCGCTCGTGGCGGTTGCGAACGACCTCCTCCGGCTGGGGGCCGCCCAGGAACGTCGTCATGTCGGCGGCGTTGTTCCGCAGCTCCACGGCGAGGTCGGCCTCGGTCCACGGTCGCAGCCGCACTCGGTCATCCCCCATGCGGCGAACACTACACGGGGGTCGTCGAAGACCGCATTCCCCCTAGAACCGCGCGCCGCGCCGCAGGTGCCGAGGGCGCGAGTCGGGGTCCACGACGATCCGGTAGAGCGGTTCCGCCCAGAGCCGCTGCATCCACGTCACTGGTTCGATGCGGTGGCGTCGCGCCTGGCCGCGCGGGCGGGGCGAGCGCCGTCCCGAACGGTGCCAGGCGTCGAGCGCGTCGCTGCTCTCCGTCCAGAGCGCCAGCCCGTCGCCGCCATCCCCGAGCCGTGGGTCATCGGGGCCCAGACCGAGGTGCTCGGCCCAGAGCTGCGTACGGAGGTCGCGCGCGACGTCCGCTCCGACGACCGCGCAGGTGAGCTCGCTGTCCGTGGTCCAGGAGCGCAGGTTGAAGTTGTCGGAGCCGCACGTCATCCAGGCGTCGTCGATGATGCAGATCTTCGCGTGCACGTAGATCGGCGTGCCTGCGTCGTTCTCGAGGTCGAACACCCCGACCCGGCCGGGCGCCGCCCGCCGGAGCATGGAGACCGCCCGGTGCTGACCGAGGCGGCCGGGCGGCCCCGAGATGCCGCCGTCGTCGTCCGGGTAGCGCGGCACCGCGACGATCACCTGCAGCGCCGGGTTCGACCGGAGCGCCTGCGCGATCCCGGCGACGACCTCCCTCGACCAGAGGAACTGGTCCTCGATGTAGATGAAGGAGCGCGCCCGGGCGAAAGCTTTGAGGTAGGCGCGCGCGATGCTGCGCTCCCCCTTGGGCGCGAACGGGAACGGCGGCCGTTTCGGGGCGTACGTCCGCAGCACCTGCACCGCGTGCTCCCCGGCCGTCGGCGGCGGCGGGGCCGCCTCGGGGAGCGGCTTCGGATGCCGTGGCATGTCGGCGAGACGCTGCACGAGCATCCGGTAGGGTTGCGATGGTCCAGCGGGTGCGGGTCGTTCCAGCGTTCGGAGAACGTGTCCAGCAGGTCGCCGACCACCGGTCCGCGCAGTTCGAGCGCGGCGTCGTGCCAGGGCGGCCGCTCGCCGTAGCGCCGGTCGATCTCCAGCGCCTGGGGGTCCCCGGCGTGCCGGATGTCGTCCCGGCGGCTGTGGCAGAGGTCGATCCCGCCGACGAACGCGACGTCCCGCGCCGGGTCGTGCGTGTGCCGGATGACGAAGAGCTTCTGATGGTGCGACCCGAAGGCGCGCACCCGCTGGTCGAGCAGGACCTCGCCGCCGGCGTCGTTGATCTCGCGGCCCAGCAGCGCGTTCGACAGTCCGCTCATGCGCCCGCGGATGCGTTCGCCGTGCGACCGCCACACCAGGCCGCGCACCTCGACGCCCGCTCGCGCGATGTCCGCCAGCAGCTCGCCGATCGTCGGGCCGCCGGGCAGCAGCAACTCGTCCTTGTCGCCGCGCCAGTCGGTGAAGAAGACCCGGTCGCCGGGCTCCAACGCCGACAGCTCCTCGTGCAGCCGGGCGAAGTAGGTCGCGCCGTGGACGAGGGGCCGCACCAGGTTGCCGTCCGACCAGGACGCGGACCCGGAGGGCCCGGCCTGCACAGCGGACGCCGGGTTGCCCCGCTCGGCTCGGCTCAGGAACCAATCGGAGGCGTCGTTCGGCACGGTACGCACTGTACGCCCGAGAGCGGCGCGCGCACCGTCGCTACTCGCCCGGCTCCGTTCCGGACAGCGCGACCGCCGCATCCGCGTACGGCACGCTGCCGTCGCCCGCCAGGAACAGCGGATCGGCGGTGTCGAAGGGGACGTCCTCCCGCGACGCCTCCACCGCCGCCATGCTGCGCGGCAGGTCGAACGGGAGCGTGGCCGTGAACGGGGCGCCGCCGGCGACGGCGTCCACGATCACCTGGTCGCTCGCGCCGAAGTGGCCCACGATCGCGGCAGCCGTCGGCGCCAGCGCCGTCAGCACCGCGGGGCGCTCCAGGTAGACGAACAGCACGACCGGCAGCCGCTCCGCCAGCTCGCGGAGGTGCGCGACGGTCTCCCCCGGGAACTCCAGGCTCCCGGTCCGGAAGTAGTCGCCCAGCGGGCTCCCCGGGTCGGACTGCCACGGCGAATCCAGCTGGACCAGGGCGACATCGGCGTCCGCGGGAGCGTCGACCGGCACGAAGTCGTGCTCCGTCCGGGACAAGTCGACACCCTCCGCGTACACCCGCGTGAGCGCCGGCAGCGGCAGGGTGCCGGGACGCTCGCCGCCGAGGAACACCATCGCGTCGGTCTGCGCGCGCACCCCCTTGGCCGCCAAGTCCGGGTCGGAGCCGACCGCGCGCGCGTGGTCGAGATCGACGAAGCGGTTCTCGAACAGCCCGAGCCGGAACTTCTCGAGCAGGAGCCGTTCGACCGACGCGTCGATCCGGTCCTCCGGGACCAGTCCGTCGCGCACGACCCGCGTCAGCTCCTCGGTCAGCGTGTCGCCGCCGAACTGGTCGATGCCGTTGGTGATCGCCCGGGCGAGTCGCTCCTCGATCGTGAGGTCCTCCACACCGTACGCGTTCGGACCGAACGTCGTGCCCTCGATCGTGGCGGTGCCGACGACGTTCCAGTCGCTCATCACGATCCCGCGGTAGCCGAGCCGCCCGCGCAGCAGGTCGCGCACCACCGGCGCATTGAACGCGAAGCCGACCTCCTCCCAGTCCGTCCCGAGCGGGCGGCCGTAGTAGGTCATGACCTGGGTGACGCCGTCCGCGATCGCGTCGACGAACGGCTGGAGGTGCAGCTCCTGCCGGCCGCCCGGATAGACCTGGTCGGGGAAGCGGGAGTCCACGGCGTCGTTGCCGTCCTTCTGCGGGCCGCCGCCCGGGAAGTGCTTGAGCACGGCCGCCACGCTGCCGGCCCCGAGCGCGGGGCCGCCGCGGAGGCCCGCGATGAACGCGCGGGTCAGCTCCGACACGACGCGGACGTCCTCCCCGAACGTGCCGAACCCGCGGCTCCAGCGCGGCTCGGTGTACAGGTCCGCCATCGGTCCCAGGTAGACGCGGATGCCCATCGCCAGGAACTCCCGGCGGACGGTGTCGCCGAACTCCTGTGCGCGGTCCGGGTCGCCGATCGCGCCCAGCCCGGTGGGCTCCGGCCACTTGGACAGCTCGTCGATCGACTGCCCGGTGAAGGGCGTGCTGCGGTAACCGTTGCGCGGGTCCGACGAGAAGGTGATCGGGATGCCGAGCCGGGTGTCGGCCGCCCACTCCTGCAGGCGGTTTGTCCAGGCGGCGACCTCGACGGCACTGGTGCCGTTGAGGATGTTGAAGTGCGAGATGCGCTTGCCGGACACGTCACCGCGGGCGACCTCGTCCGCACGCTCGACGCTGAAGCCGACGGACGATGGCAGCTCCGACTGCGGGTGGAACAGCAGGCCCGCCTTCTCCTCCAGGGTCATCCGCGGGAGCAGGTCGGCGGTGCGCTGTTCCGGTGTCAGGGCGCGGTCGAGATAGTCAGGGGTGGTCATGGGTGATCACTTTCCGGGCTGGGCGCCGGGGCGCTGGTGGTTGACCGTCCGTTCCGGAGTTGTGTACGCGACACGCGGGTGTGAGCGTGCACAACTCCGGGATCGATGGTCAGGCGGCGTGTTGTTGGGTGAAGGCGTGGAGGCCTTCGGGGGCGATGGTGAAGTGGACCGGCTGGCCGGGGGTGAGTGCGTCGGCGGCTTGGGAGAGCATGGTGACCGGGATGCGGAGGTCGCCGGCGAGGATCTCGGCGCGGGCGAACGGGCCGAAGAAGTCCAGCGCGCCCAGCACACCCGAAGCCGACCCCGCCGTGGTCGCAGTGTCCTCGGGCAGGATTCGGACGCGTTCGGCCATGACCAGCACATCCACCCGGTCGCCGTGACGGAGGTCGTCTTGCGACGTGGTCAGCGACAGGCCGCCGATCTCCACGGTCGCGGTCGGGCCGGAACCGTGGACGATGCCGGTGCCCAGGGACTGCCCGCCGAGGAACTGCGCGACGAACCGGTTCCCCGGCGCCCGATACATCGCTTCGGGGGTGTCGTTCTGCTGCACCACCCCGTGGTCCAGCATCATCACCTGATCGCCCAGGTCCATCGCCTCCTCCTGATCGTGGGTGACCATGATCGTGGTCAACCCGGTCTCCCGGTGGATGCGTTTGAGCTCGCGCTGCATCTCCCCCCGGATCTTCTTATCCAAAGCCGACAACGGCTCATCCAGCAGCAGCAGATCCGGGCTGGTCACCAGCGCCCGGGCGAGGGCGACGCGTTGCTGCTGCCCGCCGGAGAGCTGGGCCGGGGAACGACCCCCGAAGTCGCCCAACCCCACCAACCCGAGCATCTCCTCCGCCTTCCGCTTCGCCGCCGCGCGTGGGGTGCGCCGGGCCCGCAGCCCATACATCACGTTGGAGAGCACGCTCAGGTGCGGGAACAGGGCGTAGTTCTGGAACACGAACCCGATGTTGCGTTTCTCCACCGACACCCGGGTCACCTCCCGCGACCCCACCCGGATCGACCCGCCATCCGGGTCCTCCAACCCGGCGATGATCCGCAGCAGCGTCGACTTACCGGACCCGGAGGAGCCCAGCATGCAGCAGAACCGGCCATCACCGACCCGCAACTCCAACGGTTCCAGCACCCGGGTGCCGTTGAACGTCTTGGACACACCCATCACAGTGAGCTCGGCCATCAGTTTCCTTTGTTCGTAGAAGTCGTGAAGAGCTTGGCGGCGTTACCGGACAACCAATTCAGGATGACCACCAGCAACACCGTGGAGAGGATGATGATCGTCGCCAACGCATCCACATCCGGCGTCACCCCCAACCGCACCATCGAATAGATCTGCACCGGCAGGGTGGAGACACCGATCGGCGCGAGGAAGAGCTGGATCGCGAAGTTGTTGAACGTGATCACGAACGCCAGCATCGCCCCGGCGATGATCGAGGGAGCGATCAGCGGGATCGTGATCGTCAGGAAGGTGCGCACCGGCCCGGCGCCGAGCGAGTGCGCCGCCTCCGCGTAGTGCGGGTTCAGCTCCTTCAGCCTGCCGGACACCAGGAGGACGACGAACGGGACCGAGGTCACGATCGAGGCGAGGATCAATCCCACCGAGCTGGAGCCGAGCCCGAACCACGCGAAGACCATCACGAAGCCCGCCGCGAGGATCAGCGCCGGGACCGTCAGCAGCGCCAGCAGCAGGCTGTTGATCGGGACCGTGATGTAGATCCGGCTCCGCGCCATGCCGAGCGAGAGCAGGGTGCCGACGACGACGGCGAAGATCGTGGCCTGGGTGGCGAGGTTGAGGCTCGTCTCCAGCGCGCCGATCAGGGCGGTGTCGTTGCCGAGCGTCGCGTACCAGTCGAGCGTGAAGTGGAACGGGAAGGTCCCGTAGCGCGACTGGTTGAGGCTCAGCACGAGCATGCTCACCAACGGCAGCGCCAGGACGACCAGCACGACGTAGAGCCAGATCTTCATCAGGCGGGGCAGCGCAGCGGTCTTCATCGGAGCACTCCTTCCGTGGCGAGGGCCTCGTCGACGGCGCGTGGCTGCGGCGGAGACGCCACCGCCTTCCGGGTCCGCGGCTTCGCGACCCCGGACAGCGCCGACCGCGACCAGGCGAGCAGTCCGGTCACCGCCCCGACGATGGCGAGCGACGTCACCAGGAGCACCAGCGACATGGCCACCGCGAACTGCTGATGGACGCCGGACTGGAGCTGCGTGGCGAGCGCGTTCCCGAGCATCTGCCCGTTGGGTCCGCCGAGGATCGTGGGCTCGGCGAACGCGCCGACGGTCTGGACGAAGGTGAGGGCGAAGTTCACCCCGATCATCGCGGTCGACAGCGGCCAGATCACCCGGGTGAACACGAACCCCTTCGACGCGCCCAGCGTGCGGGAGGCCTCCAGCACGGAGCCGCTGATCTGCTCGGACGCGGAGTACATCACCAGGATCGCCGTCGGGATCGACTCCTGCACCAGCATCAGGATGTTCGCCGCCGGCGTGTACATGATCGACGCCTGCGGGTCCGCCATGCCGATCGCCGACAGCAGCGACATCACCGGCCCGCCGGCCTGGATCAGGCTGACGAACCCGTAGATCAGCAGCAACTGCGAGGTGATGTAGGGGATGATGACGAACCCGAGGATCAACGGCTTCACCCGCGGGCTGGTGTAGCGGGCCAGCGCCCACGCCGCCGGCCACGCCAAAGCGATGCTCACCACCGTCACGCCGAACGCGATCAGCAGCGTCCGGCCCAGCAACGACATGTACACCGGGCTCCCGAGCATCTGAGCGAAGTTCGCGGTCGTGAACGACCCGGCGTCCGTCGTGAACCCGATCACGACGATCGCGGCGAGCGGCAGCACCGCGAACAGCGCCAGCAGCAGCCCGCCCGGCGTCAGCAGGAACGCCGTGCCGAGCCTCCCCCTGGCCCGCCGCTTCGGGCGGCGGGACAGGGACAGCGGGGCGGTGGTCATCAGGACCCCGCCTTGACCTGCGTCCAGGCGTCCACCCACGACTGGAGCCGGTCCGCCGGCTGCGGGAGCTGCAGCGCGAGGCTCGAGATCTTGTCCGGGTTCGCCTGCAGGCGGTCCATCGTGGCGGCGGGCAGGGAGTCGACCACGCTCTTGTTGGCCGGGGCCGGCGAGGCGTCGGCGGGCGTGTTCGCCCACTTGGCGAGGAACGCCGGGCTCGTCATGTAGTTGAGCCACTTGTAGGCGAGGTCCAGGTGCTGGGTCTTCGCCGCGATCGCCCAGTTGTCGATCCAGCCGACCGCGCCCTCCTTCGGGATCTCGTACGTGAAGCCGGCGGTCCCCGCGGCCTTGCTCGCGAACAGGCTGCCGAGGCTGCCGGAGTCGCCGGTGCCCGCGACGACGGAACCGCTCGCGATCGCCTTCGCGAGGTCGTCGCTCGAGGAGTAGAGCAGCTTCGCGTTGTCCTTCAGCTTCTGCAGCGCCGGGGTGATCTTCGCCATGTCGGGGTTCTGCGGGTCCTCGCCCAGGTACAGCGCGGTGAGCGGGACCAGGACGGTCGGGTCGTCGAACAGCGCGATCCGGCCCTTGTACTTCGGGTCCCAGAGCACGCCGAGCGAGTCGGCGGGCGAGACCTTCGCGCTGTCGTAGAAGACGCCGGAGCTGCCCCAGGTCCACGGGATGCCGTACAGGTCGCCGCCCTTGCGGATCTCCTTGCGGCCGGAGAACTCGGGGTAGATGTCCGAGTAGTTGGTCAGCTTGGCGGTGTCGAGCGAGTGGAAGAGGCCCTGGTCGATGCCCTGCCCGATGTACTGGATGTTCGGCAGCGCCACGTCGATCGCGCCGTTCGCCTTGCTCACCAGCTGCAGCTCGCTCGCCTCGGAGTCGATGAACTGGTACTTGACGGTCGCTCCGGTCTCCTTCTTGAACTCCGCGGCGACCCAGGAGAGGTCGGCGCCGTAGCCCTTCCAGGTCGCGACGGTGAGGGTGTCGCTCCCGGTGCCCGCGGTGCTCGGCGAGAGCGAGCATCCGGCCAGCCCGACCGCGACGGCGGCCCCTGCCGCGAGCGTGGCGAGCACGATCCGGGAGCGGCGCCGGCGTCCGGTGCTGCCGTGTGATCGGTTCACGTCGTATCTCCTTTGATGTTCTTCGACGGTGGAGCGACCCGGTGGAGCGCCGGTACCGGATTCGATACCGGTAACGTTTCCGGTGACGCTACCGGTAAGGTAATCTCTAGTCGTCGGGATGTCAAGAAACGCATCCGGGCGTCGTTCGACAAGGGGGT
Source organism: Leifsonia shinshuensis (assembly GCF_013410375.1). Lineage (NCBI taxonomy): Bacteria > Bacillati > Actinomycetota > Actinomycetes > Micrococcales > Microbacteriaceae > Leifsonia > Leifsonia shinshuensis. The sequence goes on from NZ_JACCFL010000001.1 coordinate 4,156,103, forward strand.
GGATGGTGACTCGCAGGGTCACGCTCGCCGACGTCTCCAAGGAGGCCGGCGTCGGAATCGCGACCGTCTCGCGCGCGCTCGCGCCGCAGGACCATCCGGACGTCAGCGCCGAGACGCGCTCCCGCATCCGGGCGGTGGCGGACCGGCTCGGCTACCGCCCCTCCGTCACGGCGCGCGCGCTGCGCACCTCCGACTACCACGCGGTGAGCATCCTGCTCCCAGAGGGGATCTGGGGTTGGTGGGACCCGGCGGTCCGGGGCGCCACCGCGGCTGCCGACCGGCTCGGCTACCGGGTGCTCGTGCAGCAGTTCGCCAATCCCGAGCACACCGCGGACGAGGGGCTGCGCACCCTCCCGTACGCCGGGCCGTCCAACGCCGCCGCCATCGTCGCGAGCCTGGTCGAGGTCCCGACCGAGGGCCTCCTGATCTTCGGCTCGGCGGACGACACGGGTGTCGCGGAGGCGGCCCGCCGCCTGCGCCTGCCGATCATGACGGTCGACGACGTCGCGCAGGACCTGGTGCTCCCCACCATCGTGACGGACAGCCGGGTCGGCGCGCGCGAGGGCGTCGAGCACCTGATCGGGCTGGGCCGCCGCAAAATCGCCTACGTCGGCAGCCAGTACGACGCGTTCTACGTGAAGGAGCGCCTCCTCGGCTACCGCGACGCGCTGGCCGGCGCCGGCATCCCTTTCCGCGAGGAGCTCGTGATCCCCTGCGCGTACACGATCGACGAGTCGCGGCGCACCTACCCGGAGTTCGACCGCTTCCTGGAGTCGGAGCCGGACATCGACGCGATCTTCTGCGAGGCGGACGAGATCGCCGCCCCGGTGCTGCGCTCCCTGCGCGCCGCCGGCCGCAGCGTCCCCGACGAGATCTCGGTGGTCGGCTTCGACGACGACCGTCCGGCGGTCATCGTCGACCCGCCGCTGACGACCGTCCGCCAGCCCTACGAGGAGCTGGGCCGCCGAGCCCTGGACGCACTGCTCCGGCTCATCGCGGGCGACACCATCCCGATCGGCCGAGAGCTCGTGCCGCCGAGCATCGTCGTCCGGGACTCGACGGCGCCGGCGGGCTAGCTGACGGGGAGGGGTTCCTCCGCGGCCGCGCGGTCCGTCACGGCCCCGATCGCCGGGGCGACATCCCAGACGACCGTTCCCGCGGGCGCCTCGACGCGCCACGGGGGCGGCGTCGTCGGGTAGACACGGGTGGTGATCGAGCGGCCTGCGCTCGTGAAGACCTCCACGACTGACCCGTCGAGGAAGACGCGGGCCGCCCATTCGGCGCGGTCGCCGAACGCCTCCACGGCGAGCGCTCCCGCGGTCTCGACGCCCGGCGCGGTGCTCGCCGCGCTGCGGTCGAGGGACAGCGTCCCGGCCTCGAGGTCGACCGCGAGGTCGAGCCACTCCTCCGCGCCGAAGCGGAGCCGGACCGTGCCGGACACGGCGGGGAGGACGAGCTCCGCCTGGGCGCCGATGGTCGCGCCGTCCGCCGGGCGCCCCGGCCCGCTGCGCAGCGCCTCGACCGCGGGATGCGGCTCGGTGCGGAGGGCGTCGCCGTCCAGCCACGCGCGCCGCGGCAGCGAGATGGCGCCGGCCCAGCCGGCCTCCTGCCAGCGCGCGTCCTCGCGGCCCTCGGTGATCCAGCCGAACAGCACGTGGCCGTGGGACCCCTCGCGCATCACCGAGGCCGCGTAGAAGTCGTGGCCGTCGTCCACACGCCGCGGGACCGGCGCGGAGTCGACGGGGAAGGCGAGCACTTCGCCGGGTCCGCCCGCGTGCGACCACGACGACACCAGCGCCACTTCGCGGCCGTCCGCCGCGATCAGCTGCGGGCACTCCCAGCCCTCTCCGGTGTCGACGCCGTCGACCAGGGTCCGCGGAAGCCGCGAGAGCTCGCCCACGTACTCCCAGTCCACGCCGTCCGGCGAGCCGTACAGCCGCATGGCCGCAGCGCCGTCGGCGGCGGCGACGCCGACCACCATGTGCCAGCGGGACGCGTCGCGCCAGACGAACGGATCACGGAACATGGTGACCCCCTCCTCCGGTGCGGGATCGGGCACGACCTGCACCGGCCGGCCGAAGTTCGCGCCGTCCTCGTCGGACAGCGCCGTCAGCACGGACTGGTAGGGGCTGTGGTCCACCTTCCCCGAGTAGAAGGCGCGGACGCGGCCGCCGTCGACCACCGTGTTGCCCGACCAGCAGCCGCCCGAGTCGAGGCCGCCCGGCACCGGGCTCATCGCGGGCCGGTGCAGCGTCCAGTGCACGAGGTCCTCCGTCGTGGCGTGCCCCCACTCGACAGGGACGTCCTTCTCCGCGTACGGGCGCGACTGGAAGTACAGGTGCGTCGTGCCGTCCAGCTCGACAGGGCCGTTGGGGTCGTTGAGGTACCCGCGCGGCAGGCGCACGTGGAACTGCGGAAGGTGGTGGTCGGGCATGGGACCGGTCTCTCTTTTCGAAGCGGCGTGGCGGCGGGGAGCCGACAGGCCGGGGACAGGGGGGATCAGCGGAAGGAACCCGCGGTGACGCCCTCGATGAAGTAGCGCTGGGCGAAGATGAACAGCAGCACGCTGGGGATCATCGCGAGGATGACGCCGGCCAGGACGACCGAGATGGACCCGGTGCCCAGGTTGCCCTGCAGGCCGACGAGGCCGAGGGGCAGCGTGAAGTTGCTCTGCGTCTGCAGGAAGATCAGCGGCCGGTAGAACTCCGCCCAGAACCCGGAGAAGTTCAGGATGGCCAGCGTCGCGATCGCCGGCGACGCCATCCGCGCGTAGACGTGCCAGAACACGCCCCACTGGGACGCTCCGTCGATGCGGGCGGCCTCGCCGAGCTCCCGCGGCATCTGCAGGAAGTACTGCCGCATCAGGAAGGTGCCGAAGGCGCTGCCGAGGGCCGGGATGATGAGCGAGGCGAGCGAGTCGCTGATCCCCATCGTCTTCACGATGACGAACACCGGGATGATGATCGTCTGCAGCGGCACCATCATGGTGGCGAGGAAGATCCCGAAGATCGTGTTCTTGCCGGGGAACGACACCATCGCGAACGCGTACCCGGAGAGGGTGCAGGTGATCGTCTGGCCCACCACGATGAGGACCGTCACGACGACGCTGTTGAGGAAGAACTGCCCGATCGGGATCTGGTTGAACACGGCCGCGTAGTTGCTGAAGTCGGGGCTGGTCGGGATCCACTGCGGCGGGTTGGTGAACGCCTCGGCGGGGGTCCGCAGCGAGGTGGTCAGCGTCCAGAGCAGCGGGCCGAGGGCGAAGACGGCCGCGAGGATGAGCAGCACCATTCCGACGATGCTGCCGACCTTCACGATCGGCCGGCGGCGGCGGCCGAGCACCACCGCGGGGCTCGGAGCGACATCTGTGGTCATTGGTAGAACACCAGCTTTCTGGCGGCGAGGAATTGGATGCCGGTCAGCGCGAGGATGATCACCAGCAGCAGGATCGCGATCGCCGAGGCGTAGCCGAACTGCAGGTTCTGGAACCCGGTCTGGTACATCGCGATCGTCGCGGTGGTGGTCGCCGTGCCCGGGCCGCCCTTCGTCATGATGAAGGGCTGGTCGAACAGCTGCATCGCGTTGATCATCGCCACGACGGTGGCGAACAGGATGGTCGGGCTGATCAGCGGGATCTTGATCCGCAGCAGCGTGCGCCACGCCCCCGCGCCGTCGATCGCGGCGGCCTCCTGGACCTCCTGCGGCACCGACGTGAGCGCGGCCACGAACAGGACGAAGGTGAAGCCGACCTGCTGCCACACCACGATCAGGACGATCGTGATCTGCGCCGCCACCGGGTTCGTCAGCCACGGCACGGCGGGCAGCCCGAGCTGGGTCAGGTAGTAGTTGACCAGCCCGAACTTGGCGTCGAACAGGTAGCCCATGAAGATCGACACGGCGGCGGTGGAGGCCAGCAGTGGCAGGTAGAAGGTCGTCCGGAAGAAGACCTTCGTGGACTTCCGCTTGCGGCTGTTGACGAGCACCGCGAGCAGCAGCCCCAGGGTGATCTGGAGCACCACGATGCCGATGGCGAGCAGGATGGTCACGCCGAACGACGCGAGCGTCGAGCCGTCGCTGAACAGCCGGGTGAAGTTGGCCACGCCGACGAACTTCGGCGGCGAGATCACGTCCCACGAGAAGAACGAGAGCCCGAGCGAGGCGAGGATCGGGATGAACGTGAACACGGCGACGAACGCCACCGCGAGTCCGATCATCGAATAGCCGAACGCGCCCTCCCGCCGGGCCGCCCGTCGCACACCGGGGCGACGGACGGCACGGCGAGGAGAGGTCGCCCCATTCACGCGCGGGCGCTCCTGGGTCTGGACAGCCATCAGGACGCCTGCGCTGCCTTCTCGAAGTCGGACTGCATGCCGTCGAGCGCCGCCTTGGCGTTGCCCGACGAGATGGCCTGCGTGGTCCGCTGGTTCAGCGAGGTGGCGAGGGCGTTGTAGTACGGCGGCGCCGAGATCGGCACCGAGCCCTCGAGCTGGTCGTAGAACACCGACCAGTGCTCCGGTCCGGTCGTCTTGTACCGGTCGGCCGTGAGGAGCTGCTTGCGGCCGGGCGTGGTGACGTTGCCGGGGAACATGATGTCGAAGGTGGAGGGCTCCACCATCATCTTCACGACCTCCCAGGCCAGGTCCTTGTTCTTCGACGAGTTGAAGATGCCGTAGCCGCCGGCGCCGAAGAGCGACTTGTTGCTCTTCCAGGTCGGGAAGCGCTGCACGTCGAAGCTGCCGTCCGCCATGCCGGCGTTGTGCAGGCCGCCCGCCCAGAAGCCGCCGCCGATCGTCATGCCGATCCGGCCGGTCGAGAACAGGCCCTGCAGGGTCGAGCCGCCGCCGACGTCGGGCGAGGGCGAGAGGCCGGAGCGCTGCAGGTCGACCACGTACTCGAGCGCCTCGATGGCCGCCTCCGAGTTGGCCGTCGGCGTGCCCCACTTCCAGCCGCCCTTGCGGCCGTGGACGCCGACCGGGTTGTTGGCGAAGGCCTTGCTCCACAGCCAGTCGCCGCCGGAGTACTTGCCCTCCTCGAGCAGGTTGCCGTTGTTGGCGTAGAGGAACGAGGTCCAGCTGCCCCAGAGGCGCACCACCCAGTCGAAGGCGTTGACGTCGCCGCCGATGCCCTTGATCTTGGTGGCGTAGGTGTGGAACTCGTCCATCGTCCAGTTGTCGGCGGGGCGGGAGAGCCCGGCCTTCTGGAACAGGTCCGTGCTGTAGAACATGCTGCCGGCGTTGAAGCTGTCGGGCAGCTCGTAGAGGTGGCCCTGGTACATCATCGACTCGACCAGCGCCGGGTGGATCTGGTCGAAGTAGGTCTGCAGCGAGGACAGGTCCTTGGTGACGTAGCTGTCCAGCGGGATCAGCAGGTCCTTGGAGGCCATGAGCTGCAGGCCCTCGGTCGCGACGCTCACCAGGTCGGGGGCGGCGCCGGCCGCGATCTGGGTGAGCACCTTCGCGAGGAAGTCGTTCCAGTCGGTGCCGTTGATGGCGGTGACCTGGAGCGTGGCGTTCTTGTCGAGCTTCTTGATCTGCGGCTGCAGGGTGTTCTGCAGGGCCGTGGCGGCCTTCTGGTCGCCGAAGTACAGCATCTTGATGGTGCCCGATGCGTTCGTGCCGCCACCCGCGCCTGCGGTGGAGCACGCAGCCAGCGAGGCCAGTCCCGTCAATGCCAGCCCGGCTCCGCCGAGCTTGAGCAAAGTGCGACGGTCAATGGCCGGTCCGAATGTGTTGGTCATCCGTGCGCTCCTCTCTGAGCGTCTCGGTCGCGGTGGGGTGCCGCGACCTGACTAATACGTATTGGGGTTCCGAGCATAACTCGCGGTCGCGCCGATTGCAAATACGTATTGGCTTTTGTGGCATGATCGGTTCGGGAGGATCGGACTATGGCAGTGAACGACAACAGGCCCGCGAAGCGCGTCACCATGAAGGACGTCGCCAAACGCGCGGGGGTGTCCCAGCCGACGGTGTCCTTCGTGCTCAACGACCGGCGCGACATCTCGGTCGCTCCCGAGACGCGCGAGCGCATCCTCAGGGCGGCGAAGGAGCTGCGCTTCCAGCCCAACCGGGCGGCGCAGTCGCTGCGCTCCAACCGGCCGTTCACCATCGGCGTGATCGCGGACCGCGTCGTCTCGCAGCCGTACGCCGGCCAGATCGTGCTCGGCGTGCAGCAGGCCGTCCAGCCGGCCGGCTACGTGTCGTTCGTCGTCGAGATCTCCGAGACGCCGGACAACGGCAAAGCGGCCGTCGAGAACCTGGTGCGCCAGGGCGTGGCGGGGCTGGTCTACGCGGCCCCCGGCCCCGAGCCGGTCCAGGCCGTCGACGTCGGGGAGGACATCCGCACGATCTTCGTGAACTGCTGGCCCGCGAACGTGCCGGACGCAGCGCTCGTACTCGCGGACGAGTACCAGGGCGGTCGCGACGTGGCCGCGGCGACGTTCGCCGCCGGCCATCGCGACGTCGTCTTCCTCGGCGGCCCGGCCTCCGACTACGCGTGCCAGGAGCGCGAGCGCGGGCTCGTCGACGCCGCCGCCGCTGCGGGGATCGACCCGGCGTCGATCCGGCGCGAGTACGGGACGTACCATGTCTCCTCCGGCTACGACCTCGCGTCGCGGATCCTCCAGGACGGGTCCCCGACCGCGCTCGTCTGCGGCAACGACCGGATGGCGGTCGGCGCGCTGCTCGCGTCGCACGCCGCAGGGCTGGAGTGCCCGCGCGACATCAGCATCGTCGGCTTCGACGACCAGCCCGAGCTCGCGGCCGAGCTGCATCCCCCGCTCGCGACCGTGGCCCTCCCCCACCTGCAGATGGGGATGACCGCCGGCAGCCTGCTGATCGCCGACGACGAGCCGACGGGCAGGACGCTCGTGCCCTGCCGGTACATCGACCGCGCCTCGCTCGCCGCGCCGCGGACGGCCTCGTCCCGGTGAGCGCGTCCACCCACTTCCGTCCCGCGGGCGGCTTCGTCGGCGACGTCATCCCCTTCGAACAGGACGGGACCGTCTGGCTCTACTACCTCCTCGATACCCGCGACCCCCGGCGTCCCCTCGACCGTGAGCAGGGGATGCCGTGGGCGGCGGTCACCACGACCGACTTCGCGACTTTCACCGACCGCGGGGTCGTGCTGCCGTCCGCGGGACCCGGCGCCGAGGACTTCGACTGCTACACAGGCAGCGTCGTGACGGACGACGATGGCCTCCTCCACCTCTTCTACACCGGCCACAACCCGCGCATCCGCACCGCCGACGGCGACGTGCAGGTCGTCTGCCACGCGACGTCGGCCGGAGACCCCGCCGTCTGGACCCGTCATCCGGAGTGGACCTTCGGCGCCCTCGACGGCTACGCACCGGAGGACTGGCGCGACCCGTTCGTCTTCCGCACCGCCCCCGGGGAGCCGTGGCAGCTGCTGCTCGCCGCACGCCGGGCGGACGCGCCCTCCCGGCGGTCCGGCCTGGTGGCACGCCTGGTCTCCGACGACCTCGTGCACTGGCGCGACGCCGCGCCGCTCTGGGACCCGCGCCGGTTCATCGCGCAGGAGTGCCCGGACGTCTTCCAGTGGGGCGAGCACTGGTACCTCGTGTACTCCGAGTTCTCCGACTCGTTCCAGACCCGCTATCGCATCGGCGACTCGCCGGAGGGCCCCTGGCGGGCGCCCGAGCACGACACCGTCGACGGACGCGCGTTCTACGCGTCGAAGACCGTGGAGCTCGACGGCGAACGGCACTTCATCGGCTGGATTGCGAGCAAGGAGGGCGAGCGGGACGCCGGCGCCTGGCAGTGGGCCGGCACGATGGCGGTGCTGCGCGCGACGCAGGCGCCCGGCGGCGCGTTGTCGTTCGGCCTCCCCCGGTCGGTCGTGGCGCTCTACGACGACGCGCGCGACCTCCGCCCCGAGCTGGCGCCCCTCGACGACGCGGACGGGGCGCCCGGCCACGGCGCGCTCGACCGGTACGCCGCCTGGCTCGGACCCGAGGTCCCCGCCGAGACGCTGCTCGTCGCCGAGTTCGACATCGCCGCGGGCACGCAGGCCTGCGGCCTCCTCCTCCGCGCCGGCGACGACGGCGAGGAGGCGTACGCGCTGCGCCTGGAACCGCAGCGCGACCGGATCGTCTTCGACCGCTGGCCGCGCGGGACCACCGGCGGCGAGCAGTGGCAGATCCGCGGCGACGTGCCGCATGCCGTCGAGCTGGAACGACCTGTGCCGCTGGCGCCCGGACGGCACACCGTGGAGGTCCACCTCGACCACGATCTGTGCGTCGTCGTCGTGGACGACCGGGTCGCGCTCAGCACGCGCCTGTACGACCGGCCGTCCGGCCGGGTCGGCGTGTTCGCGACCGACGGGGAGTTCGAACTGGTGCGCCTGGAGGCGCGGCTGCGCTCGTAGCGCCTGGGCCGAGGCCGACACCCGCGCTTGACATCGCCGGTGACGCTGCCTACCCTACTAATACGAATTAGCTATACGAATTAGCTAACGCAATCAAAGGAGATGACCATGTTGGCGAACCTGGGTGGCTGGCACCTGCTCGTGATCCTCGCGGTGGTGCTGCTGTTGTTCGGCGCCACGCGACTGCCCGCCCTCTCGAAGGGCCTCGGACAGTCCATCCGGATCTTCCGCAAGGAGGTCCACGACCTCTCGGAGCCGGACGCGACGGCGAAGCAGCCGGAGGGCGTCGCGGGCTCCGACGGGATCACCACGCGCAGCTGAGCGTGCCGTCATGAGCTTCGAGAAACTGCTCGTGCTCGGCGTGATCGCGGCGTTCCTGATCGGGCCGACCCGGCTCCCGGCCTACGCGTCGAAGCTCGCGCTGGCCGTCCGCAAGCTGCGCACGCTGGCCGACGACGCGCAGCGCGCGGTGCGCGAGGAGGTCGGCGACGCGGTCGACGTGGACTGGCGCTCCTTCGACCCACGGCAGTACGACCCGCGCCGGATCATCCGCGACGCGCTGCTCGCCGATCCGGTGATCGCCGCGCCCGTGCTCGCAGAGCCCGTGCCCGCGGAGCCCGTGCCCGCGAAGCCCGCACCTGTGCCGCTTCCCGCCGGGCCGACGGAGGCAGCGGCGGCACTCCCGGCGCCGCGCCAGGAGTCCCCGTGACCCGGCGAGACGCGCGGATGTCACTCGCCGCGCACGTCTCAGAGCTGCGCAAGCGCGCCGTGCGCTCCGCCGCGGCCGTGCTGGCGGGGACGGTCGGCGGCTGGTTCGTCTCGCCCCTGCTGCTCGCGGCGCTGCGCGCGCCCATCGCGGAGGCCGCCGCCTCCCAGCACCGCCTGGCGGCGCTGAACTTCGACACCATCACGGGAGCGTTCGACCTCCGGATGCAGGCCGCCTTCGCGATCGGACTGGTCGCCTCCAGCCCGATCTGGCTCTACCAGGCCTGGGCGTACCTCGTCCCGGCCCTCAGCCGGAAGGAGCTCCGCTACGGGTTCGGCTTCTTCTTCACGGCGGTGCCGCTGTTCCTCGGCGGCTGCGTCGCCGGGTGGCTGATCGTGCCGCACATCGTGCTGCTGCTCACCGGCTTCGCCGGAGACGGGTCTTCCTCGTTCATCCAGGCCAACGACTACTTCCAGTTCGTGCTGAAGCTCGTCGTCGCCGCCGGCTTTGCGTTCGTGTCGCCGGTCTTCCTGGTGCTGCTCAACCTGCTCGGCATCCTGCCCGCGCGGTCGATCCTCCGCAGCTGGTGGATCGCGTTCCTCGTGATCGTCGGCTTCACGGCGATCGTGACGCCCTCCGCCGACGTGATCTCGATGCTGCTCCTCGCCGGTCCCCTGATCGCGCTGTACTACGCCGCGTGGTCCGTCGCCGCGCTGCACGACCGTCGAGTGGCGCGGCAGCTGGTCTGACCGCGCGACGCCGACACGGAAGAGCTCCCCCGCCCGATCGTCCGGGCGGGGGAGCTCTGTCGTTCGGCCGGGATCAGTTCCAGATCGACTTCAGGTGCCAGGCCTGCACCGAGTCGATGCCGGCCGTGCCGCCGGTGGCGAAGGCGCTGACACCCGTACTGGCCGCATCCGGGAAGATCTGCTCGGTGATCACCCGGGTGCCGTCGGCGGTGAAGACCTCCACGGACGACGGGTCGATCAGGATGCGCAGGCCGATCCCGCCCGCGGCGTCCAGCGCGACCGGCGCGGTGGCCCGTCCGGGGAACGCCGCGTTGAAGTCGGTCTGGCCCGAGTGCGTCCGGTCGACGTACAGCTCGCCGGTCGAGGTGTCGTAGCCGATCTGCGTGTACTGACCGCCTCCGGTCCGCACGTTCAGGCCGAACGTCGACGCCGTGCCCGCGGTCAGCCGTGCCTGCACGTCCAGCTCGGCGCCGGACACCGCGAGGGGCTTCGTCCCCGCGACCGACTGCTTCCGCACAGTCACGACCGGGCCGGTGCGCAGGTTCGCCAGTGCGGGCACCGGGGTCTGGACGAGCCGGACCTTCCCGCCGATCGTCTGCAGCGACTCCGTGCGCGGGAACGTCTCCGCGCCCTGCCACGGCGTGGTCGGGACGTTGGCGGCGTACGCCCAGTCGTTCATCCACGCCACGTTGACCCGCCGGCCTCCCGGCGCGTCGTTCCAGGTGTTCTCGGCGTAGAAGTCCGCGCCGTAGTCGATCCAGTCGGCGCGCTGGAGCTGGTTCAGGGCCGGCTCGTCCGCGAGGCTGAAGTCGTCCGCGAGGATGTGCCCCCAGCCGCCCGTCGCGTTGTCGACGATCCGGATGCTGGCCTGCTTGCCCTGGAGGTCGGCGACGTTCCAGGACGCCCAGTCGAGGCTCTCGCTGTTCTTCCCCGTGGCGGAGCGCACCACCTGACCGTCCACCACGAGGTCGACGGAGGTCTGGGTGTCCCAGACCGGCGCCTTCTCGCTCGCGAACACGATGTCGCCGACCATGAGGTGACCCCAGCCGGTCGAGCCGTCGTTCTGGTCGACCACCTGGAGCTGCGCCTGCTGGCCCTGGTACGCGGAGGTGTCCCACGTCGTCCACGCCAGCGATCCGGAGTTGTTCCCGGTCGTGGTCTCGACCACCTTTCCTCCGATGACGAGGTTCACCGCGGTCGGGTTCGCCTGGCTCATCGGATGCGTGCCGCCCGCGACCTGGAGGTCGATGTACGGCGAGCTGACGGTGAACGTCGGCGACGTGATCGTGCCCTCGCCCGGGTCGCCGACCGGACCCCAGGTGTCGAGCACACCCGGGCTCACCTGGTTCCCGAGCGTCTCGTGGCTGGGTCCGGTGCCCACGAACGCGCCGGTCGTCGTCCAGCCCGGGCCGTACGAGGAGCCGGAGAAGTCGGTGAAGACCGTGCCCTGCGGGAGGGTGCCGAACGGGACCGCTCCCGCGATGTACGGGTTGTCGCCTCCGCCGACGAGGAAGTTGAGCCTGCTCCTGTCGATGGTGAACGCCGGAGAGGTCAGCGTCCCGGTCGCGGCGTCGCCGCCCGTGAAGCTGTCCACGAAGTGGCTGCCCGGGTAGCCGGTGACGGGTTGCTGGTCCGGGAGGGCGCCGGACGCCGGGGCCGAGCCGAAGGCCGTCCCGGTGGCGGTCCAGTTCCCGTAGCTGCCGGAGTCGAACGTGTCGAGCGGAGTGCCCGCCGGCGGCGTGTACGTCGCGGGGCCGTCCGGGACGAAGGTCGAGCCGTCGAAGCTCCCGACGAAGTACTGCACGCCGGTGCTGCCGACGCTCACGCTCAGCACCCACTTCTGCGTCTTCGCGTCGCCGTCGACCGGGAGTTGGTAGAGGTCCGGCATCTCCCACACGCCCGCGGTCGCGCCGGCGGGCCCGAAGGTTCCCGCCGGCGTCCAGGTCTTGAGGTCGGGCGAGGTGTAGAACGCCACCTTGTACTGGTCGCTGAGGGCGACGGCCATCATCCACTCGTGCTTCGGCGCGTACCAGAACACCTTCGGGTCGCGGAAGTTGACGGAGTGGAGGTCGATCACCGGGTCACCGGCGTAGCGCGTCCAGGTGCGGCCGTCGTCGGTGCTGTAGGCGATGTCCTGGGATTCCACGTTCGTTCCCGCCTGGACGCTGGTGTAGATCGCCACCATCGCCGGGTTCTTCGCCGTGCCGAACCCGCTGGTGTTGCCGGTGTCGACCACCGCGCTGCCGGAGAAGAAGGCGCTTGCGCCGGGGTCCGGCGCTGGCCCCTTCACGTCGATGTTCGTCCAGTGCACCAGGTCTTTGCTCACGGCGCCGCGCCAGGTGCCGTAGCTGAACAGGTAGTAGAGGCCGTCCTTGTAGACGAGCCCGTTGGGGTCGCCGATCCAGCCGGTCGGGAGGGAGTAGTGGAACTGGGGGCGGTACGGCTCGTGGTACGCGGGCGGAGCCGAGGTGGTGGTGGGAGCGCTCGGGGTCGCTGCCGCTGCCGGGCCGGCGGCCGGGACGAGTCCGGCGAAGGCCAGGCTGCCGGCGGCTGCCGCGGCGACGAGGACCGCGATGCGACCTCGGAACCGACCGGGCCGCCGTTGCGTGAGCGCAGCGGGCCGTTGCGGAGAACGGAACATAGGGTTGCCTTCCTCTCTGAAGGGGATACCAATACGTATTAGTCAGCCGACAAGGAACGAAGTCGACGAATCAATACGTATTGGCTAGAGTGATCAGTACGTAGTCTGGATCGCTCCGCCGCGCAGGTCAACCCCGCAGTGCCGCGCCCAGGCCCCGATGGCCCGCACGAAGGAGACCGGAGCATGGCAACGACCACCACGGCGACCGCGCCCGTCCTGGTGGCGGGCGAGGCGCTCATCGACGTCATCCGTTCCGCCGACGGGACCCGCGAGCACCCGGGCGGCTCCCCCGCGAACGTCGCACTCGGCCTCGCGCGCCTCGGAGTGCCCACCGCCTTCCTGACCGCCCTCGGCCGCGACGCACGCGGCGACACGATCGCCGAGCGGCTCGTGCGGGACGGAGTCGACATCCTCCCCGAGTCCTGGCTGCTTCCCGCGACCTCGAGCGCGGTGGCCGCCATCCAGCCCGACGGGTCGGCTCGGTACGCCTTCGACATCGCCTGGACGCTGGCGGAGAGGATCGAGCTCCCCGCGATGCGCCACGTCCACGTCGGTTCGATCTCCGCGTTCCTGGCTCCGGGCGCCGACCGGATCGAGCACCTCGTCCTGACCGCCGACGCCGACGTGACCGTCAGCGTGGACCCGAACATCCGCGCGGACCTCGTCGGCGACCCCCGTGCCGCGCGCGACCGGTTCGAGCGGCTCGCGGCGCGCGCCGACCTCATCAAGCTCAGCGACGAGGACGCGCTCTTCCTCTACCCGGACCGCTCCGACACCGAAACGGCCGCGGCCCTGGCGGCGCACGGCGCCGTCGTCGCCGTCACCCGGGGCGCCGCCGGCTCCCTCCTGGTCTCGGGCGACGCGGTGGCGGAGGTCCCGCCGATCACCGTGGTCGTGGCCGACACGGTCGGCGCGGGCGACAGCTACATGGCGGCCCTGCTCGCCTGGTTCCTGACGTCGGGCGAGCTGCGCCGCCGGCCTCGCTCCGCGGCCGAGCTCGCGGACGCCGGCGCTTTCGCCGCCCGCGCCGCCGCGATCACGGTCTCCCGCGCCGGCGCGGAACCGCCGCGGACGGCCGAGCTCCCACAGGCGTAGCCCCCGCCCAGACCGCGCCCCCGAGTCCCCCTCGGCCCCGGGGGCGCGGCCATCCCCCCTGTGGTTCGCCCCCCGGCGAACGCATCGGCCGGCCGCGGCCGGCACCTCAGTCAAGACGGCATCGTCGTCCGCACGCAAGCGCGTCTCCGCGACACGCCGGGCGCCGGCGCCGTTCTGAGACGCATTCGCGGCCGTGCACATACGAGGAAGGCCCCGTCATCAGGGGAGCCGCGCGATCGGCGGTGAGACGATCCGGCCCGAGCGGACATGATGTGAGTGAGACGCACGAACGGCGGAGGGGGAACCGTGCACGCGCCAACGCCGGAGTCGACGGGGAGCTCGGTCGACGACCGTCCCGCCGTCGACCGGCTCCGGCACGGCGACCGCGGAGCGCTGACGGAGCTGTACCGGAGGCACGCCGGCGCCGTGTACTGGAACGCCTACGGCGTCCTCCGCTCCCGGCCGGACGCGGAGGAGATGACCGCCGACGCCTTCCTCACCCTGTGGACGCGCCGCCGCGAGGTGGAGGTGTTCGGCAGTTCGGCGCTGCCGTGGCTGATCGTGACCGTCAAGAACCTGAGCCGCAACCGACTGCGGGCCAACGAGCGGAGACGGACGGACCCTCTGTACGACGCGGACCACCCGGCGGACGCCCCCTCGGCGGAGGACCTCGCCGCCCTGGAGGAGGCCATGCGGCTCATCCGCGGCGTGATCGCCGAGCTGCCCGTCGTCGATCAGCGGATCTTCCGGCTGTGCATGGTCGACGGGCTCAGCTACAAGGAGGCGGCGGCGCGCCTCGGCCTCGCGCACGGCTCCGTGCGCAACCGGCTCTCCCGCGTGCGGCTGCGGCTGCGCCGGGAGCTCGGGGAGGGGAGCTGACACCATGACGACGAACCCGCCTCCCACGGTCCCGACCGGCGCCGATCGCCGGATCAGCGCGCTCCTCGACGACGGCCTCGCCCGCCACGACCGCACCCGCCGGAGACGCGGCCGCCTCACCGCGGTGGCGGCCGGCGCGTCCGTGCTCCTCGCCGCGGGCGGCCTGGCCTGGGTCACGCTCGCCCCGCGCACCCTGCAGACCCGCTCGGCGTACTGCTACAGCGCCGACAGCACGGACTCCCGGTACACCCAGGTCGGGATTCCCGATGAGGCCACCGGCCCCGACGGCGCCACCCGGCCGGTGGAGACGCCCGCCGACCGCGTCGCGAGCGCGATCGACCTGTGCTCGTCCGCCTGGACCGCCGGCATCCTCAGCGACAGCACCGGCGTGCCGGCCCTCGTGGTCTGCACGCGCCCCGACAACGTCCTCGCGGTCTTCCCGCGGGATCCGTCGGACGACCGCACCGACCAGAAGCTCTGCTCCGACCTCGGCCTCGCACCGGGACGGTGACCAGCACGGAGGGTGCGATCGGCACGCGCAACACGCGCACCGGACCACCCCGAACACCCGCGACGGGAGCACAATGGCGGCAGCGTGAGCCGTTCGAGCCGAAGGAGCACCATGTCCGCACCCGCCGCCGGTCCGACCCCGTCCGAGACCCTGCGCCGCCGTTCCCGCGAGGCGCTCACCGCCCTGGCCGTCCAGTTCCTGCTCGGGATGGCGGCCAACCTCATCGGCGACCCGAAGGGCACCTTCGCCATCGTCGTCGACACGATCATCGTCATCCTGCACATCCTCGTCGCGATCGGCCTGGTCGCGGTCAGCATCCGGGTGCTCCTGGCCGCACGGAAGGCCGGGCTCGGCCAGCGGCTGGCACTGTGGGGGCTCATCGTCATCGTGATCACGTTCCTCGCGGGCGTCGGCACGATGGCCACCGGCAGCGAGTGGGCGTCCTACCTGATGGCCGTCGGGTTCCTGGTCGCGGCCGCGCTGTACGGCGGGACGTTCTTCGCCTCCTACGAGCTCAAGGGCGGCGCGACGCGGGCGTAGCGGGCCGCACCGCGCATCCCGGGCGTGTCGTAGACTGGCGAGGTGGACCGGATCATCACGTCTCAGCCCGTCGGGCGTCTGGAGGTCGTCGGCGTCGTCAGCGCCGGCGTGAGATAGCCCTGCCTCTCCTCCCGTGATCCCGCGCGCCCTCGTGCGCGCTTCCCTGCTCGTCCGCGCGCGCTCCGCTGCCGCGCGGCGACCCCTGCCCTTGTGCGGCGGCGTCGTCCCGAGCACCCTTCACGCCGGACCCGGCGCCGTCGGCGACCCGCGGTCCGCAGACAGACAGGACATCCCTCCATGCTTCCCCTCAGCGAGCAGCAGCTCCGCTCCTCCTTCGTCAACGCCTCCCAGCGCGAGCGCAAGGAGCTCACCCTTCCCGACCTGGCCGCCGTGCGCTGGGACGACCTCGACTACCTCGGCTGGCGCGACCGCAGGAACCCGAACCTCGGGTACGTGATCGCGGAGGTCGGCGGCGAGCCCGTCGGCGTCCTGCTGCGGAAGGCCGACGGCGGCGTCCGCAGCCGGCCGCAGTGCTCGTGGTGCGAGGACGTGCACCTGCCCAACGAGGTCGTCTTCTTCATCGCCAAGCGCGCCGGGGCGGCCGGACGCAACGGCAACACGCTGGGCACGCTCGTCTGCGCCGGCTTCGAGTGCTCGGCCAACGTGCGCAAGCGCCCGCCGCTCGCCTACGTCGGGTTCGACGTGGAGGCGGCGCGGCTGCAGCGGATCGACGCGCTGCGCGAGCACGTCACGACGTTCGTGCGGCGGGTCGCCGCGGACTGACCGGCGGTCAGGCCGACCGGCGGCCACGGCCTCGCGGACGCGGGTCAGCGCTGCGGAAGCGCGATCGCCTCCGTGTTCGTGAGGCCGTCGGCCTCGGCGGCGATGCTGCCGTCCAGTTCGGGGAGGGTGCGCTCGATGTGGTCGCGGAGCGAGCTCATGGGGGTGGTTCCTATCGTGCTGTGGTGCGGGTGACCGTGAAATCCTCCGCCATCGAACCTGAGAAGACGCAGAGCATCGCCGCGCGGATGGCGGTATCGTCACGGCATGTGCCGGAACATCCGCTGCCTCCACAACTTCGAACCGCCGACGACCGACGATGAGGTGCGGGAGGCCGCACTCCAGTTCGTCCGCAAGGTCAGCGGGTCGACACGCCCCTCCCGCGCGAACGCCGCCGCGTTCGACCAGGCGATCGACGAGATCGCCGAGGCCACCAGGCGGATGCTCGATCAGCTGGTCACGAACGCCCCGCCCAAGAACCGCGAAGCCGAGGCGGTCAAGGGCCGGCAGCGGCACGAGAAGCGGATGGAGCGCGAGGTGCGGATCCGGACGGCGGTCGGCTGACCGGGGGTCAGTCGCTCCAGTCGTCGAGCGCGAAGCGCCCGGCCTGCGCGAACATGATGAGCGCGCTGAGGACGAGCACGACCCAGAACACCCACCGCCATCGCCGGGTTCGCAGGGTCAGCGCCACCAGGATCGTCAGCGGGAACAGCGTCGTGCTCTCGCGCGCCATCGACGTGTACGCATAGCTCGTCGCCATCGACACCGTGGACAGGCCGATGTAGACCGCCTCCGCCCACCAGCGCAGCCGGATGAACATCACGATCGCGATGAGGTAGAGCACGACGAAGACGATGTCCGCCCACGCCTGGATGTGCCCGGCACGGACCGTCGCGGGCGAGGTGGCGTACTCGAGGCTGCGCGCGAACGTCTCCCACGGCCAGCGGGTCGACCGGTGCCAGCCGGCCTCCTCGACGTCGAACCAGGCGCGGATGTTGCCGGTGCGATGCCAGAGCCAGAGCAGGTACGAGGTCAGGCCGACGGCGCTGATCGCCCCGAACCCGATCGCCCGGGTGAGCCAGGGCAGCCCCTCCCGGTGCCGTTGGACGGCGAACAGCACGATGAGCGCCGGCACCAGGAAGACGGTCTCGATCCGGATGGTCCCGGCGAAACAGGCGAGGAGGCCGGCGATGACCCAGCGCTCGTTCCGCATCGCCAGCCACGCCCCGATCGCGGGCACGAGGTACAGCGCCTCCGGGTACGGCGCGACCAGGAACAGCGCGTACGGCCCGGCGAGCAGCAGCGCGACGGAGCCGAACGCGACCCGGCGCCCGTACTGGGGCTCGACCAGGAACCACAGCAGGCAGGCGGCGACCAGGGCGGCGACCGCGGTGACCGTCCAGAGCGCCACATCGATCTGCACCGCGGTCGGCGACACCGTGACGAACAGCGCCTCCGCGAGGAAGCGCGACACGAACGGATAGCCGGGGAGGAAGGCGTGCGCGAACGGACCTGCCCCCTCCGAGAAGTATCCGAACTGCGCGACGTTCCGGTAGTTCGCCGCGTCCCAGTGGACGAGGAGCGTGAAGAACGACCAGGGCTGCGCGAGGAGCTGCGGCGTGTGGATCGCTACGGCGAGCGCCGCGGCAAGCTGGGCGCCGATATGGGTGACGGCCCAGATGCTCGCGGCGACGAGGACGCCCCGGATGAGGCGGCGTTTCCGGGTGTCGTCAGCCGTGACGACGGAGGGTGCGACGACCGTCGTCGTGGCGGGCTCGGTCGTCGTCATAGAGGTCGATTCTATGGGTCGACGAGGGGGGCCGACGCGGCGACGGCCGCGCCGCCCGCGCTCACTCGCTCGGGCCGGCCCATCCTGTCACCGTTCGCGCGTAGCCGAGGATGAGCTCCTGGCAGCGTTCGACCGGCGTGGAGCGGTTGCCGTTGATGATGTGCATGCCGTAGGAGTCCTCGAGCGCGACGAGGTTCTGCGCGACATCGAGCGCGGGCGCGGTGAGCGCGAAATGGCCCTGCCCGGTGCCGAGCTGGAGGACGGAGAAGTAGAGCGCGACCTGACGGTCGAACAGCGCCTGCGTGAGCAGCGAGTGGGCCGGGTCCTCCCGCGCCCGGCCGTAGAGGTCGATCTCGTACATCGCGACGACCACCGCGTCGTCCGCCGACTCGGGGAGCCCCGAACGGATCATCCGCACGAGCTGATCGCGTGCGTCGGTCTCCTCGGTGACGGCGGCCATCCGCTTGGCGAAGAACCGCTCGCAGGCCCAGGTGTGCACGTCGTAGATCAGCCGGTCGATGTCGGTGAAGTGGTAGTGGATCGTCCCGGTCGAGACGCCGGCGCGGCGCGCGACGTCCTGGATGCGCATGTTGACGATCCCGCGATCGCGGATGACCTCCATCGCCGCGTCGACCAGCTGCGACTGTCGATCGAGTGTGCCGCCCGCCTTCGCCATGACCTCACTCTAACGGACGGCGGTCGGACCAGGCCACATTGACTTGCAAATCAAATCTGCAGCTACATGTCATGAATTGCTTGACTTAAGCTCGCTCCTACTGATTGACTCACCAGTCAAATCGGCTGGGCTCACCGACGAGCCCAACCCTCCGCGAGAAGGAGGAAGTGCATGAGTGACGACTGGAATCGCGACATGGGGCTGGCTGCTCAGGTCGCCGGCGCGAAGGCGCAGCCCGCCGACGGAGAGGCCGCGAAGTACGCGCAGGACCTCTCCCGTTCGCTGACGTTCCGCGAGAACGTCCTGATCACGCTGTCGGCGGTCACCCCCGCGTCGAGCGTGTTCATCATCATGCCGTCGGTGATCAACGGCATCGGCGGGGCCTCGGCGATCGCGTTCGGCGTCGCCGCGATCGTCGGCGTGCTCGTGGCCTACTGCTACGCGGAGCTGTCCAGCGCGTTCCCGATCACCGGAGGCGAGTACGCGTTCGTCGCCCGGGTGCTCGGCAAACCGGCCGGGTTCGCGCTGTTCGGGCTGACCCTGGTCGGCGGGATCCTGATCCTGGGCGTCATCGCCTCGGGAGCCGGCACGTACCTCGGTGTCCTGTCGTCCAGTCTCAACGCGAACTGGGTGGGCATCGCCGTCATCGTGGTCACAGCGATCGTGGCCTGCTTCGGCATCAAAGCGAACGCGTGGGTCACCGGCGTCTTCCTGCTCATCGAGGTGGCCGCGCTCGTGGTGCTCGCGCTGCTGGGCTTCGTCAACGTCACCCAGCCGGTGTCCGTGCTGTGGCAGGCGACCACCGCCGGACCCGGCGGCGTGCTCGTCGGCGCCTCGGCCGGACTCGTGGTGTCGTTCACCGCGACGGCGCTGTTCGCCTACAACGGCTACGGCACCGCCGTGTACTACGCCGAGGAGACCAAGCAGGCCCGGTCGACGATCGGCCGCGCCATCCTCTGGTCGCTCGGGATCACGGTCGCCGCCGAGTTCATCCCGCTCGTCGCCGTCCTCCTCGGCACCCCGAGCCTGGAGAAGCTCGTCGCCGCGGCGGACCCGATGACGTACTTCCTGGACGCGCGCGGAGGCACCGTGCTGAACACCGTCGTCAGCCTGGGCATCGCGATCGCGATCATCAACGCCGTGCTCGCGATCGTCCTGCAGATGGGCCGGCTCCTCTACTCGTCGGCGCGGGACCGCACCTGGCCGGACTGGCTCAACCGCCCGCTCGCGCACGTGCACCCGCGCCTCCACACGCCCATCGCCGCGACCCTGGTCGTCGGCGCGATCGGTGCGCTGTGCCTGTGGCTGATCCCCTTCGACGTCCTGCTCATCATCACCGGGGCCAACCTGCTTGTCACCTACCTGCTCGTCGGCGTGGCCGCGTTCGCCGGCCGGATCAACCGCACCACCGCGCGCGCCGAGTACCGGATGCCGCTCTGGCCCGTCGTGCCCGTCGTCATGGTGCTCGCGACCATCGTCATCATCTACGAGAACCTGGTCGCCGACTGGGTGCCCGTCGCGGTCACCGCTGCGCTCTTCGCGATCGGCTTCCCCTACTACTTCCTTTATCTGAAGCCGCGGTCGCACGACCGCTGGACCCTTCCCGAGCCGGCCGACGAGGAGCAGCGATGACCGCACCCGCAGAGACCAGGGCGCGCGACCTGGGCGTCCCCTTCGACGGGGAGCCCGGCGCGTGGAACGCCATCACCGACGTCCCCGGCCTGGAGGTGGGCTTCGCGACCATCGTCGAGGACGAGCCCGTCGTCGCGCGGACGGGAGTCACCGCGATCCTTCCTCGCGGCCGCGCCGCAGCAGGCTCGCCGTGCGCGGCCGGCGTCGCCGTGCTCAACGGCAACGGGGAGCTCACCGGACGCAGCTGGATCGAGGAGGCCGGCCAGTTCCAGACCCCGGTCGCCATCACGAACTCCCACGCCGTCGGAGCGGTGCATCGCGGGATCGACGCGTGGCTGGCCGAGCACGACCCGCTCACGGCCGCCCAGTGGATGCTGCCCGTCGTCGGCGAGACCTGGGACGGCTACCTGAACTCGATCAACGCCGACACGGTCCGCCCCGAGCACGCCGCCGCGGCGCTCGACGCCGCCCGCAGCGGCCCGGTCGCCGAGGGCGATGTCGGAGGCGGGACGGGAATGAACTGCTACGGCTTCAAAGGCGGCACAGGGACCGCTTCGCGCATCGTCCGCTCCGGCGCGAACGCCTGGACGGTGGGCGTGCTCCTGCAGGCGAACTTCGGTTCGCGCAACGAGCTCCGCGTCGCCGGGCGGCCCCTGGGTTCCCGGTCGCTGGCGCCCAACCCGATGGAGACCACCGACTGGTTCGAACGGGACACCGGAGCCGCGGTCCGCGCCACGGCGGGCGCCGGCAGCGTCATCGTGGTCGTCGCCACCGACGCCCCGCTGCTTCCCGGCCAGTGCGAGGCGCTGGCGCGCCGGGTCCCGCTCGGCCTGGCGCGGACCGGGACCACCGGCAGCCACTTCTCCGGCGACATCTTCCTCGCCTTCTCGACCGCGAACGAGGGCGCCCTCGGGTCACGGATGACCGGCGGCGAGATCGCCGTCGAGCGCCTCGAGCACATCGCCTGGGGAGGCATCGACCCGTTCTACGCCGCGGTGGTCGAGGCGACGGAGGAGGCAGTGCTCAATGCCCTCGTCGCGGCCAGGGACACGGTCGGGCGCGACGGGCACGCCAGCTACGCCCTCCCGCACGAGGAGGTCCGCCGGGCCTTCGCCTGACGGACGTCGCCGGAGTCACGCGACCGGATCAGCGCGCCGCGGAGCCCGCCCGGGCGAGGATGCGCTCGAGCAGCCGCGGCGCCAGCGGCTCGGCCACCTCGAGGACGACCCGCACGGTCGCGCCCTCCCAGTCGACCGGGCCGAGGCGCTGGCCGCGGAGGTCGCAGACGGTCTGGCCGCGGCCGGGCCCGTCGGTGGTGTCCACGACGACGGGCACCGCCGGCGCGACGGTGGCGACCGCGTCGCCGACCGCGATGGCCGCGGCCAAGGGGTCGTGCAGGGCCGAGCTGCGCCGGCCGTAGACGTCGACGTAGAAGTCGAAGTAGTGGTCCAGCATGCCGCCCACGGCCACCGCGAGCGGGTCGCCGGAAGCGACCAGCGCGTCCCTGTGCTCCTCCTCGAAGGTGTGCTCCATCGTCGCGTCGAGCGGGACGAGCACGACCGGCCATCCGGCGGCGAGGTGGAGGGCGGCGGCCTCCGGGTCGTTGTGGATGTTGGCCTCGGCGACGGGCGTGATGTTGCCCGGCGCCAGGGCAGCCCCGCCCATCGTCGTGACGGCCGCGATGCGCTCGGGCAGCGAGGGGTCCCGCTGGAGGGCGATCGCGAGGTTGGTGAGCGGCCCGACCGTCAGCACCTCCAGCTCTCCCGCGAACTCGTGGGAGAGGCGGAGGAGCAGGTCCGCGGCGTCCCCGGCGACCGGCCGGACGTCGGTCGGCGGGAGTTCCACGCCGCCCAGGCCGTTGTCGCCGTGCACGTGCGGGGCCCCGCCGTGGAACGGGTGCGCGAGGTGGTCGTGCGCGCCGACGGCGACCCGGATGTCCGTGCGCCCGGCGAGCGCGAGCAGCCCGATCGTGTTCTCGGCGGCCGTGGCCGAGCTGACGTTGCCGCTGACCGTGCCGATGCCGACCAGCTCGACCTCCGGGGAGGACAGCAGGTAGGCGAGGGCGACCGAGTCGTCGATCCCGGTGTCGCAGTCGAAGTAGAGGGGGCGGGGCATGGTGGTTCCTTTCCTGGGGTGCGCGTCAGGGCGGCGCGGCGGGAGGGGCGCGGTACGATGTTCCACCTCGTCGACCCCATCCTCGCCCAAGGACTCCCATGCCCCTCGACATCGACCTCATCGTGGTCGGCAGCGTCAACGCCGACCTGACCGCCGTCACCGAGCGGCTCCCGGGCCCCGGCGAGACCGTCGGCGGCGGCCGGCTCCGCCGCGACCCGGGCGGCAAGGGCGCCAACCAGGCGGCGGCCGCCGCACGGCTCGGCGCTCGCGTGCGCATGGTCGGAGCAGTGGGCGACGACGCCGACGGCGAGCGGATGCGCGCGGCGCTGACCGAGGCGGGCGTCGACGTCGCGGCCGTCCGGACGGTGGCCGAGCCGACCGGGACGGCGCTCATCGTGGTGGACGCCGACGGCGAGAACCAGATCGCCGTGTGCGAGGGCGCCAACGCGCTCGTCGGCGTGGAGGGCGTCGAGTTCGGTCCCGGCGACGCCGTCCTCGCCCAGCTGGAGATCCCGATGCCGGTGATCGTCGCCCTGGCGGAGCGGGTGCAGGGCTACTTCGCGCTCAACGCGGCCCCGGCGATCCCGCTGCCGGACGCCGTGCTGCGACGTGCGGACCTCGTCATCGTGAACGAGAGCGAGTACGCGCTGCTGCCGCAGCTCGCGGAGGGGCGCCTGGTCGCGGTGACCTACGGCTCGCAGGGCGCCGCCCTGCTCGCCCGCGGCGAGCGGGTGGCGTACGCCCCGGCGGTGAGGACGCGGGTGGTCAACTCGGTCGGGGCGGGCGACGCGTTCTGCGCCGCGCTCGTCCTCGCGCTGCGCTCCGGCCAGGCTCCCGAGCAGGCGCTCGCGACCGCGTGCGCGGTCGGAGCCGCCGCGGTGGCGGATCCGAGCTCGCAGCCGGCGTTCGGCGAACTGGCCGCCTACTCCGGCTGAGCGCTCACTCGACCGGTGCGTCCTCCCGCGCGGACTCCCGCGAACGGGTCCGCCTGCGGCGCAGCGCGCTGATCACGATGGGCAGGACGGACACCGCCACGACGACGATCATCAGCACGTCGATGTTGTTCGCGACGAGCGGGATGCCGCCGAGCAGCACACCGAGGACCACCATGACGATGGTCCAGCTGACGCCGCCGAGCGCGTTCCAGAGCAGGAAGCGCGGGTACCGCATGGCCGCGATGCCGGCGGCCAGCGGGACGTAGGTGCGCACGAACGGCACGAAGCGGCCGAGCACCAGGGAGACGCCGCCGTAGCGGGCGAAGAACGCGTCCGCCGCCTCCAGCCGCTCCGTCTTGAGGATGCGGGCGTCCGGTTTGAAGAGGTGCCGGCCGAACCGCTTCCCGAGCCAGTAGCCGACCTGGTCCCCCGCGAAGGCCGCGACCGCCGCGACGACGGCGACCTGCCAGGGCTGGATGCCGAGGTGCGGTGCGAGGATGGCCGCGGTGATGAGCAGCGAGTCGCCGGGGAGGAACGGGAACAGGACCCCGGACTCGATGAACACCACGACTGCGATGCCGACGAGCACCCACGGCCCGAACGCGTGCAGCCAGGCCGAGGCGTCGAGCAGCGGGATGGATGCGTGGAATGCCATGGGACCCAGTGTCCCCGGCACGACGCAAGGTCCCTCTAAGAAAGCCGGCCGCTGGAAAGCCCGTCCGCGGATCCCCCCTGCCCGCGACGGGGCGCCGTCGGTACGCTGACACCGTCACGAAGATCAACGGTCGCCGGTTGGAGGTCCTCGTCGTGAGTGCCGTGGACGCATCCGTCGAGGCCGAGGACGTCGCGACACCGGCCGTCCCGTGGTTCGAGCGGCGACGGAACGTGGTGTCCGCGTTCGTCGGCCTGCACGTGGTCTTCCTGATCGCCCTCGGGCCGGCCATCGTCACCGGCGACGCCCTCGGCGACCTGCCGCTCTATCGCACCTGGGTCCTGGACGCCTTCCAGTTCGGGCAGTGGCCCGGCATCACCGTGCCGTGGGTGTACCCGGTCGGGGCCCTGGCGCCGCTGCTGGCCGCCAGCGTGGCCGGGCTCGGCGCATTCCAGCTGGTCTGGTTCCTGCTCATCACGCTGCTCAACGGCACGTCGATCCACTTCCTGATCCGCGGGGGCTCGACGGCGGGGTACCGGGCCGCGTGGTGGTGGCTGGTGTTCCTGCTGGTGATGAGCCCGGTCGCGCTCCTGCGCCTGGAGGGTTTCACCGCTCCCCTCGTCGTCATCGCGCTCACCACGCTGACGCGGCGGCCGGCCGTCGCGGCGGCCCTGCTGACCGCGGCGGCGTGGATCAAGGTCTGGCCGGCGGCCGTGCTGCTGGCGGCGGGCATCGCCTATCGTCGGCGCCGCCCGCTGATCCTCGCAGCGCTCGGGGTGAGCGTGCTGGTCGTCGGAACGGTCGCCGCTCTCGGCGGCCTGCGGTTCCTCACCGGGTTCCTGACCACGCAGGCCGACCGCGGGCTCCAGCTGGAGGCGCCGATCAGCACGCCGTGGCTCTGGCTGGCCGATGTCCGCGCCCCCAACACCTACGTGTGGCAGAACAACCTCCTGAGCACCGAGGAGGTCAGCGGGCCCGGCGACGACGTCGCCGCGACCGTCATGGGCTACGCGCTGCCGCTGGCCCTGCTGGTCGTCGCCATCCTGCTGTTCCGCGCGGTCCGGGCGCGCGGGCCCGAGCCGATCCTGGTGGTCGTCGGCTCGCTCGCGCTGGTGACGACCCTCGTGGTGTTCAACAAGGTCGGCTCGCCGCAGTACGTGCTCTGGATCGGCCCCGTCGTCGCCGTCCTTGTCTGGGCGGACCCGCAGGTGTGGCGGGTGCCGGCGATGCTGACGCTGACGATCGCCACACTGACCACGCTCATCTTCCCCATCCTCTACATCCCGCTCACCGACGGGGACCCGGTCGCCGCCGCCGTCCTCACCGCCCGCAACGCGCTGTTCCTGGTCCTGCTCGGCTGGTCGATCCGGCGACTGCTCGCACTCACCCGCTCCCCCGGGCTCGCGGCACACACGGACGCCGCCGAGCCCGTCGAACCAGCCGAGGCCAGACTCCTCGGCTGAGCCGCTCCTCGGCTGAGCCCCTCCTTCACACGGAGCCCTACTTCACGTACGTCGCCAGCGCCGTCTGGACGTCGTCGCTGACCGCGTCCGTGCCGCCGACGAGGGCGATGTGCGTGGGCCCGATCCGCGTCAGCTGGCCGCCGACGGAGGAGGGGACGCCTCCGGACGTCGTCAGCAGCAGCGGAGCGCTCCCGAAGCCCGCGGCCGCCGCGGCCGAGAGCGCGTCGGGGAACGCCAGCCCGGACGCCGTGTACGCGACCCCGCCGGTGGGGAACGCGGCGGCCACGGCCGCGCTGGTCCCGAACCGGTCGCCGCCGGCGATCCGGGTCACCGAGCCGGACGTGTAGGACTTCAGCGCCGTCAGCACGCCGTCCGAGATCGCGTCGGTCCCGCCGACGACCACGATGGACGCGGGCGTCAGCCGCGCCAGCTCCGTCCCGATGGCGGCGGGCACCGTCCCGGAGGTCACCAGGAGCAGCGGCGCCCCGGCGGTCCGCGCCGCCAGCGGCCCGGCGGAGAGCGCGTCGGGGAACGACTGGCCCGAGACGACGTAGGCCACCGGCGGCGACGTGCTCGACGTCGCCTGCGACACGACGGCGCTGGTCCCGAACCGGTCGGCGCCGCTGAGGCGGGTCACCGTCCCGCTCGTGTAGCCGCCCAGCTGGGCGAGGACCGCGTCCGACACAGCGTTCGTGCCGCCGAGCACCACGATCTTCTGCGGACTCAGCCGGGTCAGCTCGGTCTGGATGGCCGGCGGGATCGCGCCGGGCTGCACCAGCAGCACCGGTCCGCCGGCCCGCGCCGCGGCGGCCGCCCCGGAGAGGGCGTCCGGGAAGTCCAGCCCGGAGGCCACGTAGGCGACGGGCACGTTCGGGCCGAACGCGGAGGCGCTCACCGCCGCGCTCGTGCCGAAGCGGTCGGCGCCCGCGATCCGGCCCACCTTCTGCGCGCTCGCCGGCACGGAGTAGGCGCGCAGCGCGCCGCTGCCGTCGGAGAAGTAGAGGCGGCCGTTCACCACGATCGGGCTCTGCCAGTGCAGCCCGGAGGCGCCGGCGCTGGCGCTCCACAGCTGGGTCCCGCTCGTCGGGTCGAGCGCCCGGATGCCGCTCGTGGACTGGTAGAACAGCACACCGCCCGCGATGATCGGCGTCGTCCCGGCGGCGCTCTGGGTCCACGCCGTCGTCAGGGCGGGCGCCCCGCCGGCGCCGGTGGTGAGCTTCAGCCCGGAGATCCCGTTGCCGTTGGCGATGAACACCCAGGAGGTGCCGGAGCCGTCGACCCAGTTCGCCGGCTGGGTCAGCACCTCGCCGCCCTGCGGCACCGCGATCGACTGCAGCTGGCCGCCCTGATGACCGGGACCGCCCTGCCCGCTGAGGTTCGCGGTGTTCAGCAGCCGGATCATCGAGTCCTTGCCGCTCTGCACGGCGAGGTGCGCGACGGACGACCCGGCGGGCGGGGTGACGACCTGCGGCGCGGTGCTGCCGATGTCCAGGTCCTGCTGGTTCAGCTGCGACTGGTTCGTCGGGGTCCAGCTGTCGACCGGCCCGCCGCCCGTTCCGGTGCCGTCCGGGTTCAGCGCGAGCACGCTGTCACCCCAGTTGCGCGAGCCGTCGAAGCTCCCGTTCCCGGTGGAGAACAGGACGTGGTTCGTGCCGGGATCCCAGACCACGCTCGGCCGCGCCCACACGGCGGACTGGACGCTGCCGCAGGCGGTCGGCGGAGCCGGCGCGAAGTGCACGGTGAGCTGGCTGCAGAGCGTGTTGAACACGTGCTGCGCCCCGCTGGCCAGGTCGATGGTCGTGACGTGGCCCTGGTAGTCGCCGTTGTCGCCCGGGTAGCCGCCGTTCGCCGCGTACAGGTAGGTGTGGCCGCCCGTGGTCACGATGGTGAGCGCGGGAGACATCTTCTCGTCCGACGGCTTGAGCGTCGTGACCTCCGGCCAGGAGGAGTCCACCGTCTCCGCGCCGGTCCCCGTCGCGTACTTGTGCACCTTGCCGTCGAGCCCGTAGCTGTACACGAACGCGCCGCTCGGGTCGATAGCCGGCGAGGAGGTCGTGTAGCACGGCGTCGAGCCGCCGTTGATGCGGCAGGATCCCGGACCGTACTGGTGCGACCAGACGGTCGCGCCGGTGACCGCGTCGAGGGCGACGATCCAGCCGGCCTTGGTGGTCGTGAACAGGAGGTCGCGGGTGCCGCCCGCGGTGACCACGGCGGGCTGCTCGACGGGAGGACTGTCGGCCGCGCCGGGCAGCGAGACCGTGAACAGCGGTGCGAGCGCCCCGACCGTGGAGGGCCCGATCTCCGTCTCCGCACTGTTCACCCCGAAGTGCGACGGCCCGTTCCCGAACTGGCTCCACGCCTGTTCGGCCGCTGACGCGGGAGCGACCGTCCCGGGAGGCCCGGCCAGCGCGGCCGAGGTGAGCGCCGCCACGGCCACGGCCGAGACGAGGACGATGCGGGATGCTCTCATTAGTTCCTCCTGCGGTAGTGTCCACCGGAAGGGGTCGCGGCGATAGTCCCCGCGTGGACGGATCGCGTGCGGGTGCGGCGTGCGCGACGGCCGCCGCCGTCACCCGGAGCGCTCGTGGCAGGATGCCGATGTGGTCTCATCACAGAGTCTGAGCCTCGCCGACCGGCGCATCGTAGCCGCGTGGGCCGCCGACTGCGCCGCCCGGGTGCTGCCCCTGTTCGAAGCGGAGGCGCCGGACGACTCGACGCCGCGGGAGGCGATCGCCCGCGCCGAGGGGTTCGCCCGCGGAGAGCGCCCGGCCGCGGAGGAGATCCGGATCCGGTTCGTCGCGGGGCGCGCCGCGGCCGCGGTCAGCTCGCCCGCCGCCGTCGCTGCCGCCCGGTCGGCGGCGCAGGCCGCCGCGGTCGCGCATATGGGCGCCCACGCGCTCGGCGCCGCCGCCTATGCGGTGAAGGCGGTGACGCTGGCACCGGACGCCGGTCCCGACGCGGCCGAGGACGAGATCCGCTGGCAGCTCGCCCACCTGGACGACGGGACGCGTGCGGCGCTCGCCCGGTTGCCGCTTCTCGGCGAGGATCCCGCCGGGCCATTGGGGACGGGCCTGCTCACGACGGGGGTCCTCGGGTCGACGATCCGGACCATCCAGGCGCGGGTGTCGGACGGCTGACGGCATTACGCGTCGTCGGTGGCGCTTCGACCGCCGGCAGCGCTGCGTTCCGCCTCGACCGCGCGGTGGATGTTGCCGTGGATGTGGTCGGCCCCGATGAGTGCGATCACGCCGTCCTTGTCGAGGACGGCCCGCGGACCTGGCTTGAGGCGGGTGAAGCGGAGGTGGACGCCGGCGTCCCGGGTCAGGGTCACCACATCCGCCAGGGTGGCCGCGCCCTGGGCGTCGACGAAGTTCACGCCGCCGCAGTCGAGGACGATCCCGGTCAGGCCCGGGTTGGCCTGGATGAGGTCGCGCAGGTGGTCCTCCAGAGCGTCCGCGGTGGCGAAGAACAGGCCGCCGTCGAACCGGACCACGGCCACGTCGGGCAGGAGCTCGTCGTCCGGGTGGCTGTCGACCTCGCGGAACACCTGCGTGCCCCGCTCACGCGCGAGGGCCGGCATCTCCGGGTGGGTCGCCACGGAAACCAGCCACGCCAGGGAGAGCCCGATCCCGATGATGACGCCGGCGAGGACGCCGAAGACCAGGGTCGCGAGGAGTGCGACGATCGCGATCCAGAAGTCGACCTTCTTCACCCGGAACAGCCGCCGCATTTCCGGGACGTCCATCATGCCGCTGACCACGGCCTCGATGATGAGCGCCCCGAGGACCGCCTTGGGCAGGATCGAGAACAGCGGCGCGAGGATCAGGAGGGTCAGCAGCACCGTGACGCCCGAGGTGAGCGAGGCCAGCCCGGTCCTGGCGCCGGAGCGGTCGTTGAGCGAGCTCGCCGACAGGCTCGTGGAGACCGGCATCCCCTGGAACAGACCCGCGCCGATGTTCGCGGCGGACTGGGCGACCGACTCCTGGTTGATGTCGATCCGGTAGCGGTGCCTGGCCGCGAACGTGCGCGCGTCGCCCGCGGTCTGGGAGAAGCCGATCATCACCAGCGCCACGGCGGCCAGTGCGACGGTGCCCGCGTGATCCCACAGCAGTGGCCCGTTCGGGAGCCGCGGCAGCGGCAGGCCCCGCGGCACCTCCCCCACCACGGCGACGCCCTTGGCCTGCAGGCCGAGCAGCGCCGAGGCCAGCAGTCCGCCCACGACGAGCACCAGCGCGCCAGGCACGCGCGGCGCGATCGCCCGGAGCCCGAAAACGACGACCAGCGAGACGGCCCCGACGAGCACGGTCGTCCGGTGCGCGTCGTTCAGCGTCCCGAACCACGACCACAGCTCCTGGATCGGGTTGGCGCCGCTGGTCTCGGTCCCGGTGAGCTTGGGCAGCTCCCCGATCACGACATCGATCGCGGCGCCGAAGAGGAACCCGGTGACCACGGCCCGCGAGAGGAACTGCGCGATCCAGCCCATCCGGAAGACGGCGAGCAGCAGGAACAGGATCCCGGAGGCGAGCGTGATGCCCGCGACGAACGAGGCGACGTCCTGCTCGCCGGTGATGCCGGCCGCCAGCACGGCGCTGGCCGCGACCGCCGCGAGGCCGGAGCTGGGGCCCATGGAGATCTGCCGGCTCGTGCCGAAGATCGCGTAGAGGATCGCGCCGGCTGCGGCCGCGTAGAGGCCGTTCTGCAGCGGGATGCCCGCGATCCCGGCGTACCCCAGGTTCTTCGGGACGATGAGGGCAGCGACGGTGACCCCGGCGATCAGGTCGCCCCGGAGCCACGCGCGCCGATAGGACCGGAGCTGGCCGAGAATCGGGACCAGGTCCGGACGTTCACCGCGCTCCCGGGGCATGCGCTCGTATTACCGCAGAGCCGAGCGGGTGGACAAGGCCTCCGACGCGTACGGGAGGACATCGTCGCCGAGGTCGGCGGGCCTACCGCCGGGACGCGCCCGCAGGTCGCCGCCGGCCCGACCGATCCCGCGCCGGCACCCGCTCAGACCCGTGCGAGGAACGGATCGATCGCCGCCCAGGTCGCTTCCGGCGCTTCCAGGTGGGGAAGGTGCCCGGCCGCGGGGATCTCCGCGAACTGCGCGCCCGGGATCGCGGCAGCGACGGCACGTCCGTACGCCGGCGTGGCGATCCGGTCGCTCTCGCCCCACACCACCAGGGTGGGGACCCGGATCGCGCCGAGCCGGCCGAGCAGGCCGGGGTCGCTCATCCCCGCCCCCGCGATGGTCGCCATCGTGCGGCCGTTCGCCTGCTGGATGGCACGCTGCTCGTCGGTCAGCGACGCCGGGTCCCGGTAGCCGCGGTCGGGGTCGTGCCAGGCGGCCTCGGCGAGGCCACGGGCGTCGAGGGCGAAGAAGTCCGCGATCGGCTCGCCCTCGACCACCGCCCCGACGCCGTCGATGGCGACCACGGCGCCGATCAGCCCGGCGTAGCGCTCCTCCGCGGCGGCCTGCAGCGCCATCTCGAGCGCGATCCACCCGCCGATCGAGGAGCCGATCAGCACGACGTCCCGCTCCCCGGCAGTGGACAGGCGGTCGAGGTAGTCGGCTGCGAGGTCCGCGACCGAGGCGATCGATGCGGGGAGGGGCGTGCCCTCCCACCCGGGGTGCGTCGGCGCGACAGCGTGCATCGTCGCGCCGACGTGGCCCACGATGGGGGCGACCGTCTGCGGCCCGCCGCCGCCGTGGAGCACGAGCACGGTCCGCGTCGCGGGGTCGCCGGCCTGGAGGACGGGGATGTCTGGGATGTCATGGAGAAAAGTCATGGTCGACTCCTAAATCAACATGTTTATTTAATGATGTTGATACGATAGCACCATGACGACGAACCTGGAAGTGCTCGGCCAGACGATCAAGCGCGCGCAGTACCGGAACCACCGCACGATGGACGCGGCGCTTCAGGACGTCGGCATCAGCCTCGTGCAGTGGGACGCGCTGCGCGCCATCGAGCGGATGCCGCACGCGTCCGGGCACGACCTCGCCGTCGCGACCTTCCAGAGCGACCAGTCGTTCGGCACCCTCGCGAACCGGCTCCTCGCCCGCGGCCTCATCACCCGGTCGTCGGGCCGGGGACGCCGGCTCGAGCACGCGCTGACGGATGCGGGACGCGCCGCCCTCCAGGACGGATACCGGGTGGCGTCCGGGGTGCTGGACGAGCTTTTCGCGCCCCTCGACGAGGACCGGCGCGCGGCGCTGCTGGAGGCGCTCCAGGCTCTGACCGCGGACGCGCCGCCGGCCTGAGCGCGCGGGAGGAGGCGGAGCACCGCCGACGCGGCCTCTTCCGCACGCCCCTCCCGGTGGCGTTGAATGGCGCCCGTGATTGATTGGGTGCTGATCGCCGACCTGGGCACGGCCGTAGGGACCACGGCGCTCGCGGCCGCCACCTTCTCCTCGACCCGGTCCGCCAACCGCTCCGCGCGGGTCGCCGAACGGGCACTCCTGGAAGGCATCCGCCCCATCCTGCTCCCCTCCAACTGGTCCGACCCACCCCAGAAGGTGCGGTTCGCGGACGGCCGCTGGCTGACCGCACCGGGCGGCCGCGCGGCCCTCGAGATCACCGAGGGGGCCGCCTACCTGGTGATGTCCGTGCGCAACGCCGGAGCCGGCGTCGCGATCCTGCACGGCTGGCACGTCACCCTGGACGCCAGGTCGCCCCTTCCCCCGCTCGACGACTTCTACCGGCTCACCCGCGACATCTACGTGCCGACGAACGACCCCGGCTTCTGCCAGGTGGCCATCCGCGAGCCGGACTCGGAGGACTACCGGGTGGTGCGCTCCGGCGCCGCGGGCGACGGGTTCTCGGTCGACGTGCTCTACGGGGACGCCGAGGGCTCGCAGCGCGTGGTCTCGAGGTTCTTCATCTCGCACGGCCCACCCGGGCACGGCGACCACGACGAGGAATGGATCATGCTCGTGTCACGCCACTGGAACGTGGATCTGCCGGCGCCGCGGTAGTCGAGGATGCGGCGCGGACCCTACTCCCGGGCGCCTTCCAGCGCGCCGCGCTGCGCCACTCGCTTCGCGAAGGCGGCGTCGACAGCGTCCGCGAACGCGGCCAGCGACGGGAACTCGAGCGCGGGGGTCACCGTGACGCGAGGGTCGGGAGTGGCGCCCCAGCCCGGCCGGTCGTGGCGCCGGTTGATCCACACGCCCGGGATCCCCTTCTGCGCCGCCGGGACGTGATCGTGGAACAGCGACTGGGCGACGTGCAGCAGCCGTCCGCTCGCGCCGAGCCGCTCGACCCGGGTCAGCAGCGCGTCGAAGTTCGCCGGGTCGGGCTTGTAGCTGCCGATGTCCTGTGCGGTCAGCACCTCGTCGAACTCCACACCGAGCCGGGGGTTGCTGCCGGCGAACCCGTCGCGATGGACGTTCGAGAGGATGATGAGCGTGTAGTGCGCCTTCAGGCGCGCGAGCGCGGCGGCCGAGTCGGGGAACGCCGGCCAGTCCGGGACGGAGGCGCCGAGCGCGTCGGCGTCCTCGTCGCTGACCTCGAAGCGGAGGGCCGCACCGGTGCGCCGGAACGCCTCGCGGAGGACGTCGGGGTACAGGGTGGCCGGCGCTTCCGCCTCGACGGCGGCCTCATGCTCCGAGTAGGCGACGAGGACGTCCTCGTCGGTGATCGACGGGTCGGAACGGCGCGCCCACGGTCCGAGGACGGCGGCGATCCCCGCCTCCCAGTCGATGAGAGTGCCGTAGCAATCGAAGCTCAGTGCGTCGTAGTCGGTGAGGTCACGGGTCATGGTGCTCCTTCGTCGGTTGAGGGCGATGACGGCCTCGGCCCGGCCGGGAGGTCGATCACTCGTGCTCGGTGAGCGACGCCGTCAGGTAGCGCTCGGCGTCCCTGATGTGCTCCTCCCACAGGGTGAGCGCTGCGCCGGTGTCTCGGGACTGGAGGGCGGCGAGCAGGACGGCGTGCTCGTCGTAGAGTTCGGTCAGATCGGCGTAGCGGGAACGCAGGAGCCCGATCATCAGCCGCATCTCCGTCGCGAGCGCGTCGAACATCCTCGTCAGCCGGGGCGAGCCGGTCGCGGCGACGACGGCGGTGTGGAACCGCGCGTCGGCGTCCGGTCCGGCCTCCCAGCTGTCGCCCGCCTTCTTGAAGTCGGCGAGCGCCTCCTCGATCCGGGTCGTGCTCCGGGACTGCTGGGTGATGATCCGCACCGCTTCGAACTCGATGAGCCGACGGACGTCGTAGCTGTCTTTCACATCGGCGGCGGTGAACGTGCGCACTCGGGCGCTGCGCCCCGGCCGCCGCTCGAGGAGCCCCTCGGAGATCAGCCGGAGCACCGCGGTCCGGGCCGTGGGCCGGGCGATGCCGAGCTCCCGCGCGAGCACCGTGTCGCGAAGCTCCTGCCCGGCCTCGAAGGCGCCGCCGAACAACAGCGCGCGCAGGTGCGCCTCCGCCGCGTCGGCGACCGACAGGGTCGCGATCGGGGTCGTCGTCGCGATCCTCGCTGCCGGTGCGGTGTCTGGGTCGTTCGCCACGGTTTCGACTCCTCTACGCGCCGGCTGTCGCACGGTTATCCAGCCCGATCATTGTAAAACTGTATAACAGGCTTACAGAGTAAGCTAGTGCCTTCTCCGAGCGGATGGCCTCCGGCGCAGATCACCGCGCCAGCGTGATGCGGACGAGCGCCGTCTCCCCGAATCCCGTGAGGTATCCCCCGTCCGTGTCGTCGAGGAGGAGGGCGTCGCCGATCCGCAGCGGCTTGCCGTTGTGCCGAAGCGTCGGAGCGAGGGCGACGATGACCGTGACCTGGCCGTCGGCCGCTCTCCGGAGCGGCGTCGAGCCCACGACGTAGCGTCGCGCCATCGCTGCGGCGCCCGCGCTCCGGTCGATCATGACGTTGATGTCCTGCGCCGGCGTGCGAACGTTTCGCGCGGCGACGGAGGCCTCGCCACGGAACGAGAGGATGGAGTAGCGCGGCAGCCGCTTGAACTCGCCGTCGACCGCCAGCTCCATCCCGGCGCCGCTGATGGGCATGAGGATCCGGTCCATTCCGCGGAAACTCGAGAACGGCACATCGCGGTCGACTGTCGCCAGCGCGACTCGCCAGGACGGGTCCCCGCTCGCATCGACGGTCGGCGCGACGATGATGTCCTCGCTGACCCCGCAGGCGTTCTTCCACGGCCGGACTTCGCGCGAAGCCCGCGACAGCAGTTTCATCTTCCCTTCTCCTGTTCCGAGAGTTCGGCCGTCGCGCCGGCCGGGCCCCACGAAGACCCGCGGGCCGGCGCGACGAGCCGGGTGGCGGCAGCCCTAGTACGCTTGCCGCCGTTGTTCCACGAGGAGGTGGATGAGCGCGAAGCTTCCCGTGGTGGCGATGAAGTCCAATGCCGACCGGACGGCCGCGCCGACCTGTCCGTCCGCCTCGACGCGGTAGCCCCGGCCTCCGTACGCGTCCGCGAGCGTCGCGAAGTTCGGATTGCGCAGCTGCGTCCCAGAGACGCGACCGGGGTAGTTGCGCTCCTGGTGGGTGCGGATCGTGCCGTACTCCTGGTTGTCCATGACGACCACCAGCGGGCTGAGGCCGTACTGCGCCGCGGTCGCAAGCTCCTGGCCGTTCATCAGGAACTCACCGTCTCCGGCGATGCAGACCACCTGGCGGCCCGGGAAGTTGAGGCTCGCTGCGACCGCGGCCGGCACCGAGTAGCCCATCGACCCGTTGCCGGCGCTCAGCATCGAGGTGAAGGTCGCGGCCGGGAAGTAGCGGTGCGCCCAGTTCGTGTGCTCGCCCGCGCCGAAGGTGACGATGGCGTCGCGCTCCAGCAAGGGCACGAGGCTCGCCATCAACGTGTCCATCCGGGCCGGGCCCTCCGCCTCGCCGACGGCGGGGAGGTCGGAGAACGCCACTTGCTGCGCGCGGAGCTGGGACGTCCAGGCAGCCCACTCGGGCCGTGTCTGGATGTCGAACTCGACCAGATCGCGCACGAAGTGACCGGGACGGGCCACGATGTGCTGCGTCACGGCTCCGGACCGCCCGCGCAGCCGGGTGTCGATGGAGACGAGCACGTTCTCCTTGCTCCAGCCCTGCCGGGCGTGGAAGCCGCCGGTGAGCACGTCGCCGGGGACCGTGCCGACGTAGATCAGCAGGTCCGCCTGGTCCAGGATGTCGACGGTGGGCTTGGGCCGGCCGTAGCCGATCGGGCCGGCGTACGACGGCGAGTCGAAGGGGACGACCCCTTCGGTTCGCCACTCGGCGGCCGCCGGGATGTGGTGGCGCTCCAGCCAAGCCGTCAGCTTTTGCGTCGTATCGTCGTCCCAGTCGCTTCCGCCCGTGACGAAGAGCGGTCGCTCCGACCGTGCCAGGGCTCCCGCCAGCGCGATCCCGTCGCGGCGGGTGAGCCCGCCGCCCGCCACCGGGAGCTCGGGATGGCGCAGCCCGGGGATCTTCTCGGTCAGGACGTCCTCGGGGAGCCCAACGACGACCGGGCCCGGCCGGCCGGACCGCGCCGTGAAGATCGCCTCGGCGACCAGTTCGGCCGCGCGAGCCGCCGAGTCCAGGACGAAGACGGCCTTCGCGCCCGAGTCGAACCAGGCCTGGATGTCGAACTCCTGGAACGCCTCCCGTCCGCGATGCGCGGTGGGGATCAGCCCGACGAACAGGATCATCGGGGTCGAGTCCTGCCACGCGGTGTGCAGGCCGACATGCGCGTTCGCCGCTCCCGGTCCGCGGGTGACCATCGCGATGCCGGGCAGACGGCCGATCTTCCCCTCGGCCTCCGCCATGTAGGCGGCGCCGCCCTCGTGCCGGCAGACGATGGTGTCGATGGTCGACTCGTACAGGCCGTCCAGGACGTCGAGGTAGCTCTCCCCGGGGACGACGTACGCGCGGCGGATGCCGTGCTCCTCCAGCGTGCGGACGACGGCGTGTCCAGCGGTCTCGACCAGGGTCGGGATCGGTTGCGTCCGGGGTGCGATCGCTGTGTCCATCACCGTTCCTGCATGGGACTGTGCTCGACCATGGGGATGTGGAGTCCGCGTTCGCGGGCGATGTCGGCGGCGTGCTCGTAGCCGGCGTCGACGTGCCGCATGACGCCGGTGCCGGGGTCGTTGGTGAGCACGCGTTCGATCTTCTGGGCGGCGAGGGGGGTGCCGTCGGCGACGACGACCTGGCCGGCGTGGATGCTGCGGCCGATGCCGACGCCGCCGCCGTGGTGCAGGGACACCCAGGTGGCGCCGGAGGCGGTGTTGAGCAGTGCGTTCAGCAGCGGCCAGTCGGCGATCGCGTCGGAGCCGTCCTTCATCGCCTCGGTCTCCCGGTAGGGGGAGGCGACCGAGCCGGAGTCGAGGTGGTCACGGCCGATCACGATCGGGGCGGAGAGCTCCCCGGAGGCGACCATCTGATTGAACTTCAGCCCGGCGAGGTGGCGTTCCTTGTAGCCGAGCCAGCAGATCCGCGCCGGGAGGCCCTCGAAGTGGACCTTCTCGCCGGCCTGGGTGATCCAGCGGGCCAGTTTGTGGTCGTTCGGGAACAGTTCCAGGATGGCCCGGTCGGTGGCGGCGATGTCGGCCGGGTCGCCGGAGAGCGCCGCCCACCGGAACGGGCCGCGGCCCTCCTCGAACTGCGGGCGGATGTAGGCGGGGACGAAGCCGGGGAACGCGAACGCCCGGTCATAGCCGCCGAGCTGGGCTTCGGTGCGGATCGAGTTGCCGTAGTCGAAGACCTCGGCGCCGGCGTCGAGGAAGCCGACCATCGCCTGCACCTGCTTCGCCATCGACAGCCGCGCGGCGATCGTGAACGCCTCCGGATCGGCGGCGGCACGGTCGTGCCACTCCGCGACGGTGATGCCTTCGGGGAGGTAGCTGAGCGGGTCGTGGGCGCTGGTCTGGTCGGTGACGATATCGATCGGCACCCCGCGGGCCAGCAGTTCCGGGAAGACGGTGGCGGCGTTGCCAACCAGCCCGACCGACAGCGCCCGGCGCTCGTCCTTGGCGGCGAGGACCCGGGCGATGGCGTCGTCGAGATCGTCGGTGAGCTCGTCCAGGTACCCGTGGTCGACGCGGCGCTGCAGGCGGGTGCGGTCGACGTCCACGATCAGCACGACGCCGCCGTTGAGGGTGACGGCCAGGGGCTGTGCGCCGCCCATCCCGCCACAGCCGCCGGTCAGGGTGAGCGTCCCGGCCAGGGATCCCCCGAACCGCTTGTCGGCGATCGCCGCGAACGTCTCATAGGTGCCCTGCAGGATCCCCTGCGAGCCGATGTAGATCCACGAGCCCGCGGTCATCTGCCCGTACATGGTCAGGCCGAGCGCCTCCAGGCGGCGGAACTCGGGCCAGGTCGCCCAATCCCCGACCAGGTTGGAGTTGGCGATCAGCACCCGCGGAGCCCACTCGTGGGTGCGGAACACACCCACCGGCTTGCCCGACTGCACCAGCAGCGTCTCATCCGCCTCCAAGTCGCGGAGCGTCGCGACGATCGCGTCGTACGCCTCCCAGCTCCGCGCGGCCCGGCCGGTGCCGCCGTAGACGACCAGATCGTCGGGCCGCTCAGCCACCTCCGGGTCCAGGTTGTTCATCAACATGCGCAGCGGCGCCTCGGTCTGCCAGCTCTTCGCGCTGAGCTCCGTGCCGCGCGGGGCCCTGGTCGCTTCGCGGAGGGTGGTGGTGGTTTCGATCACGTCATCGGCCTTTCAGGATTTCTCTTCGACATGGTTCGCTTCCGCTCGCCGTATCGGCGGTCTACTTCAGGCCCTTGGCGTTCAGCCAATCGGTGGCGACCTTCTGGAAGGACTGACCGTTGGTGACCTTCTCGTTCAGCGAGATCAGCTCCTGGGTGGTGAGCTGGGCGGAGACGGCGTCGAGGGTCTTCTGGACGGTGTCGCTCGCCTTGCCCGCGGCGATCAGCGGGAAGACGTTCTGCGCTGCGAAGAGATGCTTGTCGTCCTCCAGTGCGACGAAGTGCTTCTCGTCCATCGACGGGTCAGTGCTGAACATGTCGGCGGCCTGGACCTGACCGTTGGCGAGGGCGGTGATCGTCAGCGGGCCGGCCTCGTCGAGGTTCTTGTAGCCGCCGAACGTCAGACCGTACACCGACTTCAAGCCGACCATCCCGGCCTGGCGGGTCTGGAACTCGGGGTTCCCACCGACGGTGAAGCTGCCGGCCACATCCTTCAGGTCGGAGATCTTCTTGAGCTTGTACTTGTCCGCGGTCTCCTGAGTGATGGCCAGGACGTCGCTGTCTTGTGCTGCGGACTGCTTGAGCGCCTTGAGCCCGGACGGGAGCTTCTTCTGCAGTTCGGTCATCACGTCATCCGGTGCGCTCGCGGTGGACTTCGGGTCGAGGTAGGTCAGCACGGAGCCGGAGTACTCCGGGATCAGGTCGATGGACCCGTCTTTGAGGGCTGGCATTGTGATCTCGCGCGCTCCGATGTTGAACTTCTCCTGGACCTTCACGCCTGCGCCCTGCAGGGCCTGGGAGTAGATCGCGGCGAGGGTCTCGCTTTCGGGATAGTTCAGCGAGCCGATGATGATGCTGTCCGAGCCGGACGTGCTGCCCGAGCCGTTGCTCAACGGGTCGCCGCCCGCTGCGCAGCCGGCGAGGGCGGTGACGGCTGTGACAGCGACGGCGGCCGCGAGGATGAGTCGACGGTTCATGGTGGAGAACTCCTTCGGGGTAGGGAAGTGCAAGGGGGTTCGGTGGCTGGATGGAGGGGTGGGCTGCCGGGTCCCGGGGCATGCCGGACACCGGCCTGACGCTGCGCGCCTGGTTCGATGGTTCAGAGGATCTGTGGGATCAGGGGGTGAGATCGAAGGCGATCGTCGCCGTCGAGGGCTCCGGCTTCGCCGAGGAGACGCGTGCGCGTCGGGTGCTCGTGCGACGCAGGCCCGGCGAGACGACCAGCCGACCCACCCCGACGAGGATGAGCTCTACGGCCAAGGCGACCGCTGCGACGACGATGGCGCCGCCGACCATCTCGGGGTAGTTGCTCGTGGCACCGCCGTCGATGATGAAGCGGCCGAGCCCGCCGAGGGAGACCACGGCGGCGATCGTCGCCGTCGAGATGATCTGCAGGAACGCGCTCCGGACGCCCGAGAGCATGAGCGGAAGCGCGCACGGGATCTGCACGTGCCACAGCACCTGACGGGTGGAGTAGCCCATCCCGCGTGCAGCGTCGACCGCGGCGGGGTCGGTCGCCTGGATGCCCGCGTAGGTGTTGGTCAGAACCGGCGGGATCCCGAGCATCACCAGCACGATGATCGTGGGGATCTGGTAGGCGAGGTCGTTGGTGAACGCGAGGGACACCAGCATGACGGCGAGGACGAGCACACCGATCGACGGGAGCGCCCTCAGCGTGTTCGCGATGCCCGCGATGAGGTTCACGCCCTTGCCGGTCACCCCGATGTAGACACCGAGCGGGAGTGCGATGAACATCGCAATGACCAGCGAGATCAGCGAGTACGCCAGGTGGACCAGGATCTGGACCGGGATGCTTCCCGGGCCGCTCCAGTTCGCCGGGTCGGCGAGCCAGCTCAGATAGTTCATGACGCACCGCGCATTCTGCGATTCCACGGGGTGAGACCGCGGATGGAGCCTTGGACCAGGAGGTCGAGCCCGAGCGCCAGCACGGCGCTCAGCAGGATTCCGATGATCACCGGAAGCATTTGGAAGACCTGCAGACCGTATGTGAAGAGCGACCCGAGCTGGGGGATCCCGATCAACGCCGCCATCGAGACCACACTGACGTTGGCGACGACGGCCACGCGCAGGCCGGCTCCGATGACCGGAACGGCGACCGGGAGCTGGACGCGGACCAGCCGCTGAGCGGCTGTGTATCCCATCCCGGTCGCGGCTTGCACCGCCTCCTCCGGAACGGAGCCGAGGCCGTCGGCGACGACGCGGACGAGGAGCGCAATCGTGTAGACGGTGAGCGCGATCACGACATTGAGCGGGTCGAGGATCTTCGTTCCGATGATCACCGGCATCAGGACGAAGAAGGCGAGCGACGGGATCGTGTAGAGCAGGGAGGATCCGGCGACGATGACGGGGAGCAGTTTGCGGTAGCGGTGGGCCAGCCAGCCGATGGGGAGCGCGATCGCCAGGCCGATGATGACCGGGATGATCGAGAGGTAGAGGTGGGACAGGGTGAGCTGGGCGATCCAGGCGAGGTTGTTCTGCAGCCACGCGAGCTGGGAGTTCATGCCGCACGTCCGCGATGGGCTTCGGCGGCGAGCTGCGAGGCGTCCTCGATGCTGACCGTCCCGAGGAACACGCCGCTCGTGTCGACCACGAGTCCGCGCCCGGTCGGTGACGAGAGGGCGGCGTCCAAGAGCTCGCGGAGCGACCCGTCGGCGCGCGCGACCGTGCCGCTCACGTCGACATCCTGCTCGCGGACGGGGCTCGCGGCGCGGGTCCAGCCGAGAGGACGCTCCCGGTCGTCCACGACGACATGCCAACCGTCCGTGCGCGGTGTGGCGCCCAAGCCGACGCGACTCTCGTCCGCGAGCCGGGCGACGGCGTCACCGATCGCGAACTGGAGCGAGCGGAAGCCGCGCCCGTTGCCGAGGAAGTCCGCCACGAAAGGGCTGGCCGGGCGCTCGAGGAGCCGCTGCGGTGTGTCGAGTTGGGCCAGGAAGCCGCCCTCCTGCAGAACCGCCACCTGGTCGCCCAGCTTGAGCGCTTCATCGATGTCGTGGGTGACCATCACGATGGTCTTGCCGATCTCCCGCTGCAGCCGGAGGAACTCGTCCTGCAGCTGATTCCGCACAATGGGGTCGACCGCGCTGAACGGTTCGTCCATGAGAAGGTATGGCGGATCGGTCGCGAGGGCCCGGGCGACCCCGACGCGCTGCTGCTGACCTCCGGAGAGCTGCCACGGGTAGCGCCGGGCGTGGTCGGCGGTGAGGCCCACGCGTTCCAGCAGCTCCATCGCGTTCGCTCGGGCGGGCGCCTTCTTCTCGCCCAGCAGGATCGGCAACGCGGCGACGTTGTCCAGCGCGGTGCGGTGCGGGAAGAGCCCCGCGTTCTGGATGACGTAGCCGATCTTCCGACGGAGCTGGACGTCGCCGAGGGTGGCAGTGTCGACACCGTCGAGCTCGATCGTGCCCGAGGTGGGGCGGATCAGCCGGTTGATCATGCGCAACGTCGTGGTCTTGCCACATCCGGACGGTCCGACCAGAACGGTCAGTTTTCCGGTGGGCGCCTCGAGGTTGAGACTGTGAACGGCGGTGGTGCCGTCCGGGTACTCTTTGGTCACATCTTTCAGACCGATCATTCGGTGCTCCTTCGCTCGAATGCTTGAGCCCTGTCGGGGACGCAGGGACTTCGTCGGTCTCGGCCGGTCTCAGCCGGCCGGGACCTCGTATGCTGCCTCCAGCTCCGCGACCGGCTCGCTTGCGTCGGCGCTGCGGGTGAGGAGGGCTGAGACGGACCCGGTCCTCTCGGCCAGTTCGTGGCCGAGCTTCTGGATCGTCGTCGTGTCGGCGCGGTAGGTGGGGGCGAGAAGGGACATCGCGGCGACCACGCGGCCGTTGGTGGTCACGGGCGCGGCGATGGCGGTCACATCGGGTTCGATCAGGTTCGATTCGACCTCGAACCCCGCCTCACCGAGGTGTCCCAGCAGAACCTGCCCTGCGGCAGACCCTGCGAGGGGGAAGGTGCGCCCGATCCAGCTGACGTGGCGGACGGAGGAGGTGCCTTCCGCCATGGCGACGTAGACAGCGGTGTCGTCCACACCCCGGATGCTCAGGTAGATCGACTCGCCAGTCGACTGGGCGAGCTGGTTCATCACAGGCTGGCACAGGCGGATGAGCTCGTCGTTGCTGAGGACGTGCGCCCCCAGCTGGATGAGACGCACACCCGGAACGTACGAGTTCGTGATGTCCCTGCGCAGGAACCCCAGTTGGGTCATCGTCCGGAGCAGCCGGGTCGCGGTGCTCGGAGACAGGTCGACGGCTCGGGCGGCCTCCACCATGGAGAGAGAACCCGCATCGCACACCGCGGCAAGAAGGTCGAAAGCACGCTCCACGGTGCGGGTGTTCGTCTCCACGTGCCAGACCTCCTCGTCGTCGCAGTGGCCGCCGAAACTCTCTCTTGTGGGAGAGGGGGCCGCTGTGCGTATTATCATCCCGCGGCAATGCGTTTTCGGCAAGTGCGAATTTCGAGATCTCGACGAGGAGGCCGGATGTCCCCGGACAGCAGGATGACGATTGAGATGATTCGGGCCATCGCCCGCGATCATGCGCCCGTCGCCGTGAGCGCCGACACGCGGGCGGCCGTCGCCGAGGCGCATCAGCGCATCGCGGGTGCATCAGGCCTCCGCGCATACGGGCGGACCACCGGGGTGGGATTCAATCGCACAACCGCGGTCCCCGCAGGCGACACGGAGCATGGGATGCGCTTGCTGCGCAGCCACGCAGTGGAGGTCGGCGCACCGATTCCCGGCGAACAAGTGCGGGCGATGCTCGCCGTCCGCTTGAACCAGCTGAGCATTGTCGGTTCGGGCATCCGCCCCGACATCCTCGACGGCGTCGCCGGGATGCTGAACGAGGACGCACTCCCGACCGTGCACGAGCTCGGCGCGAGCATCGGAACGGCGGACCTGTCCGCGCTGGCGCGCACAGCGCTCACCCTCACCGGCGAGCTCCCGGCGAGCCGCCCCCTGGCGCCGCTGGCCCCATTCGGAGCGGACAGCGCCCTCCCGTTCATGAGCAGCAGCGCCCTGACGATCGGCAGAGCCGCCCTCGCCGCTGCCGCATTCCGGCGACTGGAATCGGCCTCCATCGAGATCTTCGCGCTGACCGCCTTCGCTGTGGGAGCCAATGCCGAACACTGGTCCGCGCCCGCCGCGGAAGCCTCAGCCTCCGCAGGAGTTCGTGAGGTCTCGGCCCGGATCCGCCGCGTTTTCCGCACCCAGCGACTCCCCGAGCGCGCCCGGGTTCAGGACCCGTTCGGGATCCGCGCGTTCCCACTCGCGGCCGGAGCCCTGCACGATGCGATGGCCCGGGTCATCGAGACCGTCGAATCGCTCGCCTCGGTCGCGCAGGAGAACCCGCTGTTCGTCCTGGACGGTGAACACGTCGACGCAGTGCACCACGGCGGCTTCTTCCAGCTCGAGCTCGCCTT
This sequence comes from Leifsonia shinshuensis, assembly GCF_013410375.1. NCBI lineage: Bacteria > Bacillati > Actinomycetota > Actinomycetes > Micrococcales > Microbacteriaceae > Leifsonia > Leifsonia shinshuensis. The sequence goes on from NZ_JACCFL010000001.1 coordinate 4,199,735, forward strand.
GGACATCGACGCGGCCCTCAACGCACTGGCCGCCAACGTCCCGCTGAGCACAGCGCGCGTCCGGATGCTGAACGACCCCGACTACACTCACCTCGCCCGGTTCCTCGCGTCCGGGCCTGACGGGTCATCGGGGACGATGATCGTCGAATATGTGCTCGCGGCGGCGGGCGCGGAGATCCGCGCAGCAGCGACGCCCGCCGCCAGCGGCACCACCGTCCTCTCCGGCGGCGTGGAAGAGGACGCGACGTTCGCGAGCCAAGGGGTGCTCCAGCTCGAGCGCGCCCTCGCCTCCTGGCGCACAGTCCTCGCCTCTGAACTGCTCCTGGCGACTCGGGCGCTCCGACAACGGGGCCAGCTCGATTCGATGTCCCCGGAGGTGCGCGCCATCATCGACTCCGAGCCGGAACTCGCGGCCGACGACACCGACCGAGACCTCCGCCCCGCGCTGGGGGCGTGTCTCACCATCCTCGACCGCTTGGGCGCCGCCCGCGCAGCGGACGACGAGTAGCCGCCGCGACGTCGAAGAGGCCGGACGAGTCGAGTACCGCCTAGAGCACCCCCGCCGGGATCTGCTGCGTGATGCAGTGCGGCCCGCCTCCGCCCGTCGCGACCGTTTCCGCGTTCACACCGACGACCTCGCGTTCGGGGTAGATCTCCTGAATCGCGCTGAGCGCATCCGCGACGTCGGCCCCGGAGTCCACCGGGACGATGACGGCGCCGTTGGCCAGATAGTGATTCGCGTAGGAGACCTCGGCGTCGAGCGGCGGGTCGAAGAGTTCGATCTGCAGCGGGCGCCCGAGGGCGTCCGTCTGGCCTTCGAGGGCCGCGAGGTTCGCGCGGGCACGGTCGTACTCGCTCGATTCGGGCGAGGTCGGGTACTCCAGGAAGATCCGTGCGGGACCCGCGTACTGGGCGACGCCGTCGATGTGGCCGTCGGTGCCGACGGGGCCGGTGTCGAGGCTGTGTCCGTACGGCAGCCAGATGACCTTCGAGGCGCCGAGATAGTCGTGCAGGAGCTCCTCGATCTGCGTGCGCCCCAGCGCCGGGTTGCGGTTGGGGTTCAGGAGGCACTGCTCGGTGGTGATGAGCGTCCCTTCGCCGTCGATGAAGAAGGAGCCGCCCTCCAGGATGAGCGGCGCACTGAACAGCGGGACGCCGAAGTGCGCGGCGACGCGGTCGGGGATGAGCGCGTCCTGGTCGTAGGGATGCCAGCGGTTGCCCCAGGAGTTGAACCCGAACTTGACGGCGACGACCTCGGCGCTGTCGTTGGTGAGGAAGATCGGGCCGGCATCGCGCGCCCACGAGTCGTCGGCCCCGAACTCCAGCGGCTCGACGCCGCTGCCGCAGAAGTTGCGGACGGTGGCGGCCTCGCCGGGCTGGCAGACCATGAACACCGGCTCGAAGGCCGCGATCGCGGAGGCGACGGCGGCGTACTCGGCGCAGGCCGACTCGTAGCGGTCGCCCCACATGCGCTGGCGAGCCGGCCAGATCATCAGGGTGGCTGCGTGCGGCGTCCACTCGGCGGGCATTCGGTAGCCCGCCGCGAGCGGCGTGAGGGGAAGAGTGGTCACGATGTCCTCCAGTTTGGATGTTATCCAATTTTGGATGACATCCAAATAAAGCGCAAGACCCGTGAGAACCCCGCTCTGGAGCTACGGGTTCACGCCGAGGATGCGCGCAGCGCCCACCTCGCACAACCGGAGAGCACGGTCCCGGTCGACGCGCTCCGACCCCACGGTCACCTGGATGGAGAGGCCGTCGATGAGGGCCGAGATCATCTCGGCGACGTCAGCGACATCATCGACCGGGAACGCGCCCCGGTCGCGTCCGTACTCGATCACCTCGATCAGGAGCTCGAACCAGCGCGACTCGAGCCGGTTGTGCTCGACCGACACCGTGTCGTCGAGCATCCCATTGGCCCAGACGTTCAGCCACAGCGCCCAGCCCTCGTCCTGGGCACCGTTGGCGGCCGACAGGCTGATGAGTTGCCGAAGCCGCTCGAAGGGGTCCTCGATCGCGGCGAGGCGGGCGCGCGAGGTCTCGATGAGCTCCTCCTCGCTGCGGCGGATCGCCAGCAGCAGCAGCTCGTTCTTGGAAGGGAAGTAGTAAGTGACATGGCCCGGCGTCATCTGGGCCCGCTCGGCGATGTCGGAGACCCGGACGTTCCCGTAACCGAGATCGGCGATGGCCTGCGCTGCGGCACGCAGGACGTTCTCCTCGCGCTGCTTGCCCTTGGTGAGACGGTCCACGTCAGCTCCTTCCCTCAGCCGCCGACTCCGGCTTCCTCGATGCTAGCGGCGGAGCCGTCAGAGCCTGGGCGCGGCGGCGAGCAGTTCCCGGGTGTAGTCCGCACCCGGCGCGGCGAAGAGCCCGGCGGTGTCCCGGTCTTCGACGATGCGCCCGTCCTTCATGACGATGACCCGGTCGCTGATGTGGCGCACCACCGACAGGTCGTGCGAGATGAACAGCAGTGTCAGTCCCAGCTCCGCGCGCAGCCTGGCCAGCAGATTGAGGATGGCCGCCTGCACCGAGACGTCGAGCGCCGCCGTCGACTCGTCGGCGATCAGCACGGTCGGCTCGACCGCGAGTGCGCGTGCGATCCCGACGCGCTGTCGCTGCCCTCCCGACAACCGGCGCGGCAGTGCCGTGATCGTGGAGGCGGGCAGCCCCACCATCTCCAGCAGCTCCCGTGCGCGCTCCCTCACGCGCGCCTTCGGCACCATGCGATGGAAGCGGAGGAGCTCCTCCAGCATGCGCCCGACCGTCATCGACGGGTTCAGCGAGGAGCTCGGATCCTGGAACACCATCTGCAGGCGACGCACCTGCTCCCGGCTGCGCCGCTGCCCGAGCCGCTCGCCCTCCAGCCGGAGCTCGCCTCCGATGCATGGGACGAGGCCGACGAGCGCTTTGGCGAACGTGGACTTCCCGGAACCGGACTCGCCGACAATGGCCACCGACTCCCCCGCCCGCAGGCTGAGCTCCCCGCCGTCCAAGGCCAGCGGCCCGTGATGCCGTCGGCTCCCATAGCTCACGGTGACCCCGTGGGCCTCGAGCACGAACTCCGATGGTCTGCGCGAACGCAGGGGCAGAACGGTCATGCGCTGATCTCCTCGACGACCTCGGCCCGGATGCACGCCGTCGCGCCGCCCGGAGCCGCCGCGAGCTCGTAGGGCGCGTGCGCGCACTCCGGCGCAGCGAACCGGCAGCGCGGCGCGAACCGGCATCCCACGGGAAAGGCCCGGGGGTCGGGCGGACTGCCCGGGATCGTCTCCAGCGGCTCGCCCGCCTCGACGGCGGACGGCGTGCACGAGAGCAGGCCGGCCGTGTACGGATGCTGGGGATGCCGGAGCACCTCCGCCGTCGCTCCGGTCTCGACGATCCTCCCGGCGTACATCACCGCGATGCGCTGGCTGATCTCGCCGATGACGGCGAGATCGTGCGAGACGAAGACCATCGCCATCCCGCGCTCCGCGCTCACGCGCGTGAGGAGCCTCAGGATCTGCGCCTGGATCGTCACGTCGAGCGCGGTCGTCGGCTCGTCGCAGAGCAGCACGTCAGGGTCGGTCCCGAGGGCGGCGGCGATCATCACACGCTGGCGCAGCCCGCCCGAGAGCTCGTGCGGCCACGCCCGTGCGTGTTCGGCGGCCCGGGGGATGCCGACATCGGACATGAGTTCGACGGCGCGGGCGCGCGCGGCGCGCAGCGAGACGCCGGTGTGGGTGCGCACGGCCTCCGCGATGAACTCCCCCACGCGCATGGTCGGGTTGAGCGCGAGCATCGGCTCCTGGAACACCATCGCGATGCGCCGGGCCGAACCGCGCTTCGCTCCCGGCCGGCCGATGAGCTCCACCCGGCCGCGCGCCGTGCCGTTCGCCGGCAGCACGCCGAGCACCGCCCGCAGCGTGAGGCTCTTGCCCGAACCCGACTCCCCCACGATCCCGAGCGTCTCGCCGCGCGCGACGCTGAAGCTGACGCGGTCCACCGGCGAGAAGGCCTCGCCACGGATGGTCAGGTCGACTGCCAGGTCCTGCACGACGAGCACCGGCTCGCTCATTCGCGTCCCCATGCTTCCACTCCTTCGCCGATCATGCTGAGGCCCAGTCCGAACACGACGATCACGAGGCCTGGGACGGTCGCGAGCCACCACTGCTCGCGGATGTAGGGCTGGCCTTCGGCGATCATCGCTCCCCACTCCGGCGTGGGCGGCTGGATGCCGAGACCGAGGAACGAAAGGGCGGCGAGCCCCAGAGTCGCCGCGACGATGTCGGAGGGCAGGTAGACCAGGCTCTGCCCGATCGAGTTCGGGAACGCGTGCCGCCAGAGCACCCGCTGGCGCGAGAAGCCGGAGACCTTCGCGGCGGCGATGTAGTCGGACTCGCGGACGCGGAGCATCTCCGTGCGCATCAGCCGCACGTACGCGACCCACGAGACCAGTGTCATCGACACCAGGATCGACACCGGTCCTGCGCCGAGCACGAAGACCAGCGCGATGACCAGGATGTAGCTCGGGAACGCCTGCACGAGGTCGGAGACCCGCATGACGAGGGTGTCGACCCAGCCGCCAAAGTAGCCGGCCAGCGCGCCGAGCACGGTGCCGACCACGGCCGGGAGAGCGGCTCCGAGGAAGCCGATCAGCAGGTCGATCCGCGCCGCCCAGATCAGGCGGGACAGCACGTCCCTGCCCAGCTCGTCGGTGCCGAGCAGGTGCTGCCACGATGGAGCCGCCAGCGCGTCGGTGACGTTCTGGGCGAGCGGATCGTACGGCGCGACGGCCGGGGCGAGCCCAGCCACGACCACGAACACGGCGACGATGCCGAGGCCCACCCAGACCATCGCCGGCGGCGGGACGCGCCTGCTGCGGGACGGCACGGCCACCGCGGCCGATGCGGGTGCGGCGGGGCCGGCGGGTGCCAGGGTCGTCATGAGTCCACCTTCAATCGGGGATCGAGGATCGCCGTGACCACGTCGGCGATCAGGTACACGAGGATGACCGCGATCGCGAAGACGATCGTGTAGCCCTGGATCAGAGGGATGTCGCGCTGCCTCGACGCCAGCACGATCCCCTGACCGAGGCCGGGCAGGGCGAAGGTGGTCTCGACGACGACGGCGCCGAAGAGCATGTAGCCGATGTTCAGGGCGAGGACCGAGACGGTGGGCGGGGACGCGTTCCTCAGCACGAAGCGCCTGGTCACCCGGGCCGAGCTGACCCCCAGGGTGCGAGCGGCCGTGATGTACTCCGACTCCCGCACGGCGATCAGACTCGCCCGCAGGCTGCGGATCTGCAGCGGCGCCATCGTCACGGCGAGGGTGATCGCCGGGAGGACGATCGAGCGGAGGTGGTCGACGGTGGTGTACCCGAAGCCGCCGACCGGGAACCAGCCGGTCGGCAGCGCGACGAGCAGCACCAGGATGATCCCCGTCCAGAAGGACGGCATCGCGAACAGCAGGAGGCCCGCGCCGCGAGCGCTGTGGTCGAAGACGCCACCCGGCTTGCGGGCGGAGGCGATCGCCACGGGAACCGAGAGGATCACGGAGAACAGGGCGGCGAAGCCGAGGAGCCAGAGCGAGACCGGCAGCCGCTCCGCGATCACCGCCGTCACCGGCTGCTGCGACTTGAAGGAGAAGCCGAAGTCACCGGTGAAGACGTTCGCGACGTAGTCGAAGAACTGCACGATCGCCGGCTTGTCGAGCCCCAGCTGCTGCCGCGCGATCGCGAGCTGCTCGGGCGATGCCCGCAGTCCGACGACGAGCCGGGCCGGGTCTCCCGGGGTGATCTTGAGCAGCAGGAACACCAGCAGGACCACGCACAGGGTCAGCGGGATGGCGTAGGCGACCCGGCGCAGGACGAACGCGTACCGGCCGGACACGATCAGCTCCCGCTCAGGGTGATGTCGCTCCAGTGGTACATGCCCCACGGCGTCGGCGCGAATCCGTGGACCCGCGCGGCGACCGCGTACAGCACCTGGAACTGGGCGAGGGCGGCGGCCGGGAGCTCGGTAATCCCGTCGTCCTGCACCTGCCGGATGATGCCCTTCTTGTCCGCCGCGGACGGCGCGGACGCGTACGCGTGGAACTGCGCCGTCACCTCGTCGGTCTTCACGCCGCTGAAGAGCCAGGAGGTCCCGCTGATCCAGGCGAGCGGATCGACGACATCGGGTGACACGGCTCCGTAGGACCAGAGGGTCAGGTCCGCCGTCAGCCCGTATGCGCGGTCGAGGAACGCGCCGGTCTCCAGCGGGCTCAGTTTGAGCTGGATGCCGAGCGGAGCGAGATCCTGCTTGAGGATCTGGGCCACGTCGTTGTCGCTCTGATTGGAGGCGTCGTACACGATCTCCAGGGAGGCCGGTTTCGTCGTGGCCTGCGCGAGCTCCGCCTTCGCCTTCTCCAGGTCGTGCGTGTAACCCGGGACGTCGGGGGCGGACCAGTTGGCGAGGCCTGACGGGATGATCCCCTTCGCCGGCGTCCCGTATCCCTTGAACGCGCCCTTCACGATCGCCGCGTAGTCGATGGCGTACGCGATCGCCTTCCTGACGTGGAGGTCGGCGAGCGCTGCGTGCGTGGTGTTGAAGCTCAGATGCTCGATCTGGCTGGACGGAAGGGCTTTCAGTGTCGAGCCGTAGATGCTCGCGTCCTGCGGGGCGAGGTACTGCGAGATGTCGGCCTGCCCGGACTGGAGCATCGCGGCGGCCTGGTTGGAGTCGGTGACGGTGTCGATGACGACGCGCTTCGCGCCGATCTTCTCGTAGTAGTGCGGGTTGGCGCTCAGGACGGTCTCGCCGCCCGTCGACCAGGAGTCGACCGCGTAGGCGCCCGCTCCGATCGGCTTCTGCCAGTACGCGTCCTCGGTCTTGCCGCCGAAGTCCTTCGGGAAGATCGCCGAGGAGCTCCAGGTCATCAGGACCGGCAGGATCGTGTTCGTGTCGGTCATGTGGAACACGACCGTGTGCGCGTCCGGAGAGGTGACGCTGCCGATGTCGCCGTACAGCGACCCGTAGTTCTTTCCCTTCGCCCAGACGCCCGCCGAGAAGATCACGTCGGCCGGGGTGACCGGGGTGCCGTCGGTGAACTTCACGCCGGGGCGGAGGGTGAACGTCCACGTCTTCGCCGCGTCGTCGTACGACCACTTCGTCGCGATGCCGGCGTCGACGTTGTGCCCGTCCGGGTTGGACTTCAGCAGGGGCTCCAGCACGTTGTCGAGCGTCTGGTAGGTCGCGTACGCCGCCGCCGAGTCGGGATTCCAGCCGTCGAACGACTCGGACCGGATCACGTGCAGGGTGTCGCCCGATCCCGCGCTCCCTGCGGAGCAGCCTGCAAGGCCGATGGAGCACAGTGCGACGGCGGTGAGGGCCGCCGTGATCGTCATGCCTCGTCGCATGAGAGCCTCTCGTTTAGGTCTAGGATTTGGATTAGATCCAAATATAGACCTGAACGAGAGGCGGTTGTCAAGCGCTGCTTCAGCGCGCAGCGTGCCGCGGCAGATCGCGCCAGATCGCCTGCTGAAGCTCTTCGTCGTGGAACAGGATCCGGACATCGCGTGTGTCGTTCTGGTCCGCGGCCCGTTCGACCGCTGCGCGCACGGCCGCGCTGCGACCGGAACTGAGCGCATCCGGATGGACGTACGACTGCCGAGCGACCGCCGGGGTGTTGCCGAGCATGTGGGCCGCCGCCGCGTAGGCGAGGGAGTCGGGCTTGCGACGACCGGTTGCTGCCGGCTCGAACTCCGCACCGCCGGCGACCGCGGCGGCGACGGCCGTCGCTCCCCAGGTCCGGAATGTCTTCGCCGTCGCGCCCGCGCCCACGAGCATGTGGATGTACGCGTTGACGGTCGCGCTGTCGATGTGGCGCAGTGCGCCCTCCTCTTCGATGACGAAGAGCAGGCTGTCCGGCGGCCGGTCGACCTCCAACAGCTGCCGCACGAACTTCGCCGCGACCGGGTCGGCGAGCTGCAGGTGGAGGTTCAGGTGCTCTTTGCCGACGAAGTCGAAGGTGAGCGTCTCGCCCGCGACGGCGACGTCGCTGCGAGCGAGCGTGGTCAGGCCGTGCGTGTGGTTGTCGCGCGCGTACTCGGCGTTCCCGACCCGGAACAGGCCCCGGTCGAGGAGGCGCACCACGGTCGCGGCGACCCTGGTCGCGCTGTCGTGATCGGCGTCGCCGAGGTCGGCGGCGACCGCCGCACGCAGCCGGGGAAGGTGGCGGGCGAAGTCGATCATGTGCGCGAACTTGTTCTCGGCGGCCTCCGCGACTGCCGCGTCCGAGTAGCGGTACTGGGTGCGATTCCGCGAATCCACACCGGTGGCCTGCACGCGACTGGTCGGATCCGCTGAGGCCCAGACCTCGACCCACGCGGGCGGGATCGCGAGGCTCCGCAGGCGCTCGAGCACCGCCGGATCCGTCACCGGCTCTCCGTCGTCGTCGATCCACCGGCCGCCGCCGACCCGGTGCAGCCCGGGCGGCCGGGGAAGCTTTCCGCGACGGACGGGGTGCGGGGTCGTCGCGATCCGATCGATCAGCGCCCGGTCGGGGTCATCGCGGTCTGCGCCCCATCGACCGGCTCCGACGGTTCTGGGGCGAAGGTCGGGGCGAGGGAACTGGACGTCGAAATCCACAGTCGGGTCCTCCTGTCTGACGGTGTCGACGATGCTGGGCGCGAAGCCGATCGGCGAATAGATCGCCTTTCCGCCTCGGACGTTCGCCTGGTACGTCGTCGTGCGGCCTCGGACATGGACATCGACCTCCGCAGGCGACTCTCCGTCGAAGAACGGGATGGCCCGCTGCGAGGCGGTTCCGGTCTCGTCGACGAACTCGGCGATGCGGAACCGGAGCGGCCCCTGGTCGAAACTGGCCCGCACCAGCAAATTCACGAACAGCTCAGCGTCGGTCGATTCGCTGAGGAGGCGGGCGAGCATGGCCACTTCTCGCTCGCCGGCGCCTGAGCTCGTCGCGTCGATGGCCGCAGCCCAGGTCCGCACTTTGCCCGCGAGGTCCGCGATCGCCTCCTCGTAGGAGTGCGGCGAGGTCCCTTCGAGCCCGAACGCTCCCCACTTCGCCCAGTAGAAGTCACGAGGGTCGTCGTGCCCGACCGGCACGGCGACCGGGAACGCGCTGCTCTTCACCGCCTCCCAGGCGCTCATCTCCTCCGCGCTTAAGAGCGTGCGCAGTTGACGGACGGCATCGGCATCGTCGATGGTCGCGGCGGAAGCGAGGGTGGCCCGTTCGAAGAACGCCGCATCGTCCACGTTCGCCTCCTGTCCGACCGACGCTCCTCGTGTGTGCGGCGCCGGCTCAGGGGAACACGGTGGGCACGAGGCCGCCATCAGCACCGAGCGCCCTGCCCGTCGTCGCCGAGGACAGGTCCGAGGCGAGGTAGGCGACCAGGTTCGCGACTTCCTCCGGCCTGATCACCCGGTGGAGCAGCGAGCCGGCCGCCCGCCCCTCCTCGACGAAGCGGGCTTCCTGCTCCTCCCGGCTCAGTCCCGGGTAAATGTCGTCCCACATCGCCAGGACACCCTCGCTCATGGTGGGGCCGGCCAGGACGCTGTTGACGGTCACGCCGGTTCCGGCGAGCTCCTGCGCCATGCCGCGCGAGACCGCCAACTGGGCTGTCTTGGTCATCCCGTAGTGGACCATGCTCGTCGGCGGCTGGATGCCCGCCTCGCTGCTGATGAAGATGACCCGCCCCCTGCCGCGGCCCGCCATGCGCGGCGCGTAGTGGCGGGCGAGCCGGATGCCGGAGAGCACGTTGATCTCGAACACCTCCCGCCACCCGTCGTCGCTGATCTCGAAGACCGGCTCGGCGACGAAGACGCCGGCGTTGTTGACGAGGATGTCCACGTCCGGGAGCGCGTCGGTGATCCGGCGAGCGCCCTCCGCCGTCGCCACATCCCCGGCCACGCCGTTCACCCCGAGTCGAGCGGCCACTTCCGCGACCCGGTCGGCGTCGCGGCCGTTGATCGTCACCGACGCACCGCTGGCGGCGAGCGAGGCCGCGATCGCCAGGCCGATCCCCGCCGTCGAGCCGGTGACCAAGGCGGCCTTGCCGGTCAGGTCGATGTTCATCGCGTCGTCAGCTTCCCTGGCCGGAACTCACCGGGGAATCGCGCAGAGGGTCGAGTGGATGACATTGTTCCTCCCGATGTCGATGGAGAGAGAAGGCGCGTGCGCGCGGGGGTTTTCTCATCGCCGTGCACGCAACACACTGGCACGCTGCTCGGAGCGTGACGAGAGTCGAAATTCCCGGGACGTGATGCTCGGGTGGCAGGCCCCCCGCTCACCTGCCACCCAGCGTCGCCGTCCCCCCGGTGCGACGCACGTTGTCACGCTAATGGGGATGGGACGGGTGACGGAATGTAGCGAAAGTAACATCCCGGTTGGCGGGAGCCCGGCACCCGAACAGCCATCATTGTCCTGTGGCCCCCGGAATCCCCGCGTCTGTGGAGGATGCCGCCTGCCTCGAGTCCCGGATCACCACCGAACTCGTTCGCAGGCTGACCGCGCACGGGAATGCTCTCGCGTCCGACCCGCTGGTCACCCGACAGGTCGCCGCGCAAGTGCACCGGATCCTGCGAAGCACGTTCGAACGGCTCGGCGTCTCCATCGAGGAAGCGCCCCCTCCAGCACGGTCCTCCGGCGTGGGGAGGACACGAGCGGCCCAGAACATCCATCCGAGCGACAGTCTCGCCGCGGCGACCCTCCTGTTCGACATCGCGCTGACCGAACTCGCGTCCGACCACGATGACGCGGCGGCGGTCGCCCGCGCCCTCAACGCGGCGATCATGGACGAGGTCGTCCCGGCTTCGCTCGGCTACGTCGACGCACTGCTCGAACGCCTGGCCGTCGCGCACACCGAGGAACGCCTCGGCATCTCGCGCGAACTCCACGACCGGGTCGCGCACGGCATCGCCGCGGGAATCCAACGCGTCCGGCTCGCTCGCCAACCGACGGACGCGGCTGCCGGGCAGCTCGCCGAAGCGCTCGGCCTGCTGGAGTCGGCTCTGGAGGAGACGCGCTCCGTGGCTCTCGACCTCCGCCACTCGGTCGGCGAGAAGCTCCTCGACGAGGCCATCCTCGACTACGTCGCCGACCTCGGCACGGAACCGCCGCGCGTCGACGCTTCGAGCGAGGGGACCCCGCGGACCCTCCCCACAGGCGTCCAGGAGGAGGCGTTCATCATCGTTCGGGAAGCCATCCACAACGCTCGCCGCCACTCCCACGGCGAGCGCATCATCGTCGTCTCGAAGTGGGGAGCCGAGGACCTGCGGATCAGCGTGGCCGACGACGGAGTCGGTTTCGGCCGGGACACGATCCGCCCGGGCGCCCTCGGCCTCATCGCGGCGCAGGAACGCGCCGAGCTCATCGGCGCCGATCTCGCGATCGACTCCCGGGCGGGCGCCGGGACCACCGTGACGTTGACGATCGCTCTCCGGGCGGTGTCCGGATGACCCGGACGGTGGTGCTCGCCGATGACCACGCGCTCTTCCGCCAGGGGGTGCGCGCCCTCATCGAGCGCGACTTCGACGTCGTCGGCGAGGCGAGCGACGGGAATACCGCGATCCGGCTCGTGGAGGAGACCACCCCCGACGTCCTGCTGCTGGATGTCGAGATGCCGGGTCCGCCGACGGAGCAGACCATCCGCACGGTTCGACGGCGATCGCCGCGAACGGCGGTCGTCATCCTGACCATGCACACGGACGCGGTCCTCCAGCGCCAGCTCACCCGAGCAGGCGCATCGGCCTTCGCCAACAAGAGCATCAGCGAGACCGCGCTCCGCCAGCTGATCGCCGCAGCGCAACCCCTTGCGGCCACTCCACCCGACGACACCTCGCAGAGGAACCAGCCGGACGGCGTCCTCACCGAGCGAGAGCTCGAGGTGATCCGGATGATCGCGCAGGCCTACACCAACCGCGAGATCAGCACGCGCCTCAACATCACCGAAGGCACCGTCAAGAGGCACACGACCAACATCTACGCCAAGCTCGGCGCCACCTCGCGCATCGACGCCGTGCGCAAGGTCGTCCGCCTCAACCTGCTCGAGACCTGAAAGGCCTCACGAGTCAGAGCGAGACGCCGTCCCTGAACCGCGTCAGTACCGGCGGCCCGGCCAAATACTCGCCCAGCCCCGAAGCGCCGGGTCCCGCCCGCCAGGCGCGGTAGGCGTCGTCGTGCTCGAGCGATGTCCAGTGCTCGATCGCGACCACGTGGGCAGGGTCGGAGACGTCCGTGACGATCTGCACGCCGAGACAACCCTCGAACGCGCGCGTGTCCGCGAGGATGTCGAGAAGGGCGCGCGGGCCGTCTTCGAGATGGTCGGCCGCGAAACGCAGGTCCAGGAGGGAGGTGATCGTCATGCCCGCGACGCTAGCACCCGGTGACGCTGCGGGATCCGGGGCTACCGAGTGGACAGGCGGGTCCACCCAGTGCCTGTGCGATGTGCACAGATCGGCGGCCGATTCAGGCGATCCGCACATTCCGTCGGCTTCGTCGGATGCCTACGGTTGTCGCAACCGTTCCCTCCCCCGTCAGAAGGACACCCTCATGGCACGTACAGCACATGCCGACGACTTCGCCCTCTCCCGCGTTACCCCCGACGCCCGCAAGCCGTGGTTCGGGATCGCGGTGCAGCGCTTCGGCCAGGTCTCGGCCCTCTCGCAGTTCCTGCTCGGGGCCACCCTGGGCTACAGCATGACCTTCGGACAGGCCGCGCTCGCGCTGCTGCTCGGCTCCATCATCCTCGAGGTCATCATGTGCATCGTCGGGATCATCGGGCAGAAGGAGGGCCTCAACACCGCCCTGCTCGCCCGCTGGACCGGCTTCGGCGAGATCGGAGCGTCCCTCGTTGGCCTGGCGATCGGCATCAGCCTCATCGGCTGGTTCGGCATCCAGTCGGCCATCTCGGCCCAGTCGCTCGACGCCCTCATGCCCGGGGTCCTGCCGATCTGGGCGTGGAGCGTGATCTTCGGCCTCGCCGTCACGGCCGTGGTCGCCTACGGCTTCGTCGGGATGCAGTGGCTGGCGAACATCACCGTGCCGCTCTTCCTCATCCTGGTCGGCTGGTCGGTGATCACCGAGCTCAGCAAGCACTCCCTCGGCGACCTGCTCACCTCCCCGGCTCCCGGCCCGACCATGACCGTCTGGCAGGGCACCGGCATCGTCGCGGGCGGCCTCATCGTCGGCGCGATCATCACCGCCGACATGACCCGGTTCAACCGGAGCCGCGCGGACGTCGTGAAGCAGACCGTGGTCGGAGTGAGCCTCGGCGAGTTCGTGATCGGGCTGGCCGGCGTGCTCCTCGCCCACGCAGCCGCGACCGGCGACATCGTGGCGATCGTGACCTCCTCGATCGGCTTCATCGGGCTCATCATCGTCATCACCGGAACGCTGAAGATCAACGACTGGAACCTGTACTCCTCCACGCTGGGCCTCGTGAACTTCATCTCGACGGCGTTCTCCAAGAACCTGCACCGCGTGACCACCACCATCGTGCTCGGCGTGGTCGGCACGATCCTCGCAGCAGCCGGCATCCTGGGGGCGTTCACCAGCTTCCTCATCGTCCTCGGTGTCGCCTTCCCGCCCATCGCGGGCATCATGGTCGCCGAGTACTTCTTCGTCCGGAAGTGGCGGGGCGACCTCGACGCGACGCGGAGCTCCGGCCGGCTGCCCGAGTTCGCGCCGCGGATCGTCCCGGCGACCCTCGTCATCTGGCTCGTCTCCTCCCTCGTCGGCTACTTCGTCACCTGGGGCATCCCCGCGATCTGGTCGCTGCTCCTCTCGATCGTGCTCTACACGGTCGCCGGGAAGCTCGGCTTGGTGCGGGGCGTCGGTCGCGCCACCACCAAGCAGGCCGATCCGGCGGACTCCGAGCCGGCGGCGCCGGCCGGACCGGAGGCGGTCGCCACGAACTGAGCGGCGCACCCGCGCACCATCGATCCACCAGCCGCGTGCGCCGTCCACGCGCACGCGGCACAGCAGAAAGCGGAACCTATGCACATCGGCATCGACGTCGGAGGGACCAACACCGACGCAGTGCTCATGGACGGCCGGACCACCCTCGCCGGCGTCAAGAACTCGACCAGCCCGGACGTGACGAGCGGCATCGTCAGCGCCATCGAGGCGCTGCGCGAGGCGCGCGGCTTCGACGGCGCGGACATCGATGCGGTGATGATCGGCACGACCCATTTCATCAACGCGCTCGTGCAGGCCAAGCGGCTCGCGCCCACCGCCGCGCTGCGGCTGGGCCTCCCCGCGACCAAGGCACTCCCGCCGCTGGTGGACTGGCCGGAGACGCTGATCGAGGCGATCGGCGGCCGCGGCTACCTCGCGCACGGCGGCTACGAGTTCGACGGGCGGCCCATCTCGGCCCTCGACGTCGCCGAGCTGAAGGGCATCGCGGCCGACATGGCCGCGCACGGCGTCCGGTCGGTCGCCATCTCGTCCGTGTTCTCGCCGGTGAACCACGATGTGGAGACGCAGGCCGCCGCGGTCCTCGCCGCGGAGCTCGGGGACGATGTCGCCATCTCGCTGTCGCACGAGATCGGGCGGATCGGCCTGCTGGAGCGCGAGAACGCGACCATTATCAACGCGGCGCTGCGGGAGCTGGCCTCCGAGATCGTCGACGGCCTGACGGCCGCCGTCCGCGCTCAGGGCATCGAAGCGCCGATCTTCCTCAGCCAGAACGACGGGACGCTGATGGACGAGGACTACGTGCGCCTCTACCCGGTCGCGACGTTCGCCTCCGGCCCCACCAACTCGATGCGGGGCGCTGCCCTCACCAGCGGTCTCGAGACCTGCGCGGTGGTCGACATCGGAGGGACGACGGCCGACATCGGACTGCTCATCAACGGCTTCCCGCGCGAGACGGCCAACGAGGTGAAGGTCGCCGGGGTCCGCACCAACTTCCGCATGCCGGACGTGCTCTCCATCGGCATCGGCGGCGGCTCCATCGTCGACACCGAGACCGCGGAGGTCGGCCCGGAGTCCGTCGGCTACCGGCTCACCACCGAGGCGCTCGTCTTCGGCGGCTCGACGCTCACGGCGACAGACATCGCCGTCGCCGCCGGCCGCGCCACGGTCGGCGACCCGTCGAAGGTCGCGCACCTCGACCCCGCCTTCGTGCAGCGCGTCCTCGCCCGCATCGCCGAGCGCGTCGCGGAGGCCGTCGACCGGATGCGCACTTCGCCCGACCCCATCCCGGTGGTCGCCGTCGGCGGCGGCTCCATCCTGCTGCCGGACGAACTGCCGATCTTCGGCGCCGTGCACCGGCCGGAGAACTACGCCGTCGCCAACGCGATCGGCGCATCCATCGCGCAGGTCGGGGGCGAGATCGACAAGGTGTACGCCGTCGAGCCCGGCCGGCGCCAGGAAGCCATCGCCGCCGTTCGGGCGGAGGCGGTGGACAAGGCGATCGCCGCCGGCGCCTCCCCCGCGTCGGTGGCGATCGTCGACTTCGACGAGGTGCCGATCCCGTACCTGCCCGGCAACGCCACGCGCATCCGCGTCAAGGCGGTCGGCGACCTGTCGATGGGGGTGCGGGTATGAGCTGGACTCTGACCGCGGACGCCATCGGCGATCTCGCGCGCGGCGCGGCGGTGCTCGGCACCGGCGGCGGCGGCGACCCGTACATCGGCTCGCTGCTGGCCCGGCAGGCGCTCGCCGAGCACGGGCCGGTCACCGTCGTTGGTCTGGACGAGGTGCCCGACGACGCGCTCGTGCTCACCGTCGCGATGATGGGCGCGCCGACCGTCATGGTGGAGAAGCTCCCCAGCCTCGACGAGGTGGTGGCGCCCGTCCATGCCCTCGGAACGTATCTCGGGCGGCCGGTGACCCACGTCGCGTGCGCCGAGATCGGCGGCGTCAACTCCACCATCCCGGTCGCCGCTGCGGCCGCGCTCGGACTCCCGCTGCTGGACGCCGACGGCATGGGACGCGCATTCCCGGAGCTGCAGATGGTGCTGCCGACGCTGTACGGCGTGACGGCGTCGCCGCTCGCCTTCAGCGACGAGAAGGGCAATGTCGGCGTGCTCCAGACCGTCGACAACCACTGGACGGAGCGGATCGCCCGCGTGGCCTGCGTCGAGATGGGCTGCTCGGTCATGATCTCCGGCTTCCCGATGAGCGGTGCGGTCGCGCGGGACGCGCTCGTCGGCGGCTCGCTCTCGCACAGCCTCGCGATCGGCTCCGGGATCGCCGAGGCGCGGCTCGCGAAGACCGACCCGGTCGCCGCGACCGTCGAACGGCTCGCCGGCCGGGAGTTCTTCTCCGGCAAGGTGGTCGACGTGGAGCGCGCGACGACGACCGGGTTCGCCCGCGGGCGCGCGCGCATCGAGGCCGCCGGCGATGTGGCCGCGCTGGAGCTGTCGTTCCAGAACGAGCACCTGATCGCCCAGTCGGGCGATGTCACCTTCGCGACGACGCCCGACCTCATCATCGTGCTCGATGCGGAGAGCGGCGAGCCGATCACGACAGAGGGCCTGCGCTACGGTCAGCGCGTCCGGGTGGTGGCCGCGCCGAGCGATCCGCGCTGGCACACGGCGGAAGCGCTCGCGATGGTGGGTCCCGCGTACTTCGGCTACGACCTCCCCTCGCACCGTTTCGACGGCACGCCGGAGCGGCAGCTGGTGGAGGCCGGAGCATGAGCTGGACGCTCACCGCGGCCGACCTGCCCGACCTCGCCCGCGGGGCCACCCTGCTCGGGACGGGAGGGGGCGGAGACCCGTACATCGGCCAGATGCTGGTCGAGCGCGTGCTCGGCGACCGGGCCATCACCGTCCTCGACCCGGACGATCTGGCCGACGACCTGTTCGTCGTCCCGACCGCGCAGATGGGCGCGCCGACCGTGATGATCGAGAAGATCCCGGCGGGCACGGAGCCGACGCTCGCACTCCGGACCCTGGAGGCGCACCTCGGCCGCACCGCGGACGCCACCATGCCGATCGAGTGCGGCGGCATCAACTCGATGATCCCGCTGATCGTCGCCGCCGAGACCGGGCTGCCGGTGGTGGACGCCGACGGCATGGGCCGCGCCTTCCCCGAGCTGTCGATGGAGACCTTCGCCGTCTACGGCGTCCACGGCTCCCCGCTCGCCCTCGCCGGCGAGCGCGGCGAGACCGTCGTCATCGACACCGGCGACGACGACCGGCAGATGGAGTGGCTGGCCCGCGGCGTCACCATCCGCCTGGGCGGCGTCGGCCACATCGCGGAGTACGCGATGACCGGCGCCGACGTGCGCCGCACCGCCGTCCCGCGCACCCTGTCGATGGCGCTCGCGCTCGGCCGGGCGATCCGCGAGGCGCGGGAGGCGCACCGCTCACCGTTCGAGGCGATCGCGCAGACCCTGTCCACGACCCTCTACTCGGAGGTACGGGAGCTGTTCAGCGGGAAGGTGACCGACGTCGAGCGGCGCACCACAGAGGGCTTCGCCAAGGGCAGGGCGACCATCTCCGCTCTGGCGGCCGGCGACGACTCGCAGCTGGAGATCCGGTTCCAGAACGAGAACCTGATCGCCCTGCGCGACGGCGCGCTGGTGGCCATCGTGCCCGACCTGATCTGCGTGACCGACATCGAGTCGGGCGAGCCGATCACGACGGAAGGGCTGCGCTACGGCCAGCGCGTGCGCGTGCTGGGCATCTCGACCCCGGAGATGATGCGGACGCCGGAGGCGCTGGCCGCTTTCGGGCCGCGCGCGTTCGGGCTGACCGAGGAGTTCGTCCCGGTCGAGAGCCGCTCGCTCGCGCCGGCCGGTTCGGCCTGAATCGCCGCCGCAGGGCGGCGCCGCAGCCCCTAACCTTGACAGCATGAGAACCCTCGGCCTGGAGCGTCTCGACGCACTGAGCCGGGGATTCTCGCTGCTCGGATCGGGCGGCGGCGGTGGCGCCACCCTGCTCCAGCTGATGGCGGAGCGTGCGCCGATCTGGCCCCTCCCCCTGTACGCGGTGGACGACCTCGACCCGACGACCCCGTGCGTGACCGTCGCCTTCGCCGGCTCCACGTATCTGCTCAGCGAGCGCATCCCGCCGGCCACCGCCTTCGACCCGCTCCTGGCCGCCGCGGAGCGCTGGACGGGAGTGCGGGCCGCCGCGGTGTGCGCGCTGGAGGGCGGCGGGATGAACGGGCTGGCGCCGCTGCTGCTGGCCGACCGTCTCGACGTCGTGGACGCGGACTGCATGGGTCGCGCCCTGCCGCGCCTCGATCAGGTGTCCCTCCTGGTCGACGGGCTCTCCGGCATCGTCACCGTGTGCGACACCGGGAGGGGCGTCGCCGTCGTGGAGACCACGCGCGCCGCCGACGTCGAATCGCAGGTGCGGGCGGCG
Source organism: Leifsonia shinshuensis (assembly GCF_013410375.1). Taxonomy (NCBI): domain Bacteria; kingdom Bacillati; phylum Actinomycetota; class Actinomycetes; order Micrococcales; family Microbacteriaceae; genus Leifsonia; species Leifsonia shinshuensis. The sequence goes on from NZ_JACCFL010000001.1 coordinate 4,218,037, forward strand.
GTCGTGCAAGCGGGCGGCACCGGCACCGTCCTGATGGCCGGCTTCACCGTCGGCGACCTGCGCGATCACGGCATCGTGGGCACCTCTCTGCGGGCGCTGCGGCTCGGTGAGCGGATGGCGGCTGCCGCCGACGCGGACGCCGCCGCCCTGGCCGAGGCTCTGGGCGGCCGGCTGCTGGGCTCCGGCCGGGTGTCGCTGGTCGAGCCCTCGCCCGAGGATCCTTTCGTCAGCGCCGCCCAGGTCGAGGGCGACGACGGCTCGCTGTTGCGGCTGGTGGCCCGGTCGGAGCTGCTGGCGGTGGTGCGGGACGGAGCGACGGTCGCCGCCGCGCCGGAGATCATCGTCGCGCTGGACACCCGCTCGCGCGACATCCTGCAGGTGGACGGGGTGACCATCGCCCGCCACGTGACGGTGCTCGCCCTCCCTGCGCCCGCGTGGTGGACCGCCCGCGCCGACCGGCTGGCCCGGGTCACACCCGCTGCCTTCGGCCTCGCCGGGCTGGAGGCGGCATGAGCGACAGCCTCGACCTCGCCGCACTGCTCGCGCACCCCGCAGGCGGCGGCGTCCGCATCCTGGCCGGGGCCGATCCCGCCACGCCCTGGCGCGACCTCGTCGTCGGCGCGACCGAGTCGGACCTCCCGCCGCAGGGCGCGGATCTCCTCGCTCTGCTCACGTCGCCGCCCCCGGCCACGCCGTGGCAGCAGGACGCGCTCGTGCGCCGGGTGCGCGATCGCGGCTACCGCGCCCTGGCCGCGCCGGGAGCGGAGGCGTTCGGCTCGGGCACGCGCACCCTGGCGGAGCGGTTCGGCCTCGCCCTGCTCGACGTCGACGAGCCGATGGCGCTCGCGCGGGCCGCGTGGGAGCTGGTCGAGGGCCGGGACGCTCTCACGCTCGGGTATGTGCGCCGGGTCGCGCAGTCGATCGAGTACCACGCGGACAACCTCGCCGACCTGCTCCGCCACCTCTCGACGAGCGTCGGGCACGGTGTCGCCCTGATCGACAGCGAGGGCGTCCTCCTCCAGGCGGGCGGCGAACTCCCCGCCGCGGTGCACGCCGCCATCGACTTCGCACCCTGGCTGGACCTGGTGTCCGTCGCCGACGACGCAGCGGCCTCCGTCCGGGTGGACAGCCCGAGCCGGGCGGGGCTCCGGCTCGCGGTGTTCGGAACCGGGCTCAGCACCCTGCAGCTGAGCGCGCTCGGCGTTGCGGCCGAGGTGGCGATGCCGGTCGTCGCCGCGCGCATCCTGATCGACGAGGTCGCCGACGTCAACGACGCCGCCGTCGCCTCCGGGCTGCTGCGCGAGTTCCTCGAGCGCGGCGACGACCGCGATCCGGAGCTCGACCAGAGGATGCTGGAGCGCGGCTGGCGCTCCAGCGGCTACCACCTGGGCTTCCGGCTGGTCGGACGCAGCCGGGTCGACACCCTCCAGCTGCTGCGGTTCGTCACCAGCGAGCTGACGGCGCTGCCCGCCGACTCGCACGCCGCCACGAGCGGACGCGGCATCACCGGCTGGCTGAGCTTCGCCGCGCCGCCCGCGCCGAGCCGGGTGGAGGACAGCGTGCGCGCCCTGCACGTGCTGCACACCGCTGCCCGCCGGGTGTTCAACGTGGCCACCGGCGTCGGAACCTTGGAGACCGGCTCTTCCGGCCTGGTCGCGACCCTGGAGGGCGCCGCCGACGCGGCCCGGCTCGCGGCCGATCGGTCGGCCACGGGATACTTCCTGCGCATCGACGCGCTCGGTCTGGAGCAACTGCTGCTGTCCTGGACGGGGAGCGACACCTTCGTCCCGGCGGCCGAGTCCCTTCTCGCGCCCCTGCTCGCCCGCGGCCCGGAACTGCTGGAGACACTGGCGTCCTACCTCGACCACGAGTCCGGGATCGCGGCGACGGCCGACGCGCTCGGCCTGCACCGGAACACCGTCTCCACCCGGATCATCCGAGCCCAGGAGCTGCTGGGACTCGACCTCGGCGATCCGGAGACGCGGCTCGCGGTGCAGCTCGCCTGCCGGACCGTGCGGAGGTGACCTCTTGTGGGAATAGCGCCCCTGCTGCTACATTCCCGTTTGTTAGTTAACTTTACTAACTAATGTGAGATTCGCTCATGGGTGCGCGAAGGGGGCCGTTGCACTCAACGTCAACGAGGAGCCGTACATGAAACGCGCCATCTCCACACTCGCCGCCGCACTGCTCGGGGCCGCGCTCTGCCTCGCGACCACCGCGCTGCCCGCGGCCGCGACCACACCGCCCGGCACGGAGCCGGTCACCTCCTCCGGCGGTGCCCATTCCCCCTTCATCCTCCCCGCCCTCCCCCTGCCTCCGCACTTCTCGGCGCCGTACGTCGACGTCACCGCCGTGAGCGACCTCGCGGACATCTCGAGGCAGTCCGGATCCAAGGTGCTCAGCCTGGCGTTCCTGCAGACCGAGGCGGCAGGGTCGTGCACCCTCTACTGGGCAGGCAACACGGCCACCCCGGTCGCTGCGAGCACCTTCGGTGACGCGATCGATCGCATCCGGCTGCGCGGCGGCGACGTCATCCCGTCCTTCGGCGGATACACGGCCGACACGACGAGCACCGAGATCGCCGACAGCTGCACCGACGTCCACAAGATCGCGCTGGCCTACGAGAACGTCATCACGACCTACAAAGTGCAGCGACTCGACTTCGACATCGAAGCCGACTCGCTCAGCAACCTGGCCGGCATCGACCGCCGCAACCAGGCCATCGTCGAGGTCACGGCGTGGGCGGCCGCGCAGCACCGTCCGCTCTCGATCGCCTACACGCTGCCGTCCACGCCGCACGGACTGGGAGCCACCGGCGTCGCGCTCCTCCAGTCGGCCGCGAAGTACAACGCTCCGATCGACGCGGTCAACATCATGACCTTCGACTACTGGGACGGCCTCACCCACGACATGCTGGCCGACGCGCAGACGGCGGCCGCCGGCCTGGTCGGCCAGCTGCGAGCGACCATCGCCCCCACCGCGTCGGACGCGGCCCTCTGGCACAAGGTCGGCATCATCCAGATGAACGGGATCGACGACTTCGGCCCGCAGGAGACGTTCACCGTCGCCCAGGCCTCGCCGCTGGTCCAGTGGGCGGCCGCCAAGCACATCAACGAGCTGAGCTTCTGGGCCCTCGAGCGCGACAACGGCTCCTGCCCCGGGGTGAAGGGCGCCAGCAACTGCTCCGGCGTGGTGCAGTCGCCGTGGGCATTCTCGAAGGCCTTCGCCCGGTTCACGAGCTGGTGGTGATGAGCCGAGCCGGCGCGGCGTAGGCCGCCGCGCCGGCCGGCGCGTTCCCTGTCGCCGGCTGACCCGTCACGACGACTCACCCCGATAGTGTCGACCCATCAAAGGGTGGTGTCGTGGACCGCCCCGCTACAGGCCTCATTTGCCGCTGATCTTGGTTTGGGTGTGAATGCCCGGCCCAGATGTTCCCCAGTAGGTGCCGTCTTTGACGGGCTACCCCCGAACCGCGATTGCCGGCTGGATCCGGCTCGCGCGGACACTTGGAATGATCGACGCGAGCAAACCAGCGACAACTCCGATGACGAGAGCTCCGACCAGGCTGACGAAGTCGAAATACGGCGTCCACCCGCGAGCCATCGACACGAGCAGCACCGTGCCGACCGCCAGGAAGACCCCCAAGACGGAGCCGACCGCGCCGAGCACACCTCCCTCGACGACGAAAAGCGACCCGACCGACGAAGGACTCGCGCCGGTCGCCATCCGCAGGCCGATCTCCGCACGTCGCTGGATGACAGCGCTGCTCATGATCGCCGACGTTGCGATGATGGCCGCCGCGAGGAGGACACTGGAGAGCAGCAGAAGAAGCCACTGGAACGAACTCGAAACGTCACCGCGGAGTTGGCCGAGGTTGGCTGCGCCGGTCACCGTGAACGCCCCCGGGTTGCCGGGGTCGAGCGCTAGCGGCACAGCATCGGATACCACGGCTGAACGACCAGGCGCCGTGCGTGCGACAAGTGTCTGTTTCGCCGGTAACCGCAAGGAGACGATGGCCGCGTGCGGGACGACGACAGAGTTGGCGACGCTGGCACTGGACGTGATCGCCAGCACATCGAAGGCGTGGTTGCCTACGAAGATCGTCTGCCCGGGACCGGAGCCGACATGCAGGGATCGCGCGGCCGCGGCACCTACTACGGCGATGTTCTGGCCCGGCCCTTTCGACTCGAACAGCCCAGCAACGATGGGCGGGGAGGATATCCGGAGCGCCTGGAATGTGCCAGCCGTTGCCCCGACGAGTTCAACGCTCGCGGTATCGCCGGGCACATTCGCCCCGAATCGTGAGATGTCGGCGTCCGAGGCGGCAACGCGGTCGTGCCGTCCAGCGGCAACGATCCCGTCGAGGCGTGCGACGCGTTGCAGCGCGTCGTCGCTGAATGCTTCTGCGGTGCCAGTCGGTTGTTGAGTGGCGACGGTCACCATGTTCTGTGATGCGGCGGAGATGAGTTGATCCACTTGGTTGCTGGCGGTCAGTCCGAGGCTGACGCTGGCGGCGAGACCACAGATGGCGACAGCGGTGGTGAGGATCTCGATGGCGCTTCGTGTTCGGTTGTCCCAGAGGCTCCAGGCGGCTTCGCAGACGGCGTCCACGGTTCGTCGCCACCATCGCCGGTGGTCGTCGCCACGTGCTCGTGTCTCGTGACCGGTGACCGCCGGGCGGGTCGCGTCGGCGCTGATCTCGGCGATGACTCCGTCGTTGACGGTGATCTGCCGGCGGGCGCGGGCGGCGAGGGCGGCGTCGTGGGTGACGAGCACGATCGTAGTGCCGGAAGCGTTGAGCTCGTCGAGGAGGTCCATGATCGCGGCGGAGTTCGCGGAGTCGAGGTTCCCGGTCGGTTCGTCGAGGAAGAGAACCGCGGGTTTGGTGGTGAGAGCTCGGGCGATCGCCATCCGTTGCCGTTCGCCGCCGGAGAGCAGGGAGACACGTTGCGATCCTTTGTGGATGATGTTCGCCTGGGTGAGGGCTTCGCCAATGCGGGTGGCACGCTCCTCGAACGGTGCCGCCGTCGATACCAAAGGCACTTCGACGTTCTTGATCACCGTCCGGTTGTCGATCGCATTCGAGTGTTGGAAGACGAAACCGAACGTTTCCCCACGCAGGGTGTCGCGCTTGCGCCGCGGGAGCGCTCGAATGTCCTGCCCGTCGAGCTGGTATTCGCCGACGTCGTACGAGTCGAGGAGGGCGAGGACGTTGAGGAGTGTTGATTTTCCCGCCCCGGACGGACCGGTGATGGCTATGAAATCGCCGCGGTAGATGTCGAGGTCGATGCGTGTGAGAGCCCACGCGCCGGTGCGGTTGTATCGGCGGCCGACGCCTCGCAAGCTGAGGAGCGGCGCGGACTCAGTGGTTGTCATTCACAGCGCCGCTGAGGACGATGACGGTTCCGGGGCTGAGGTTTGAGCCGGCGGCGACGCCGGTCCACCCTCCCTGCTGCCATTCCGGTTTCACGTCAACGTTGGTCTTCTTCCCGTCCTGTTTGACAACAACCCACGTCCGGTTTCCGGCCTGGTGGATAGCGATCGTCGGAACCGACGACTGGGCGGCGGTGTCGGAGGGGAAAGTGATCTGGACCTGTTCGTCGCCGGCCAGGGACGCCTCGGGCTGCTTGTCGAACGTGATAGTGGCCGGGTACCCGGATTGCGCGTCCAATCCGGATGCTTTCGGGTCCCCGGCGCGGAACTCCCCGACCCTGGCGATGGAGCCTGCGCCGAGGTGAGCGCCTCCGCTCATGGTGAGATCGACTTTCGACCCGGCTCTCGCTGATTGTGCATGGACGACGTCGAGGACTGTGACGACCTGGGAGGCCGCTTGGACCGCGTGCACAACTGGTCCCTCTCCGGCTGCGGAGCCGCGCGCGACGCTGGACTTGACGATGTAGTCCCCTTGCGGGAGCACTGCGATGTTCGCGAGCGGGAGGGACGCGCCCGCTGGGGTGCCCGGTGCGTCCAGCTTCGCCTGTTTGAACATCTTCTGAACGGCGTCCCGTGTCGCGTCGTTGTACGTGTCGCTGGCTGCACCTTTGCGGAGCCCGAGTGCGTTCAGTTCGTCGTTGAGGGATGCGATGTCGGTTCCACGGTCACCTACTGCGAGGTCGCGCCACGGTCGGATTGCGAGCCGTAATGCGAAGACGGGTGAGTCGTTGATGGACACCAGCAGGGATCCGCTTTTGACGGCTTCGCCGGGTGCTACGCCGAGTCGGGTGACAACGGCTGGGTTGATCGTCGTTGCGTAGTCGAACGAGTTGATCGCCCCGACAGTGCCGACGATCGGGGGAAGTGAATACGCTTTTGATTCCACCAGCGCGGTGGTCTCGACAGGGGTCTGCGCTTGTTGTATGGACGCGGCGACGTCAGATTGCATCCGGTATCCGATGGCGAGTCCGCCGCCGGCGGCGGCGATGATGAGCAGCAGGACCACGACGGTTGTGATGGGCTTGGGGAACCTGGGCACTCTGACCTGGGGTGCGATCTGCTCAGCCATTCTGGTCGATGTAGGTCTGCGCTGCCGCCAGCGTTTTGTCGATCTTCGTCCGCTCGTCGTTGAGCGCTGCCTGCTTCTGGTTCACGATCGCTGTTTGGTAGCTGGCGTCGATGTCGGCAAGTCGTTGAACGGCGTTCGTCGCGGTTTTACATTCAACGTCCTGAACTGCGATTTTGGTCTTCTGCTCGTCGTTGACGTTGGACACGTCGACGTTCAGGCCGTCTTTTGCGAGCGCGATCCCGTGGCCACTCATGCATGATCGCCAGTCAGCGACGATCTTCTTCCCTGCGCTGTCGTCGTGGATGGTTTTGTCGAACGCGGTTGCCGCTCCTTGCGCGGCGAGCGTGGACACTGGGTCGACCCGTGGAAACTTCTTGGCGGCGGCGTCCAGGCACGCGGAGTAGGCGGCTTGGGAGTCCGGTGTCGTCGTTTGTGCGTTCAACGCTTGCAATTGTTGTGTGACCTGATCCGGCGGCGGCGGGTTGTACCCGTACTGCGCCGCTTTGTTGAGTACCCAAACTCCGAAGAGGCGGAAGCCGACGGTCGAATGGCCTTGCCGGCGGTCGATGACCTTGAAGTCGAACCCTTTGCCTGCCATGCAGCTGCGCAGGCTCAAGTCGATGGCGTAGTCGACGGTTCTGTCTTCCGCGTCGGAGGGCATGTATCGGTCGAGGGGAAGAACTGCACTGTCTGTGCCCTCGTCGAGTTTTGCTTGCCCGCTGATGACCGTTCGTTTCGAGAAGTCGACGTCGATGCTATGCGCAGCTGTGCTGCAGGCGGTGAGCCCGGCAGCGCCGGCGCACGCGATGAACGCGATGACAATGGTTCTGGATGCTGACATGTGTGTTCCCCCGCGTGCGCCGACGACTGCTTTCTGGTGAGGTGTCGGAGCGTTAGGTCCAGAGATTGCTCTCGAGATTGTCGTTCCAGAACGCTATCCCGACGCCTCCGGTCTGGTCCCAGTACAGGTCGGTGTGTCGGTTGCCGGTACCGCGGTAGACGGTGAAGTTGCTGCCGCTGTAGTTCTGGTTGACGTAGACGTTCACGTTCTGCGAGTTGCCGTTGTTCCAGATGGAGCTGGCGGAGTTGTTGTAGTTCCCCCAGCTGCCGTTCCAGCTGCTATTGCTGTAGTACGCCCGCATTGCCGGGCCGCCGCCGTTGGCGTCAACGTATGCGCACATCTGGCCGGATGCGCATGAATCCCAGGCCGCATACGCCGGTGTCGCTGCGACGACTCCGGCCGCCCCCACGATTCCGACGGCCGCGGCAGCTGCGATCAACCGCTTTCGTAGACTCATTCATTTCCCCGATCGTTTCAGCGCCCGGACGGTTGTTCAGGCGACTGAGCGAAATAATACCGACCTCCCTGCTTGTTTCTGCAAGTGGTGCAAGAATGCGATTGTGAACGCATCAGCCGCTACCTCGCCCGCCCAGTCGCCCCGAACCATCGTGTTCACGATGGCGCCTTACGTTCTTGTGACTCTGGCACTGCTGGCGGTCGCTGCGATTTCACTGTTCCCGCTCGTGGTGTGGCTGGTGACGAATTCTGCGCTGGCACTCAGCAGCGCCTATTTCTACTTCTTCCTGCTGCCGCCGACGCTCTTCGGGCTTCTCGCCGCGGTGTCCGCGTTTGTTCCGATTCGACGCCGGCGCCACCCGTGGTGGGCGATGATTCCGGCGTCGCTGGCGTTTGTCGGCGTGCTACTGCTGACTGTGGGCAAGCCGTTGATCGGTCAGTTGGAGTTTTAGGCTTCGCTCTTCCGGTTGGTTGGAAGCGTCCGGCTTCCGCGAGCCGGTCCCGATTGGCGAAATACCATGCTGACGCAGCGGCGACCCCTTTTGAGGGGTGAGAGACCGTTCAGACTTCCCGGTATGTTTAGGCGACGGTTGCGGGGGCAGCCGCTGGGAAGGTAAACGAAGCGCCGATGATCTGCCAGAGCCGCTTGACGTCGTCGGGGAGAGTGTCGAGGCGACCCAACTCGTGGGCGATCATGTACGCCCCGAAGAACGACTGGACTGCGACCGTAGCCACCTCGCGCGGCTTCACATGCTGGAGACCGGCGTCCTCGACTTCTTGGGCGACGAAGACCGTGATGAGCTGGGTCCACCGCTCGTACGGGTTGTCTTCTGGCGCGGGCGGAAGCACCGTTTGCGTGAGCTTCATCGCTGCTCGCACGCGCACATCTTGCGCGAAGACCCGGCCAACTCGCTGGGTCAGCTCTTCCGCCGCCGCTAATCCCCGCAACCCGGTCCCGGCCACTTCGGCCACAATGACGGGCCAGTTCGTGTACTTCTCTTCCACCAGTGCCCGCGCAATGTCGAGCTTGGATCGAAAGTGGAAATACACGGCGCCTTTGGTCGCACCGGTGCGTTCAACGATCCGTTCCAGCCGGGCGCCTTCGTATCCGAACTCGTCGAACTCTTTCGCTGCGGCCTCGAGGATCGCGACACGGGTGCGTTCCGCGCGTTCTTGCTTCGCCATTCCGAAGTTGCCCATCCCTTCGGCCAGTAGTTACACGACCATAGCGCCTAAAACCGTACTCTTCATCATGATTCCGGGTCTCGCGTGACCACGGACGCTCTTGAATCGCGTCTTGGACCAGCTCGCGAACGATACTTCGGCGACGGTTTCCGGCAAACGGAGCAGTGGCTGGAGGACGTCGTGGTCGAACAGTCGGATGGCGGGGTCCTGGTCGAAGCCTCCGTTCGATTACGGCAGTGGCGACGGGAAGGGGTCGCTCGAGTCGCGCACCTCGGCACTATCGACGCGATTGCGGTCGCCGCTTCTCTCGGCTCGATAGCTCTGATCGCTTCCGGCTGCGCAGCCGCGGGCGGAGAGGTTCCGGTTTCTGGCGTCACCGTTCGTGCCGGCGGTCGTCCCGAATTGGCCCAAACCGGAATATCAGCGACCGCCCGCTTGGCCCGTCCAGCCTCCACGGCCAGTGCAGAGGTCATCTGCCGGATCGGCACCCTGAAGGTGTCGGTATCGTTCATGCTTCCAGCTCGACCGGTCAGCTCCCCTGTGTTGAGCGGCGTAGTGGACCCTGACGCTCTCCTCGGCCCGCGCGCAGACCGGTACTTCGCGGACGGGTACCGTCACCGCCGGCTGATGGCCGACTCCCTCGTTGTCTCCGAGGGGACGGCCGCGTGCACCTTTCTGGCTGACCCTCCCGAAGCGGATCTCGGGATTGTCGAATGCTTGGCGCTGACGTCGCAACTCGCTCAGGTCGCGCTGTACTCGGCCGCGAACGTTGCTCGTGAAGGCACTGGGAACCTGTGGATGCGCATGTGCGAGTTCACCGCGACCAACCGCGAAACTCGTGGCGGTCACGCGCAGCTCACCGTCTTCCGGACGAAAAGGATGATGGTGGGTTCGGCCGACGTCGTGAGCTCACACGTTCGCATCGATGCGTTCCCCGGTTGGACGGGGACAGCCGCCTTGGCGTTCGAGGTCTTGCACTGACCGTGCACCTCTCAGCTGCGTTTGCCGCTTACGCAGGGAAGTGGCGCCGGCCATCGATGCAGTTTGGTGGCCGTCACCGATGATGTCTCAACCAAGATCGTCACTTGCGGCGATTTGATTCGAAGTGTCCCGAAGCGAAACGTGACACGAGCAACGCAGGAAGCCAGACGCGCTGCGACACGCCTGTGAGGTGACTGATGGCCGCGGTCCCAAACGCTCAGCCCCGAGGCTCCGGAGCGAGCAATCGGAAGATACGACCCAAAAAAGTACCTGATCAGGCGCTTGAAACGACGTCACGATTGAATTAGGACAGTTCCGCCGAATTCATTTGGGAGGAGCCCAAGTGCGGAGACGGAGGGATTTGAACCCTGACGGTGCCCCTTAACCCGTCTCAAGATGCCCGGAAAACCGCGGAATTTCGCGGCGCCCCGATGACCTTGCACCCCTCACAATTACTGGAGTTGTGGGGTTTCTGTGGGGGCTGCGCTTGCCGCCTTCTCGAGGGCTTCAGAGCCGAGATAGCTGCGCGCGCAGTTCTCGGATCTCCGCCGAAGCGATCGACCCGGCGGCCATCTTCAGCACCGTGTTCAAGGGGACGGCTCGCGCCATAACGATCATCGGGCTGTCCGCGACGCCGGGAACTACGCGATCGAACACCTCGCGCGAGGCCGGGTCGTCCAGGAGCTCACCGAGGGTGATGACGTCCGGGTCGATTCGACCCCAGCTCAATGGCTCGTCCGAAGGCGCCTGGGCCGCGTTGGCGCGCGCAGCGCGGAGATCCGGGTAGGGGGTGCGAGGGGCTCGCGCGGGCATAGCCGTGCTCCAGGTGCAATCGCCCGCTGCCACCTCGTGGAGTTCGCCGTTCGGCAGGTGCACGATCCCGGTCACGCCTTGGGGGATGCCGACTCGGATGGTCGCGTTCGCACCGTCGCGCTCCCAGCGGCTGCGGATGACGCCGTGCGGGGTTTCGAGGGTCCCTTCAGCCCACGTCAGGCGCTCGTCGAGGTGGGGGCGGATGTCCACCTTCGTGTACCCGGGCTCGGCCGGGCGGATCCCGGCGACGTACTCGTGCAGGAACGCGATGACCGCACCTTTGGAGTAGTGGTTGAGCGACTCGTGCGGGTTCCCGTCCGCGTCGATGCCGGACCACGACTCCCACACCGTGGTGGCGCCGCGTTCGAGCATGACGAGCCAACCGGGCTCGTCGGTCTGGAACAGGAGGTTGTAGGCCACGTCGGGATAACCGTTGTCCGCGAGGACGGGCAGGAGCATCCCCGTGGAGAGGAAGCCGGTGCCCAGATGCGTCCCGTTCTCCTCGACCAGCCGCACGAGGTGATCTGCCGCGGCCGCGGTCAGCTCGGCTGGGATGAGACCGAAGGCGAGACCCCGGACGTAGTTCGCCTGCGTGGCGACGGTGAGCGTTCCGTCGGCGTTGAGGAATTCCGTTCGCCAGGCATCGGCCACATCCCGCGCGAGTCGCGCGTACCGCTCGGCTTCGGCCGCGTCTCCGATCACCCGGGCGGCGTCGGCGGTGAGCTGGGCGGAGCGGGCCAGGTACGCCGTGGCGACGATCGCGGGGTCGCCCTGGGGGTTGAACGGGACATCGGGTTCCAGCCATTCGCCCCAGTGCCATCCGGTGTCCCAGAGGAACCGCTCGTGCGGCGCCGGCTCCGGCCGGGACGCCACGCGGCTCGGGTGGCGTCCGCCGGCCGCGGTTCGCGCGGCGTGGTCCACCCAGGCGCGCATCATGGGGGCGGTCTCCGCCAGGATGCTTGGGTCGCCGTAGGCGCGGTAGAGCTCCCACGGCACGATCGTCGCGGCGTCTCCCCAGCCGGCGGAGCCGTCGAAGGAGATGGGGATCACCGGGTCGGGTTCGATTCCGCAATCGGGCGCGACATTGGTGATCGTGCCGTCGGCGTGCTGGTCGTCCGCCAGGGAGGTCAGCCACTTGCGGGCGAATCCGCTGATGTCGTCGAGGTAGGCGGCGCTGCGGGCGAAGATCTGGAAGTCGCCGGTGTATCCCCAGCGTTCCCGTTGCGGGCAGTCGGTGGGGATGTCGAGGCTGTTCGACCTCCAGCTGGCGACGGCGATGCGGTGGAGCTCGTTGAGTCGCGGGTCGCTGGAGGAGAACGTCCCGGTGTGATGGAGGTCGGTGCGCACCTGGTGAGCGCTGACGTCTTCGGGAGTGAGGTCGTCTTCCAGCCCGTCGACCGCGACGTAACGGAATCCGTGACTCGTGTGCCGGGGCTCGAAGACGTCGGACGGGTTGCCGCGGGAGATGACGGTGTCACGTTGACCCACCGGCAGTTTCGGGAGCCCCGGGGCGACGGTGATGTCGAGGTGCTCAAGGGTGAGGTCACCCTCCTGGTCGAGAGCCTCCCCGTGGGTGAGCTGGATGGTGGTGTCCGCCGGGCCCAGTTGGGTGAGGCGGACCCAGCCGTTCAGGTTCTGCCCGAAATCCACGATCTGCCGCCCGGACGGGAGGCGCGTGATCGCGACGGGACTGAAGGTCTCGGTCTTGCGTACTGGTGGGGCGACCGACCAGACCAGCCGGTCGGTGTCCTGCGTCAGTGGGTCGTCGGAGATCGCGACCCGCTGCCAGTCGGTGCGGCCGATACGGCGAAGGTCGCTGGTCTGCCCGTCCATCAGGTCGGCTCGGACGATCGCACCGACACCGGTCGCCCAGGTGCGGTCCGTAACCACCCGGATAGTGCCTTCTGCCTTCTCGATCGCGAGCGCCGCGACTACAGCAGTCTGCGTTCCGAAACTGTCGGGCACGCGGTGCGCGCCGACGCGGCCGCGGAACCAACCGTCGCTCACGACCAGGACGAGTTCGTTCCGCCCAGCGACGATCAAGGAGCTCACGTCGTACTGCTGGACCTGGAGGGTCTTGCGGTAGCTGGTGATGCCTGGCGTCAGCTCGAAGGAGCCGACTCGCTCTCCGTTGAGGAACGCCTCGTACACGCCGTGGGCCGTGACCGTGAGGATCGCGCTCGTCGCCCTGCCGACCAGTGCGAAGGCGCGACGGAACTCGTACGCCGGGCGTTCACCGGGCGCTGGCACGACATCGGGCGTGGTAATCCATGAGGCGTCTGCGAGGGCCGCCGCCGGTGACGTCTGCTGAAGGGTGAGCATGAAGGGTCGTCTCCTCGGTCAGGATCGCAGGATGCGGACGACTTCGTCGTGCGCACGCTTCGCCTCGGGGGTGGCGGAGCCGCTGAGTCCCACCGCGTGGTTGCCGTCGGGCGAATAGGTCAAGGTGCCGGCGTTACCTGCCCGCCGCAGGAGACGGTAGGCCTCCAGAGCTTGAGGCAGCAGGAGGTCGCGACCGCCCGAGACCACGTGAACCGGCGGCAGGCCGTCGAATCGGCCGTGGAGCGGGCTGACCACCGGATCGGACGTCGACAGTTCAGCGGCCCATGCCCGGCCCCAGTGCCGGAGCTCGTCCGGGTCCAGGATCGCGTCCCAGGTCTGCAGCACATCGGCTGCGGGGTGGGCGAGTTCGACATCGAGCCACGGACTCAGGAGGATGGCGGCGCGGACTCCCTCCGGGTGCAGTTGCAGGACACTCAGCGCGAGGCCGGCGCCCGCGGAGTCGCCGGCGAGGTATACCTCGCCGGCACCGCGCTCCGAAATGGTCGTAGCGAGGACCTCCGCCACGAACGCCCGCGCACGGCTGACGTCACCGACGGGAACGACCTCGTAGAGCGGTACGACGGCGTCGACTCCGGCGGCCGTCGCGAACCGGGCGACGGCCTTCCAGTGCGCGGTCGCGATGGGGTGCGCGTAGCCACCGCCGGCGAGGAAGACGAGAGCGCGACCGGGCGTCGCGTCGCGGCGGCGGAGCGTGACGACCCGTGACCCGGCCACCCGCTCCTCGCTGACGCGGAACCGCTTGGCAACGGAGGGCGGTACGGCGGCGGGGGCGGGCGGACCCTCAGCGTGGCGTCGGGCGATCTCCGCGGCGACCTCCTGCGTGCCGCCGCGGGCAACGACCCGTTTGACGATGGCGTCCATCGCGAGCGCTCGAATCGACATGGAGTACTCCTGAACGTGGGCCGTCAGCGCCGCGCGGCCTCGTCACGCCGCGCGGGCGTGTGCGAGTACAGCTGGGCGAGGAACGGGTTGTGCTCGGCCTGGCGCTCGTAGCCGGCGGTGTCGCGCGTGCAGTCGGGGCACCAGTGGCCGCCGATCAGGATCAGGAGCGGGCTGGCGGCGAAGATGTGGCCGAACGCGCAGCTCCAGATCAGCGGCTCGCGGGGGCGCCCCTCCTGAACCACCGGTGAGACGACCTCCCCACCGCGGAACTCGGCGGCGTGGACGTAGTCGGTGCGATCCCAGCCTTCTGCCGCTTTGTCCTCGTCGAAGCCGTGATCCAGGTACGCCGGAGTTCGCGAAGGCTCCGGCACCGCGAACGTGGTCCAGTCGCCGATGGCGTGCCATGCCTCGAGCGACCCGAAGTGGGCGCGGATCGCCGCCTCGTCGTGGTGCGCGATGGCGTGCATGGTGCCGCGCGGCTTCCGGGTGAGCGGTCGCATGACGAGGTTCTTCACGATCCATCCCGGGACCCGGCCGGCCGACCTGACTGAACTCGGGAGCGTCGCGACGGCACGCGCGAGCGCCTCATCGAACGTGTCCTTCCGGAACGGCACGAGGTCGTTGAGCCGGTCGCTGTCGGTGTACCAGTGCCCGTGGAAGTTCTGCGTGGCGAACCAGTTGCGGTCGTACCAGCCGCGCACGTCGGTGACGCCGAGGGCACCGCTAATGGCGGTCTGGAGCCGCCAGTTCGTCAGCCGCCACTCCTCGCCGCCGCCGATGTTGTAGATCCCGCCCCAGAACTCGTCGGGCAGGTCGCGCTCGGCGAGGCCGGCCAGGAGCCGGGCGGAGTCTTCCGCGGTCGCCCACTCCATGACGCCGCCCAGCGTGGAGTGGGTCATGATCGGGTCGCGGAGGGCGAGCATCCCCGGATGGAAGATGCCGGTCTGACGCAACCACGCCCACTTCGGCAGCCGCGACTCGATCAGCAGCTTCTCCGCGACGACCTTCGTCTGCCCGTACTCGTCGAACCGGGAGACCCGGATGGGGTCGCCCACCCGTCCCCAGTGGATCGGCGGAGTGCGGTCGCCGGTCTCCGCGACGGAGCCGATGCCCACGACCCCGACCGATCCCGGATCCGGCAGTGCCGCGACCGCGCGGATGATGTTCTGCATGCTGCCGATGTTCACCCGCTGCGCCAGCTCGGGATGCTGGTCGGCGAGCGGGGAGACGACGGCGCCGACATGCAGGATCAGGTCGACGTCCCGGATGGCGCGCTGCACGTCGGCGGAGTTCAGCAGGTCGCCCCAGAAGATCTCGAGGTTCTCCATGTCGTGGAACTCGTCGAGGACGGCCCGGTCCTGCGGGGTGTCCAGCGCGAACGCGACGACGCGCGTCCGGTCGCCTCGCTCGCGGAACTCACGGAGCGCGGCGCGTCCCCAGTTGCCGGTGGCGCCGGTGAGGAGGACGCGGGTTCTCGGATCGGTGGCCGTCACTGCTGCGCCGCCGCGAGGTCGGCTGCGCCGGCGACATCACTGCTCAACGCGATCAGCTGGTCGAGCGCCTCGTCCGGAATCTCGACTCCCGGGAACCGAGCGAACTGTCCCATCGGCATCGACTCGACCATCTTGAGCATGTTGCCGTTCGCCTCTGCGGCGGCGAGCTGTTCGTCGGATGCGCCCGCCATCATCGCCCGCATCAGCGCGGGGCCGACCACGGGGTGGCCGAACCAATCGCCGACGGTGGATGCGAGTGACAGCACCTGGGGTGCGTCCACATCGCCGTCCAGGTCGATCGCCTGCTCGCCGATGATCTGCTCGGCCGATTCACCGAGCAGGATCGTGTAGCGGCCGGGAGCGACCCACCAGCGCGACTGCGGGGTGTCCCAGAAGGCGAACGCGCGCCGGACCAGCGGGATCTCGACCGTGGTCGACTCCCCCGGCTCCAGCCGTACCTTCGCGAAACCGGCGAGCTCACGGGTCGGGCGCCGGACTGGCGCGTTGCTCGGCGCGACGTACAGCTGCACGACGTGCGCACCGGCGATGGCACCGGTGTTCGTGACCGTCACGCGAGCGATCGCGCTGTCAGCACCGGTCGCCTCCACCTCCAGCGCCGACTCGAAGGTCGTGTAGCTGAGTCCGTGCCCGAACGGATAGCGGACCGCGCGCCCGACCGTCGTGTAATAGCGGTAGCCGACGAACACGCTCTCGCTGTAGCGGACGACCTTGTTCTCGCCCGGGAAGGAGAGGTAGGAGGGGGTGTCCTCCAGCCGCAGCGGGATGGTCTCGGCGAGCCGGCCGGACGGGTTGATGTCGCCGGTGAGGACGGCTGCCAGCGCGTGGCCGACGGCCTGGCCGAGTGCCCAGCCCTCCACGATCGCGTCGACGCTGTCGTGCCATGGCTCGAGCGAGACGACACCGCCATTGGAGAGCACGACCACGGTCCGGGGTGCGGCCGCGGCAACGGCCTGGATGAGGCGGACATGCGCGTCAGGGAGGTCGAGGTGCGTGCGGTCGAACCCTTCGGACTGGTCCTCCTCGTACAGGCCGACGAAGACGACCGCGACCTCGGCGTTGCGCGCTGCCTCGACCGCCTCCTCACGCAGGCGCTCGTCCGCCTCCGGGGCGGTGCGGTCGTAGCCGGGAGCGAAGACGACCTCCGAGCCGAGTCGAGCGCGCAGCTCCTCCACCGGGATGTCGAGGCGCGTCGGGTTCACGTGCGAGCTGCCGCCGCCCTGGTATTGCGGCTCGGCGGCGAGCTGCCCGAGTACGGCCACGCGCCGGCCCCGTCGCAGCGGCAGCGTGTCGTTCTCGTTCCGGAGCAGCACGATCGCCTCGCCGGCCGCTCGGCGGGCCAGGTCGTGGTGGGCGTCCGCGTCGAAGGTGTGGTCGCCGGCAGCGGGGGCGGTGCGCTCGGCGAGCTCGGCGAGCCGGGCGACGCTCCGCTCGACCACGGAACGGTCGAGACGTCCGTCGCGCACGGCGGCGAGGATCGCCTCCGTGCCCTCGTCGCCGGTGCCGGGCATCTCCAGATCGAGGCCGGCCTTCAGCGCCTGGACGCGGTCCTTGATCGCGCCCCAGTCAGAGACGACGAGGCCTTCGAAGCCCCACTCGTCGCGGAGCAGCTCGGTCAGGAGCCACTCGTTCTCGGAGGCGAACGCTCCGTTGATCGCGTTGTACGCGCTCATCACGGTCGCGGGCTGCGCCTCGGTGACGACCTGCTCGAACGCGGGCAGGTAGATCTCGCGGAGAGCACGGTCGTCGACCTGCGCGTCCACGCGCATCCGCTCGGTCTCCTGGTTGTTGACGGCGAAGTGCTTCAGGGACGCGCCGACGCCGGTGCTCTGAAGGCCGTGCACGTACTCGGTGGCGATCGCCCCGGTGAGCCGGGGGTCCTCCGACAGGTACTCGAAGGTCCGACCGCCCAGCGGCGAGCGCTTGATGTTGATCGCCGGCCCGAGCAGCACGTCCACGTCAAGAGCGCGCGCCTCGCGGCCCAGCGCCGCGCCGACCTCCCGCACCAGGGCGGGGTTCCAGGTGGAGCCCAAGCCGACCCCGGGAGGGAAGCAGGTGGACGGGAGACTCTGGTTGAAGCCGAGGTTGTCGGCCGTGCCGCCCTGCCGACGGACCCCGTGCGGGCCGTCCACCAGCACGAGCGAGCGGATGCCGTCACCGTCGCGGGTGGACCAGAAGTCGCGTCCGGTGAGGAGGGCCGCGTCGCGGGCGAGCGCGTCGTCGTCCACGGTCGGCTCGGGCGCGTGGAGTACGTCGTCCGGCACGGGTTCGCCCGAGCTGACGGCCGCGAAGCCGCGTTCCAGGTCGGCGAGGACCGCGTCTGGTCCAGGGAGCATCGCGGCGATCTGGCGCGGCGTGACGGCCTCCTGTCCGCGCAGCCCCGCGGCCATGTGGTCGGCCGCTTCGGGGACGTGCTTGGTGATGACGCCGGTGAGGACGGCCATTGCCTCCGCGTTCTCGATGAGTGTTCCGAGCGGGGTGTCGACGGTCACGGTGGCGTGCGTCTCCTGGTCGACCTCGAAGGGTTCGGTGAACTCGTGCTCGCCGTGGCCGACGACCTGCCGGGCGCCGGAGGGCAGCACCACCTCGGCGGTGGCCCCGATCGGGACGCGGACGGCCAGCCGGAGTTCGCCGTCGCCGAGCACCCAGCCGCTCTCGGCGGTGCCGTAGGGCGTCTTCAGCCGGGCCGAGGCCGACGTGAGGCCGCGACGGGGAGGCTGAGGTGCGATGCGGAGCTGCCGGTATCCGGGTGCCGCCGGTGCGAGGCCGGCGACGACGCGGTGCAGCCAGTCGCCGACGGCGCCGAACGCGTAGTGGTTGAACGAGGTCATGCCGGACGGGTTCACGGTGCCGTCGGGAAGCAGCGAGTCCCACCGCTCCCAGATCGTGGTGGCGCCCTGATCGACGGTGTAGAGCCAGGAGGGCGCTTTCGTCTGGAACAGGAGCTTGTAGGCGGTGTCGAGGTGGCCGTTGGCCGACAGCGCATCGCAGATCAACGGTGTGCCGATGAACCCGGTCGCGATCGTGAAGCCGTTCGAGCGCACGATTTCGGCGAGCCGGTCGGCGGCCCGCGTCCGCGCGGCAGCGTCGCCGGCGAGGTCGAACTGGAGCGCGAGCGCGTAGGCCGTGGCGGAGTCGGAGAGGACGCGCCCGGCCTCGGAGACGTACTCGCGGCGGAAGGCGGTGGCGACCTCGTCCGCCAGCGAGCGGAGCCGGTCCGCCTCCGCGCGCTCGAGAAGCGCTGCCGCGTCGGCGACGATGCGTGCCGACCGCGCGAAGTACGCGGTCGCGACGATCTCCGGATACGTGGCGGCGGCTTCGGGACGACCGGCCGGCGCGGAGGGATCGAGCCAGTCGCCGAACTGGAAGCCGGCAGACCAGATCCGGTCGGGGCCGGCCGCCGCCTCCACCTCGGTGACCCAGGCGAGCATCGAGTCGAACTGCCGCCCGAGGACATCGAGGTCACCGGTCGACTGGTACAGGGTCCACGGCACGACAGTGGCAGCGTCGGCCCAGCCGGCCATCGGCCCGGTGTACCCGGTCGTGATCGCGGGGACCACCATCGGTGTGCCGCCGTACCGGGCCTGCTCGGCGGCGAGGTCCTTCAGCCACGACGTCAGGAAGCCGGCCGTGTCGAAGAGGTACTCGGCGGTCGGGGCGAAGACCTGGAGGTCTCCCGTCCAGCCCAGCCGCTCATCCCGCTGCGGGCAGTCGGTGGGGACGTCGACGAAGTTGCCGCGCATCCCCCAGACGATGTTCTGGTGCAGCCGATCCAGCTTGGGATCGGAGGCGGCGAACCAGCCGGTGCGCTCCAGGTCGGAGTGCAGCACCTCGGCGACGACCGCGGAGGCGTCGAACTCGCCGGGCCAGCCGGTCACCTCCGCGAATCGGAACCCGTGGAAGGTGAATCGCGGCGCCCACTCTTCCGTGGCGCCGCCGCGCAGCACGTAGGTGTCCGTCGCCTCGGCGCCGCGCAGGGGCTCGGTCGCGAGCTCTCCCGCCTCCAGGACTTCGGCGTGGCGCAGCACGATCGTGTCCCCGGCGTCCCCGTTCACGGTGATCCGCAGGCGGCCGACGAGGTTCTGACCGAAGTCGAGGATAGTGCGCCCGGACGGCGAGACGATGACGTCGGCGACCGGCACCGTCTGGGTGACCTTCACCGGCGGACCGTCGGGCGCGACCAGCAAGCCGGTGTCGAGCTCGGAGACCGTCACCGGCGTCCAGTCGCCCGTCGTGCTGGCGGGCGTCGACCAGCCCGGATCGTACAGCCGGGCATCGAAGTGCTCTCCGTTGTAGAGGTCGGCGGAGACGGTCGGCCCGGCGGCGCTCTCCCAGGCACGGTCGGTCCCGATCACCCGTCGTTCGCCGTCTTCGTACTCGACCTCCAGCTGGGCCAGCAGCCCCAGTTCGGTGCCGTACCACTCCCTGCGTCCGTCCCAGCCGAGGTAGCCGCGCCACCAGCCGTCGGCGAGCCACGCGCCGATGGTCGTCTCTCCGCCGCGGATCAGGTCCGTGACGTCGTAGGTCTGATACCGCAGGCGCGACTCGTAGGCCGTCCACCCGGGTGCGAGCTCGTCGTCTCCGACCCGCCGGCCGTTGATCTCGAGCTGATAGAGGCCGTGCGCTGAGGCGTAGACGCGGGCTCGGCGCACCGGCTTGGCGGGAAGCTCGGTCGTGCGCCGGAGGAGGGCGGCCGCTCCGGGAGCCGGTGCGATGAGCTGGGCCGTCCAGTCGTCCGGGTGGAGCAGCCCGGCCTCGACCTGCGCCCACTCGGACCATTCGGAGACGGTCCGGTCCGCACCGGTCACCCGCACGCGCACGCGTTCGCGATCCCGCGAACCGAGCGAGGCGAACGGCCACGGGACGAGCACCGATTCGCCGCTGCTGACGTAGACGACCTCGCCGGAACCAGCCTCGAGCTGATAGCCGGCCTGGGACCAGCCGGCCGGGGCGTCCTCGACGATCCAGCTCAGCCGCGGCGCGGCCTCGCCGATGCCGAGGGCATCGCGGTGGTGTTCGAACCGGACGGGGGTGACGGTGACGGTCATGACGAGCCTTACGGGGTTCAGCGGACGGAGCGGATGCGGAGGATGACGAGCCCGCCGAGGAGGACCAGTGCCGCGGCGACGAGGAAGAGCAGTGTGTAGTTCTTCTGCCCACCGCCGACCCCGATCAGGAGGATCGCGGAGGCGGCCAGCGGTGCGACGGCTTGCGGGATGGAGGTGGCGAAGCCGGTGATGCCCATGAAGCGGCCCGCGTCGGTGTCCTTCTCCGGCAGGACGTCGAGCAGCAGCGCCTGGTCGACGGCGGCGAAGAGACCGATGCCGAGCGACACCACGAGGGAGCCCGCGATCAGGAAGGGCAGCGAGGCCGAGAGGGCCATCGTCGTCATGCCCGCGGCCATCACCGCACCGCCGAGCACGAGGAAGACGCGGCGCCGGCGGAGGCGGTCGGAGAGGAAGCCGCCACCGAGCGCGCCGGCCGTCGTGGCGAGCACGCCGATGCCGCCGAGGGCGGCGATGACGCCGGCCACCTTGTCGACGGTGACCCCCATGCGCTCCGCGAAGAAGAAGGCGGTGAAGGTCGTGTTCAGGGTGAGCCCGAAGTAGAAGAGGAAGCGGCCGAGCCAGTTCCAGGAGAAGTCCGGGAACTGCGCCGGGTTGTAGACGTACTTCCGCAGGAGTCGCCCGACGGTCAGGTGGTCTTTCGGCAGCCCGCGGCTGTCGTCTTCGTGCACGAGCGTCACGAACAGTGTCACCAGGACCACGCCCACCGCGCCGGGGACGAGGAAGAGCAGCAAAGCATTGGCCGTGAAGAACTGGGCGATGACGACGCCGAATACGGGAGCGATCTGCGTCGCGAAGCCGGTCAGACCGCCCACCTTGCCGCGCTGGGACTCCGGGAGGCGGTCCGCAGTGGAGATCTGGAGGTTGCTGAGCACGGTGCCCCATCCCCACTGCGCCAGGACCCAGCCGACCCCGAGCAGCACGACGGACGGTGCGACCGCCATCCAGACCAGCGAGATGACGCCGACGACCATGCCGCCGATCATGAACGGGCGGCGGCGGCCGATCCGGGTCCGCGTGCGGTCGCTCCACACGCCCATGAACGGGGCGCTCAGCATGACGAAGAGGGCACCGGCGCCGGTGATGTAACCGAGGTACTCGGCGTGACCCGGCGCGAGAGCCTGAACGCGGATCGCGAGCGAGATCGCGATCGGGGTGATGAAGGCCATGAAGACGCCGAACTGCGCCAGGACCATGAACCAGATGTACGTGGCGCCGACCTTCGGAAGCTCCGGCGGGGTCTGCGCCTCTTCGGCGATCACCTCGGGATTGACGGTCGGGGCGGGGAGCGGTGCCGGCATCGCTGCGACGACCGGTTCGTCGCTGGTGGGGTTCGACATGTCAGGTGACTCCATCGTCAGGGGCTCTGTTCGGGGAAGGGCACTAGCACGAGCTAGTGAAGTCACTATAGACGCGAATAGCTAGCACGTGCAAGTGCGAGATAGAGTCGAGTTGGCGAAGGAGAGTCTGTGACGAATTCGGAAACCCTCAAGCGCGTGACCGCGGCCGATGTCGCGCGCGCGCTGGGCATCTCCCGCGCCACAGTCGGCTTCGTCCTGAACAACACCCCCGGTCAGACGATCTCCCCCGCGACCCGGGAGCGCGTGCTGGCGGAGGCGAAGCGCCTCGGGTACCGGCCGCACACGGCCGCACGCGCACTCCGGAGCGGTCAGAGCCGCATCGTGCTGCTGATCCTCCCGGACTGGCCGATGGACTACAGCATGCGCACCCACCTGGATGAGGCATCGCTGGTTCTCGATCGGGCCGGGTACTCGCTGGTCACGATGACGCCGCACCCCGGCGGCCAGGCTCAGCCGCTCTGGGAGACGCTCCGTCCCGACGTCGTGCTCGGGATGGCGCCCCTCCCCCGCAAGACGGTCTCGGAGATCCGCGCCAGTGGCGTGCAGCACGTGATCGCGGCCGTTCTCGAGGACCAGTCGGAGGCCGCCGACGACGGTCTCCGCTATGTCGAAGGACCGCGCCTCCAGGTGGAGCACCTCCTCGAGCGGGGCCGTACCACGCTCGCATTCGCCGGTTCGGCCGATCCGCGCATCGCGGACCTTGTGCGCACCCGCCGCGCCCTCGCGGGTCGAACGCTCGTGGAACGGACCGGCGAGGGTTTCGCCGCCGACGCGGACATCGATCCGACCAATGCGGCCCGGACGGTCGAGGCCTGGCTCGCGCAGGGAGTCGACGCTGTAGTCGCCTACAACGACGACATCGCAGCACTCGTCGCCGGCGCCGTTCTCCGCTCCGGCCACACCGTGCCGGGCGATGTCGCAGTGATCGGCCACGACGACAGTCCCCTGGCATCGCTGTTCGTCCCCAGCCTCACGAGCGTGCGCGTCGACACGGCGGGCCTCGGCCGCTATGTCGCAGAACTGGCACTGAGCGCCGTCACCGATGCGCCCGAGCCCGAGGCCGGGCCTGAGACCGAGGCGCAGCTCGTCGTCCGGGAGTCGACCGGCGCACAGTAGTCACGCGAGGTCGCGCGGTGCCCACCGCCGCGCCGGCCGCCCCCAGGTCTGACGCAGGAGCGACGGGGTCGGCACTACGAACCGATGCCCGGCGTCGCCCGGAAGGCATTCACCGTGCGGTCGAGATCGACCTGGGCGTCGGTTCCGGAATCGAGGATCGTGTTCCCGCTGGAGCTCGGCTCCACGAGGACCGTGACGATGTCGAGGGGCGCTGTCGCAGCCGTTGCGAGCAGAGCGTCCACCTGCGCGTCGAACGCCGAGTCTCCTGACGTGGACCGGACATCCAGGGCGACCGTGTGGTTGTTCGCGACGTAGTTTCCGACCCCTTCGGCGAGGCGGATGATGATCGGGGTGGCGCCGCCGGGACGCAGCTTGCGCGAGTCGACGACTTCCGAGAAGTGGTTCCCGATCACCGAGTTGTTGGCGCCCTCGATGAGCAGCAGTCCGAAGAGGTCGTCGCGTCCGTTGTCCACGTCGATGAACGGAGCCCAGGGTTCGCGGTCGCGAAGCAGATGGTTGGCGGCGACGAGGTTCTCGGAAGCGTTCTGCTCCAGGATCAGCATGCCCGGGTAGAACGAGTGCAGACGATTGTTCGTCACACTCGACCTCGTCACGCTCCTGAGGTGCACGCTGCTGGCGCCGCGCGGGAACACGTTGTTCGCCGTGATGAGGAGGCCGCCGTGGTTCTCCGCGAAGATCGAATAGCCGCGGGGCCCGGCGCCGATCAGGTTGTCCGTCACCTTCGAGGCTTGTCCCCAGCCACGCAACTCGATGCAGTTGCCGCTCTCGGCGATGAAGTTGTCGTGAATCGAGAGCGCATCGGCGTTGTAGATGGTGACTGCGTGCTCGAGGTAGACGAAACCCATTCCGTTGAACCGGAAGGAGTCGTTCGCGCTCGCGACGTAGATGCCCGTCTTGCCGTTGACGTAGGTGTTCTCGGGGTGGAGGTCCGACCCGTCGGCCCGGAAGTGGAGCCCGTCGATGCAGAAGTTCGAGAACTCCACCGAGCTGATCCGTGGGCTGCCTGTTCTCTTCACGAGGAAGGCGGCACCGGCGGACTCGTCATGGCCGGCATCCGCCGCGATCTCGACCAGGATGCGGCTGCCGCCGGGCCAGAGCTCGTGGAGATCCGGCCACTGCTCCTCGGGGACGTTGAACCGGATGCTCGAGGACGTGAAGCCGTGTCCCGAGCCCTCGATACGGAGGAAGCTGACGTCGATCAGCACCTGCGTGCGAAGGCGGTAGTCCCCCGGCGGGATGTAGATCACCGCCCCGGGCTTGCCGCCGTCCGGATCGACGGAGCCGTTCTGCCGCTGTCTCACGTCAGCGATGATGCTGTTGATCACCTCGCCGATGTCGTCCTTCGCGTCGCCGAAGGGCCAGGTGGTCACGTCGTATCTCGTGGTGCTTGGCATCTGTCTTTCCCATGGTGTGCTGCGTGATCCGAGGCGGTGCCGAGTCACGTGTCGGACTGATTCGGCTTTCGGCTCGGCTCGTCGTGGAGGTCTCTGGCTTCGCTGCGGAGGATGCGGGCCGACTGGCCGAGCGCTCGTGCGAGCGCCGGCAGCTTCGCGGCTCCGAAGAGGAGGAGCACGACAGCGAGAACGATAAGAAGGTGCCAACCGGTCAGGTTCGCGAACATGGACGGCCTTTCGTCTGTTCGGAGCGGGTGCGAGGGGGTCCCCCTCGCACCCGCCCAACTTACGGCGTCGGGCGGAACCCGTAGCTGGTGGAGTTCGCCAGCAGCTGCTGCTGGGTCCCGCTGTCGAAGACGTGCGAGTTGGTCGTACCCGCGTCGAGGACGACCGTGTGGACGGCGAGGTTGGAGATGACGTGATTCGCGCCGATCAGGTTCTGGTCGCCGTTCTTGATCCGGAAGATCGCGGCGGTGCCGCCGGCCGGCTTCACCTGGTCGGGCGGGATGATCAGCGTGACGTGGTTGGAGGTGATGGTGTTGCCGTCGCCGTTGACCTGCACGACCCCGAAGTCGTCGTCCAGTCCGTTTCCGATACCGATGAACGGGCCGTACGTCTCGACCTGTCGCTCGAAGACGTTCGAGCTGATCAGGTTCTCCTTGCAGTTGCCCTCCAGCGTGATGCTTCCGGGATAGAACGACTGGAGGCGGTTGGCGGAGATGTTCGACCGGAACGAGTTCTTGATGTGCACCGAGTCGATTCCGCGCGGGAAGATGTTGTTCCCGGTGATGAGGAGTCCGTTGCTGTTCTCGGCGAAGATCGAGAAGCCGACCGGGCCGGCGCCCAGGTGATTGCCTTCGATCTTGGTCGCCTGGCTCCCACCGAGGATGAAGATGCAGGTCCCGCACTCGGCGATGAAGTTGCCGGATACGTCGAGAGCGTCCGGGCCCTGGATCACCAGAGCCTGCTCGAGATACACCATCCCCATCCCGCGGATCCGCGCCGAATCGTTGTCGGTGCCGAAGCGGATGCCGACCTTTCCGTTGCGGTACGAGTTCTGGTTGCTGCCGAAGGACACACCGTCGAGACAGAAGTTCTCGAAGGCGACAGCGCTGAGCCGTGGGTTGCCGTTGCGGGCCACGAGGAACGCTTCGGAGGCGCCATCGGTGTTCTCCACCTTGATGTGACTACCGCCCGGGTTCAGTTCGTGCCAACCGGTGGTGTCGGAGTTGTAGCGGATGGAGAGCGACGTGAACCCGTGGCCGGAGCCTCGGATGGTGAGGAAGCTCACGTCGACGACGACGCGGGTCTTCAAGGAGTAGGTCCCCGGCGGGATGTAGATCACCGCGCCGGGCTTGTCGGCCGGGTCGGTCTGGCGCATTTTGATGTCGGCGATGATGCTGTTGATCACCGCACCGATGTCGTACCGCGGGTCGATCGGTTTCCCGGGGGTCTTCCAATCGGTGACGTCATAGACGTTGGATTCCATCTGTGTTCCTCTCGTTCGTTCGCAACTTCGCTGTTACAGGAGGCCGACAGGGACTCGGCGTCGGGGCGCAGGCCGCTGGGCCTGCTGGGGCGGCGTGGTTTCGGCGACCGCCGGTTCGGCGCCCAGGTAGCTGAGCGCGGCGAGTACCGCGGCTGTCGCCGCGGTCTGGAGGACGGCGCGGCGGGAGGGCCGCATCTTCTCCGTCATGGGGTTGCCCCTTTCTGCCCAATCGTTTTGGCACGATGTGGGCGGCTCAGAGTAGCGATTCGTGTCGGCGAATGGAAGGGAGAGTTCGACGGGCGCGGCTCGCCGATTCAGCCGGCCGGGGCTGCGGCCGCGGTGAGCTCGCTCAGAACGGGAAGGTCGGCGCCCGGACGGGACACCGTGATCGCCGCGGCGCGTGCCGCCTTCGCGCCCACTTCCTGCAGCCGGTCCGGCTGGACCGACAGCCCGTCCCAGCCCCCGCCTTCGAAGATGAGCGCCCGGATCAGGGCGGCCATGAACGAGTCGCCCGCCCCGACGGTGTCGGCCACGACGGTCGTGACCGGCGGGATCGCGACCCGGCCGTCGCCGCTCGCCAGCAGAGCGCCCTTGCTTCCTCGCGTGATCCCGGCGACCGCAACTCCGCCGTCGATGAGCAGGTCGAGGACATAGTCGAGGGATCTGCCGGGGAACAGGAACTCCGCGTCTTCGTCGCTCAGTTTCGTCAGGTGGCTCGAGAGGGCCAGCGCTTCGAACAGTGTGCGCGACCTCTCAGCATCCGGAACGAGTGACGGACGCACGTTCGGATCGAACGTGATGAGTGCGCCGGCCGCGCGGCCGCGCCTGATGATGTCCCTGGTGAGGTCCGAACCCGGGTCGAGGAACGCACCGAGCGAGCCGGTGTGGATGGCTCTCGGCGCCCCGAGGTCGTCGAGATTTCGGGGATCCCAGGTCAGCGAGAACTCGTAGGAGGCCGAGCCATCCTCGGCGAGCGTGGCGACCGCTCGGGAGGTCGGCGCCGCCGTGACCGATTGCGGTGTCAATTCCACCCCCGATCCGCCGAGGTACGCCCGGATCAGGTCGCCGTCGGGGTCGTCGCCGATCGTCGTGTGGAGTCGGGTGACGACATCGAGCCGGGAGAGCCCGAGGGCGACGTTCGCGGGCGATCCGCCCGGGTGACGGCGTATCCGATTCGGTTCGACGACTTCGTCGATGAGGGCCTCGCCGACGACGAGCGCGCCCGCGTTCACGATGAGACTCGAACGTCGCGGCTTTCGAGCTGGCTTTCCGACCCGACCGACAAGCGACCGTCCACCCAGGCGACCGGCTGGGGGTCCGTGATCTCGCCGATCCACCCGCCGTTCTCGTCGTCGTTCCTGAACGCCAGGAACTTCCAGCGGCCCGCTCGGTCCTGGATCAGGCGACCGACGTAGAGCCGCTCGTCGGTGATCCGGTAGGCCTGGGCCGTGTCGAACGGTCCTGCGAGCGTCTCGGCGGGGAACGCCCACACACCTCCGACCGGATCCTCGGCGAGACGCGAGGAGGCGAGCTCGGACGCGAGGCACGAGAACAGGCCGACCGGCCTCCCATCGACGGCCACCGTCTGCACGACTTCGATGTGCCCGAAGCCGGCGCCGGGCTCGGAGAGCGGAGGCTGGACCGTCCACGTCGTCAGGTCGGGCGACGTCGCGTGACCGATGACACCGCGGTCGTCCGCGTCGCCGTGGTTCGCGCGGGCGGTGATCAGCATGTGCCAGCTGTCGTGGTCGCGGAACACCCACGGGTCGCGCCAGGCCTGGTCGGGCCACTCTCTCGTCTCCGCGGTCTCGTACCAGCGCGGATCGGGTTCGAGCACCTGCCGGCCGGGTTCGCGCCGCCACGTGAAGAGGTCGTCGGACACGACGGAGCTGATGCGCTGGTTGATGCCGTCCTCGGACCGGCTGACCGCCGTGTAGAACATCCGCCACGATCCGTCGTCGTCGCGCACGACGGACCCGGTCCAGGTCGCAAGGTCGTCGAAGGCCGGCGAATCGTCGGGGATGACGGCGTCGGCGTGCTCGGTCCAGGTCGTCAGGTCGGTGGAGGTGGCGTGCCCGACGGTGGCGCGCCAGTGGCGGCGGTCGGGGTCGAGCAGCGCGCGCGAAGCCTTGAGGAAGAACAGGTGGTACCTGTCACCGTCGTCGGCGAGCCAGAAGTCCCATACCCAGGACGAGGCGAGTCGAAGCATGTGTGTACCTTTCAGTGGGCTGTCGGTCTGGCGACCGAGCCTCGGACGACGAGCGGGCAGTCGAGCAGTGTGGGCTTGTCGGCGAGCAGTTTGTACTCCCCCTCGCCGTGCAGGAGACGGACCAGCGTCTCCACTGCCCAGACGCCCATCTCGTAGTGGGGAAGGGCGACGGTCGTCAGCCCGGGGAACAGGTTCGCCGCGATGAGCTCCTGGTTGTCGAAGCCGACGATGGAGAGATCGTCCGGGATGCTGAGGCCGAGCTCCGTCGCGGCCCGGTACGCGCCCATCGCCATCCGGTCGTTGTAGCAGAAGAGGGCGGTCGGCCGATCCCTCCGGCCGAGCATTTCGCGCGCCAGCTCGTAGCCCGGCAGCGTCTCGGACGGTGCGGTGGAGACGAGGGTCGCGTCGAACGAGATGCCGTGCGCGTCCAGCACCTGGCGGTAGCCCTCGAACCGGCCGTGCGTCGCGGGGACGTCGTCGTCGTTGTTGAGGAAGCCGATCCGGGTGTGGCCCGATTCGACGAGATGAGTCACGGCTGCGATCGCACCACCGACCTCGTCCGGGACGACCGCCGGGACGATGCCGGCCCGATCGGTCGAGTCGATGAGGACGGCGGGCAGCGCCTGCAGGTTCGGCGGGAGGGACACCTGGCGGTGGTACATGGTGGCGTAGAGGACGGCGTCCACCTGACGGTCCAGCAGCGCCTGGACATCATCCCTGTGGGAGTGGCCGCTGGATTCGCGCTCGGTGTTGATGATGACCAGGGTGAGGTCGTGCTCCCGGGCGGCGTCCTGGGCCCCCAGGATGATCCGTCCGGCGTGCGGGGTGGTCGCGATCTCCTCGCTGAGCAGCCCGATGAGCCCGGACCGATTGGTTCGCAGCGCCTGCGCGGCGCGGTTCGGGCCATAGCCCAGCGTCTTCGCCGCGTGGCGGACTCGTGCCCGCGTCTCTTCGGCCACTCTCGTGTGCGGCGTGTCGTTCAACACGTGCGACACCGTCGTGACGGATACGCCCGCCAGCTCGGCGACGTCCCGGATACCAGCGCTTTTCACTGCCACAGCTCTTCCTCCCGGCGGATTCTGGTTATTCATACCGCGTGCCTCAGCCCTTGACCGCGCCGAGCGTCAGACCTGCCACGATGTGTCGCTGCAGGACGATCGCCAGGATGATCACCGGGACCGAGTAGAGCACGGCGAGCGAGGTCATATTGCCCCAGTCGAGACCGAACTGGCTCTGGAAGTTCGCGATCTGCAGCGGAGTCGTCACCGCGCGCACCGACGTGAGCAGCAGGGCGAAGATGAAGTCGTTCCACGAGGCGAGGAAGGCGAAGATCGCGGTCACCGCGACTCCACCCCGCGCCACCGGGAGGACGACCCGCCACAGCGAGCCCAGCCGGGAGCAGCCATCCACCCGGGCGGATTCGTCCAGCTCGTCGGGGACGGCCTCGAAGAAGCTGGCCATCAGCCAGATCGAGAGCGGCAGCGAGATCGTCGTCTGGGCGATCGCGAGGGCCAGGGACGTGTCCGACAGCCCGAGGCTGTGGAACATCGTGATCAGCGGCGCACCGACGATGATCGCCGGGACCATCCGCATGATCAGCGCGAGCAGGATGAAGATGCGCCCAGGGCGGGTGCGGTACCGGGTCACCGCGTAGGCCGCCGGCACTCCCAGCACCAGCGAGAGCACCGTGCTCAGTGCGGCCGTCTGGAGGCTGTTCACGAACGACTCCGGCACACCTTGGGTGCTCAGGACGTTCAGGTAGTTCTGGATCGTCCACGTCGAGGGCAGGATCTGCGGCGGGATGGCGTTCGTCTCGATCGGCGTCTTGAACGAGGTGAAGAGCATGTACACGAAGGGGAACGCGTACAGGACCACGAGGACGCTCAGCGAGATCCAGAGGACGGCGCGGGTTCCTCCGCGGCGGGTTTCGAGGCCGTTCATCGCTCTTCGCTCCCTGGACGCCAGATGGTGAGGACGGCGATGATGGCGATCACCATCATCGCGATCAGGTAGACGGTTCCCATGGCGCTGGCGAGGCCCGGGTTCCCGTTCGCGATCTGGGTGTTGTACACCAGCAGCGACAGCACGTTGGTGGAGTTCTGCGGGCCGCCGTTGGTCTGGACCACGATCGTGTCGAAGGCCCGGGCGGCATCCACACCTCGGACGATCAGCGCGACCGCGATGATGGGCCGCAGCTGCGGGACGATGATGCGGAACAGCAGGGTCGGGTACCTGGCTCCGTCGAGACGTGCCGCCTCGATGATGTCCCCCGGCACGTTCTGCAGACCGGCGAAGAGGACCAGCGTGATGAACGAGGTCGTCAGCCAGATGTCGGGCAGGGCGACGGAGAACAGTGCGATGCTCGGGTCGCTGAGCCACTGGATCTGGTTCGGCGAGGAGATGATGTGCGCCTCGTAGAGGAGCTGGTTGACGATCCCGGAGTTGTCGATCAGGAGGAACCGCCACAGCAGTCCGGCGACGATGGGGGCGATCATCAGCGGGTAGAGGAAGATCGTGCGGAAGATCCGGGACCGGTTGCCCAGCCCGCTGAAGAGCAGTGCGACGGTCAGCCCGAGCACGAACTCCAGCGTGACGACGATCACGGTGTAGGCGATGGTCCGGATGGCCGAGTTGCCGAATTCGGACGAGGTGAACGCCGTCACGTAGTTGCCGAAACCGACGAAGGTGTGGGCGCTTCCGGCGATCGGGTTGTACCGGTAGAAGCCGTTGACGACGAACTGGATCAGCGGCCACGCCACGAAGACGGCGAGGAAGGCGGCGGCGGGCAGCATCAGCAGCAGCGCGAACCTGGCGTCGGTGAGGCGGAACCGGGACCGGCGTCGCGGTTGGGTGCGGGGGCCGTGAACGGCCGGCCGGGCGGCCGGCCGTTCACGTGTTGCGGTGGTCATGTTATTGCTGGACAATCTGGTCGATCTGGTCGGCTGCGGACTTGAGCAGAGCCGCATTGTCGGCCCCGGGCTGGAGCGACTTCTGGATCATCGGCACGAGCACGTTGTTGACGATGTTCTGCCAGTTCGCGTTGGCCGGCCGTGTGACGGTGCCCGGCGCGGAGAGGGTCGTGACCATCGGGCCGTAGGACTCGTAGCCGGGCTTGTCGGCGTACTGCTTGAGCGCGGAGATCCGGGCGACCAGACCGAGGGAGGTCTGCGCGCTCAGCGCGTTGTGATCGTAGGCGTACTTCACGAACGCGGTCGAGGCGGCCTGGTGCACAGCCTGCTTCGGGATGCTCAGGTAGAACGGGCCGGGCACGCCGGCGATCCCTCCGGGGCCGGCGATCATCGGAGCGACGCCGGTCTTGCCGTACACGGGAGAGCTGTTCGGGATCTGCCGGTAGGCGTGCGCCCAGAAGAGCATCATCGCGGCTTTGCCCTGGTTGTACAGGTTCTGAGCGGCGTTCCAGTCGACAGCCGCGGCGCCCGAGGGGCCGTACTTGGCGAGGCTGGTGTAGTAGTCGAGCGCCTTCAGGCTGGCAGCGTCGCCGAGCGTCGACTTCGTCCCGGCGGCGTTGAGCACCATGTTCTTCTCGCCGGCCTGGGACAGCGTCGCGAGGTACTGCGTCTCGACAGCGCCCGGGAGCGGAGCCCCGTACATGCCGTCCTTGGTGAAGAACGCGGCGACGTCGGAGTACTGCTGCCAGGTGGTCGGCGGCTTCAGGTCGTAACCGTACTTCGCCTTGAACGCCGACTGGTTGGCCGGGTCGTTGAAGAGATCGGTGCGGTAGTAGAGGATCTCCGAGTTGGCGAACGCCGGCATGCCGACGTAGTTGTTCCCGACCTTCGCCTCCTGCACCACGGCGGGGAAGTTGTCCGCCTTGACCTCCGACGTGTACATGCTGTTGAGCGGCTGGAGCCCGGCAGCGAACGCCGGCAGCCAGATCGCATCGAGAGCGGCGACGTCGAACGAGATGCTCCCCGTCGACAGCTCGCTGTTCACGCGGTTGTAGAGACCGTTGTAGGGCAGCTCGACGAAGGTGACCTTCGTGCCGGTGTCCTTGGTGTACTGGTCGGCGATCGGCTGGAGCTCGGCGTGACCGCCGGCCTCGACGAGGACGGTGATGGACTTGGCAGAGGAGGACGAGGAGGTTCCTCCGGACACGCCGCATCCGGCGAGCGCCAGCGCGACGGCGACCCCCACCGCGGTCGCTGCTGCGATTTTCTTGCGAAGCATCGTTACTCCGGATTGTGATGAGCAGCTCTCGCTGCGTGTGATTGGGACCATCTTACGTGGCCAAGACGTTTTGGCAAAACGTCTTGGCATGAAGGTACGACGGTTGGCCGAATATCTGCAACCGCCAAAACGCGCCAAAATGCCAAAACTTGCCAAAGCCGAGAAGTATCGCTGCGGCCTGATCGGCGCGGTGTGGCCGCGACATCGCAAGGGTGCGGCGGGCGACAACGAGGCCGGCGAGAACCTGGGATCGGAAGAGTGCAGCTGATCAGCACTGCTACTGCGTCGGCGGAGACGGAGGGATTTGGACCCTCACGGCGCTCCTTAACCCATCTCAGGATGCCCGGAAAACCGCGGAATTCCGCGTCTCTCCAATGACCAAGCACCATCTCGGCTGACCACAGTTGTGGGGTTTTTGTGGGGGCTCGCGAATGCGATTTCTGGCGACGCTTGCGCGACGCGTCACAACCCTTCGGAAAGGGATATCAGCGCAGGTAAACGCTGCATTTCGCTCAGCTGATCGCAGCCCTCTCGGCCTGCTCGAGGACTCGTGAAAGCCACGCCCTGCGAGATGCGCGGGCCGACTTCGAAACCGCCGCGTCCGGGGCGATGCCGTCGAAGCCATGACATGCTCCAGCCCAGACGTGCAGGTCGACCAAGTTGCCGGCTTCGCTCAGTTGGGCAGCGTAGGCCATCGCTTCGTCGCGGAATGCATCCGCCCCACCGACGTCGACATAGGTGAACGGGAGGTGAGCGAGGTCGGTCGCACGCGCCGGCGATGCATAAGGCGACACATCGTCATGATCACCCTCGCCGAGAAGGGCGGACCATCCGAACATGTTCGATTCGCGGTCCCACATCCCCGCATCGCGGAGCAGGCGGATGGATCGGCTCGCGCTGCGATGGTCGAGCATCGGTGCTATCAGCAGCTGTCCGGCAAGAACGTGCCGCTGCTCGTCTCGAGCGAGAAGCGTCGTCGCTGCGGCCAGGCCGCCTCCCGCGCTTTCTCCCGCGATGATCACCGGAGCGCTCGCGTGTGCGAGCTCGCTCGCACGTTCTGCCGTCCACAGCAACCCGGTGTAGCAGTCGGTCACGGGCGCCGGGTGGGGATGCTCCGGCGCAAGCCGGTAGTCCACGGAGACGACAGCGAGCCCGAGCGCCTCCGCGTAGTCGAGCATTTCGTCGACGCCGTCGACGTAACTGCCGAGGACCATTCCGCCACCGTGGATATAGAAGACGAGCCCTCGTATCCGACCCGCGGAGGGTCGGCAGATCAGCAGAGGCACGTCCGGCTGGCCTTCGGCGCCGGCAGCGACGACTTCTTCGACGGCGAACCGGCCTTCTCGACTGAAATGCTGCCTAGCCGGTGCCGGGATTCGTGGAAGTATCTCTCGCACGATAGGCAGAGTGTCCGCACTGAGAGAGGGCATCCCGCCCGGAACTGCGGCGCGCAGAGCGGCAAGCGGGCCGGTGAGTTCCGGGTCGAGGGCCGGCTTCGGGCCGATGAGTTGGTCATTCATAGCGGATCTCCACGTGGCGATTCGGCAGGGGGCTACTTCACGCCACGGATGGGGATGATGGCAGCGGCGCCCAGCAGTGCCGCGATAGCCCCGGCGAGGAAAAGGGCGCCGAAATTCTGCGGCAGAGCCGCTGAGGCTCCGAGGGAGAGGAGCGCCGGGGCGAGAGCCGGTACCAGCGACGATGGGAGGGCGCTCGCGAGATTCATGATGCCGAGGTCTTTCGCCGGGTTGGCCGGGTCGGGGAGCACCTGCGTGACCAGGGCGAAATCGACTGCGAAGTAGACACCCTGGCCTGCACCGATCACCGCGATCGCGACGAGGAACATCGGGAAGGAAGGCGCGAACGCGACCAATGCGAGGCCGACGCCGAAGATCAGTGCCGCGACGATGACGAACGGCTTGCGCCGGCCGACGCGATCGGACAGCTTGCCCATCAGCGGGGCGAAGACCAACGAGACACCGGTACCGACCAGCGAAGCGACGAAGAGGGAGGTGCCGACGGTCGCGGGGTTCACGTGCTGCACGATGATCAGGTAGAAAGCCTGGTAGGCGTTCACAGCGGCGACGCCGAAGAAGATCAGCAGGCGGCTCCACCAGGCCCAGGCGAAGGCGGGGCTCTTCGCGGGGTTCACCCAGAACGTGGCGAGGAACGCGCGGAATGCGAAGGCCGGACGGTCCTCGCGTGCGAGGGGGCGGTCCGCCACGAAGAACGCGAGCGCGAGCGTGAACACCACGGCGACGGCGGCCGGAACCAGGATCATCGCAGCCAGGTTCGGCTGCACGGTCTGGGCGAGAAAGATTCCGAGCAGGGCGCCGATCGGGGCGCCGAGGCCGACGATGGCGGACGGCGTGCCGCGCCGAGAGGGCTCCACCTGGTCGGGGACGATCGCACTGCAGGCGACCAGTGAGCAGACGGCGCCGACCGTGGTGACGACGTAGGCGAGGGTGAGCACCGCGGTGCTGGAGGCCGCGACAGCCAGCACGGCCCCGACCGCGAGGAGCACGGCGCCGCCGACGAGGAACGGACGCCGGCGGCCGAAGCGCGATATGGTGCGATCGCTCAACCGCCCGATGAGCGGATAGCCGACCAGGGCGACGATGCTTCCCACGCCGACGACGATCGAGAGCACGGTCGTGGCGTTCGTCGGGTCGATCGCAACCGCTTTCAGCGACAGCGTCAGCACGGCAGACGCGAGCAGCGCGCCATTGACGGTGGCGACGGCGGCGCCCAGGAAGAAGAGGAACCCGCGGCGCGGCCCTGGGCGGGCTGCCGCCGCGGTCGGCGCCGTCGAGGCGGCCAGGTCGGGTGATGCGGTCATGCTGCGACTCCTTCGTCGGGATTCGGGATGGGGTTCTCTGCGAGTTCGAGCTCGTGGGTGGTGGTTCCCGCGGTGAGCGGGAGTCGGCGGCCGGCGACGATGAGCTCGGCCTCCACACCGTGCGGGACATCTGTCGTGATGGCGGCGCGGTCGCCGCTGCGCGCCCACCGCACGCCGAGCCGACCGTACGGGGTGGTCACGTGCGCTTCCACCTGGTCGACACCCGCCTCGAGGTCGGGCTCGATCACCGCGGAGCGGTAGCCCGGCGCGGTCGCGCGCAGACCGGCGACGCGGCGGTACAGCCAGTCGTCGACACAGCCGAACGCGTAGTGGTTGAGGGAGGTCTGGCGCGTTGTGCCATCGGGCGCAACGGCGTCCCAGTTCTCCCAGATCGTCGTGGCGCCGTGGTCGACCTCGTAGAGCCAGGAGGGCTGGGCCGGTTGCCAGAGCACGCGGCGCGCGAGCTCCGGGTAACCGTGGTCCCACAGCACGTCGAGGAGGTACGGCACCGAGAGGAAGCCGGTGTCGAGGCGGTCGCCGCGATCGGTGACGAGAGCCGCGAGCCGGGCTGCGGCCGCCGGGATGCGATCCTCCGGCACCATCCCGAAGGCGAGCGCGAGCGTGTAGACGCCCTGCAGCTCTACCGGGAGGCCGCCGTCGGCAGCGACGTGGGCCTCGGCGAACTCGGCGCGCACCTGGGCCGAGCGCCCGGCCAGCTCGGCGGCCTCGCCTGGGCGCCCGAGCACGTCCGCGATCTCGGAGGCGATCGTCAGCGTCCGCGCCCGGAACATCGGCGCGATCAGCGCGCCCGTCAACGCGGGGGCGACGCCGATCGCCTCGTGGAACGGCTTGCCCTCCAGCGTGCTCGGGGCGAGCCAGTCGCCGAAGTGGGCACCCTCGGCATAGGCCGGAGTGGCCTGATGGTCGATCCAGCGCAGGACCGCCGGGAACGACTCCTCGAGCACGCGCACGTCGCCGTACCGCTGGTACAGCGTCCACGGGACGATCGCGATCGCGTCGCCCCAGCCCGCCGCCGCGACGATCCCCCCGATGCCCTGGCCGGAGGCGGCGGCCTCCTCGTCGAACGGCGAGCGCGGCGACACGATCGGCACCCGGCCGTCGGCCAGCTGGTCGGCGCGCAGGTTCTGCAACCAGCGGCTCAGGAACGGCGCGACCATCGCGTTGTTCGTCGCGGCGGGCGCGAACACCTGGATGTCGCCGGTCCAGCCGGCGCGCTCGCGCTGCGGGCAGTCGGTCGGGATGCTGAGGAAGTTGCCGCGCTGACTCCAGACGACGTTCTCGTGCAGCCGGTTCAGCCGGGCGTCCGACGTCGTGAACGACCCGGTCGGCTCCAGGTCGCTGGCCAGCACGACAGCGACGACGTCCGCGAGCGCCGGAGCCTGCGGGAGGCCGGTCAGCCGCGCGTAGCGGAAGCCGTGGAACGTGAACGACGGCTCCCAGGTGTCCTCCTCGGGTCCGGCAGCGACGTAGACGTCGGTCTGCTCGGTGTTGATGCCGACGATGTTGACGAACCACGAGCCGTCGGCGGCGAGCGCCTCCGTGTGCTCGACCACGACCTCGTCGCCGGCATCCAGACCCCGCAGGGTGAGCCGGACCCGGCCCGCTATCACCTGCCCGAAGTCGACGATCCAGCCGCCGTCAGCGCCGGGCACGGCCGTGACGGAGACCGCAGGGAGTTCCTGAACCCGGCGGACCGGTTCGCCGGCGAACGGCACGAGCGCGGCGCTGACGCCATCAGTCACGTCGACGGGCGTCCACTCGGAGTCGTCGAAGTCGACGGAGGTCCAGCCCGGCTGGAGGAGGCGACGGTCGTAGCGCTCGCCCACGAACAGGTCGGCGTACACCCACGGCCCGGTGGCACTCACGACGTCACCGCCCGAGGCGATGACCGTGCGGGCGCCATCGGCGTGGTCGAGGTGCAGCTGCCAGAGCGCAGAGGTCGTGTCGCCCCACTGGGCACTCGACCCGGTGATGCCGATGCGCCCAGCCCACCATCCGTCGGCGACGGCGACCGCGAGCACGTTCTCGCCCGGTCGCACGAGCTGGGT
Source organism: Leifsonia shinshuensis (assembly GCF_013410375.1). Classification (NCBI taxonomy): domain Bacteria; kingdom Bacillati; phylum Actinomycetota; class Actinomycetes; order Micrococcales; family Microbacteriaceae; genus Leifsonia; species Leifsonia shinshuensis. The sequence goes on from NZ_JACCFL010000001.1 coordinate 4,255,303, forward strand.
CACGTCGTACGCCTGCACCGAGATGCGATGCGTGTAGCTGTCAAAGCCCGGCGAGAGCACCTCGTCGCCGACGACGGTGCCGTTGAGGTGCGGCAGGTAGACGCCGCGGGCGGTGGCGTGGAGGCGGGCCCGCACGATGTCGTCGCCGACGACGAACCGCTGGCGCAGCAGTTGCACGGGCCGCAGCCGTTCTGCCGGGCCTCCTTCAGGCTGCACACCGCGGATCCAGTCGAGGAGCGTCCAACGCTCGAGCGCGGTCGGCTGCTGCGCGGGCTCGACCCAGCGGGCTTTCCACGTGGCAGGGTCGAGCACGGCGGTCTCGAAGTGCGACTCCGCCCGCACCTCGGTGCCATCGGCACCCAGGCTGCGGACGCTCCACGTGTACACGGCATCGGAGGCCAGCGCCTCTCCCGCGTACGCGACCTGCGTGGTCTCGGCCGAGTCGATGATCCCGGTGTCCCAGACGACCTGCCCGCCGGCCTCGGCGACCACGAGCCGGTAGGCGCGCTGTTCGTGTTCGGCGACCCATGAGAACCGAGGACGTGCCGTCGCCACTCCGGCGGGTTCTCGAAGGTACTCCACCCGGAGGTCCCGGCATCGTCGCTCCGTCACTGCTGCTCCTTCGCTGCTGCGTCCTCCGCATCGGCCGCGGGGTGCTGCGAGTCTAGGTGACGAAAACCTTATGTGCAAGGTTTTCATCCCGGACCCGTTCGGCTAGCGTGATCGCATGGCCAGTGAACCGTCGGCAGCGACCGCGCCCCCGCAGAAGGCGACGCGGCGCGGCAGCTACGCCGTCGGCCGCGCCCGACGCGAGCAGATCCTCGACATCGCCACCGAGCGCTTCGCGCAGTCCGGCTACTCCGCGACTTCCCTCGCCCGCATCGCCCAGGACGTCGGCCTCACCACGCCTGGTCTGATGCACCACTTCCCGTCGAAGCAGCACCTCCTGTTGGCGGTCGCCGAACGCCGTTTCGATCTGGCCGGGCAGCTCGCATTCAACGCGCCAGCCGACACCGACGGCCTCGGGCCCCTGCGACTGATGCTGCGCCTGGCGGCGATGTTCCAGTCGCAGCCCGGCCTGATGGAACTGTTCGTTCTGCTCTCGGCGGAGGCTGCCGACCCCGACTCGCCCGCCCACGAGCTGTACGCGGCCCGCTACGAGCGGGTCATCGGCGAGCTTGAGTCGCTCTTCCACACCTCGGTGGAGGCCGGCCACCTGCGCCGGGACGTCGACTACCGCGCCGTCGCGCGCGAGTGCATCGCCCTCGCCGACGGCCTCCAGCTGCAGTGGGTGCTCTCTCGCGGGGGCATCGACCTCGTCGCGCTCACGAAGAGCAACCTCGAACGCCTAGCGCCGACCATCCTGGTCTCGGGCGCCCACGTCGACCTCACTGTGTGACCGCCGTCAGCGCGGGAATGCGCCCTCGCTCAGGCGTCGCGCCGTTCGGTGAATCGTGTCGTGATGGCGCCGATGCCTTCGATCGTGCTGACGAGGGTCTCCCCCGCGCGCAGGAAGCGCTTGGGTGTTCGGGCATTGCCGATTCCCGACGGCGTGCCCGTGAAGATGAGGTCACCCTGAAGCAGCGTCACGACCTCCGACAGGCGAGCGATCAGCTCCGGAATGTCGTAGATCATCCGCGAGGTGCGCGAGTTCTGCAGCACCTCGCCGTCGAGGGCGCACGAGATCGCGAGGTCTGCCGGATCGTCGAACTCGTCAGGAGTCACCAGCCACGGCCCGGTCGGCGAGAATCCCGGGTACGACTTGGCCAGCGAGAACTGCGGGCGGGTGCCCTCCAGCTGGGCCACGCGCTCAGAGAGGTCCTGGCCGACCGTGAGCCCTGCCACGTGCGTCCAGGCCTCCGCTCGCGGAATGCGGTGGCCGCCGACTCCGATCGCGATGACGAGCTCGACCTCCCAGTCCACGTTCCCCTCGGGAAGCTCCACGGTCGCATCGGGTCCGGTCAGGCTGGACGGGAACTTCGTGAAGGTCACCGGCAGGCTGTCCGGCGGGTACCCGGCCTCGTCGGCGTGCTCGCGGTAGTTGACCCCGATGGCGAAGATCTGGGGAGGCCGTGGCACCGGAGGGCCGAGGCGCTCCGGAACGGCGGGGTCGCCGCCCGCGCCGGCAGCACCGCCGCCGAGCGACGACGCCCACGCCCGGAAGGCCTCCCAGTCGGCGAAGGCCGTCATCGGGTCGGGGCCGAACCGCCCTTCCGACGCGGCCTCGGCGTCGAGGGCCGAACCGTCTCGTCCGAAGACGGTCAGGCGCCCGTCAAGATTTCCGAACCTCACCAGTCGACCTTGGCCGGAGCGGGCTCGCCGTGCGCGTCCTGCCAGCTGACGACCGGGTTGCGCAGCGTCCCAACACCCTCGATCTCGGCCTCCACCACATCGCCCGGCTGCAGGTAGAAGTCGAACGGGTTCTCCTGGATGGCCGCGACACCGGAGATGGTGCCGGTGGTGATGATGTCGCCCGCGCTGAAGATCTGCGGCGAGTGGTAGGCGACCAGGTGCGGCAGGGTGACCAGCATCTGGTCGGTGTTGCCGCGCTGGCGCACCTCCCCGTTGACGCGCAACTCCATCGCAAGCTTCTGCGGGTCGTCGATCTCATCTTTGGTGACGATCCACGGCCCGATCGGGCAGAAGGTGTCGATCCCCTTGCTGAAGGAGAAGACGCCCGACTTCATCTCACGGCGCTGGATGTCGCGTGCGGTGATGTCGTTGAATACGGTGAAGCCGGCGATGTGGTCCCAGGCCTCCTCGGGGCTGAAGAACTTACCCGGCTTGCCGAGGATGACAGCTAGCTCGAGCTCGTAGTCCAGCTCGGACGTGAGGTGCTCCGGGTAGACGATCGGGTCGTCCGGGCCGATGATCGCGTCCACGTTCTGGAAGAACACGATGCCTTTGTGCACCGGGTGCGACCAGTTGACCTTCTGCAGCTCCTGGTGGTGGGCGGCGAAGTTGCCTGCGGTGTGAAAGAACTTCTTCGGGACGATCGGAGCGCGCAGGCGCACATCGGCCAGGGGGACGACCTCGCCGGTCTCGCCGACCCGGCCCTCGGCCTCGAAGAACGCCTTGGTGGAGGGGATGTCGAGCTCGATGACGTCGTCGCCGTCGATGCGGCCGACCCGTCCCTCGTCGAACGTGATGAGCTTCATTGCGTCGTGTTCCTTATCTGTAGTGGGACGGCCGGGTCAGGCGCCGACCATGTTGAAGCCGCCGTCGGCGAGCATGTACGCGCCGGTGATGTGGGACGCGTCGTCGCTGGCGAGGAAGAGCGCGGTGCCGGCGACGACCTCCGGAGCCGGGATGGTGCCGAGCGGGGTCTGGGAGATGAGCTTCTCGCGGCGGCCGGCCTGCCAGTCGGACCGGGCGAGGGTCGCCTCGGTCTCCATGAACCCGGGCGCGAAGATGTTCACGCGCACGGCGGGGGCGAGCGCGGCCGCGTAGGACTTGGTGATGCCGAGGAGGGCGTACTTTCCGGCCGCGTACACCGGCGCCCGGGAGCTTCCGCGGACGATGACGGTGGAGCCGATGTTCACGATGGCGCCGTGGCCCTGCTCGACCATCCGGCCTCCGAACTCGTGGACCATCGTGAGCGTGCCCTTCACATCCACGTCGACCACCCGGTCCAGCGTCGCGGGCGTCAGGTCGCGCCACGACATCAGGTCGGTGGCGACGTCGCCGACGTTGTTCACGAGCACGTCGAGCGTGTCGACGGTGTCGAAGACCTCGTCGCGCAGACGCTTGACCTCCTCCCAGTCGGAGATGTCGGCCTGGACGACGAACGCCTCCCCGCCGAGAGCCTCGATGCGCTCGGCGGTCTTGCGCGCTCCCGCCTCGGACCGGTTGAAGTGCACGCCGACCCGGGCACCCTCCTGGGCGGCGCGGACGGCGATCTCGGCGCCGAAGCCGGTGCCGGCTCCCGTCACCAGGACCGTCTGCCCGGCGAAGCGGGGGAAGATCTGTGCGTTCATGCGATGTCCTTTCCGTGGGGCGGCGCCGCTCAGACGAGCGTGCGGCCGCCGTCGATGTAGAGCACGTGTCCGGTGATGAAGCCCGCCTGACGCGAGGCGAGGAAGAGCACCGGCCCGGCGATCTCGTCGGGGGTGCCGAGGCGCCCCGCCGGCACCTGGCTCTCGAGACGCTCGCGATTGCCGCCCTCGGAGAGGTGCTCGCTGGTGAGCGGCGTCTCGACGTAGCCGGGAGCGACGGCGTTGACGGTCACTCCGTCCTTGGCCCACTCCCGCGCCATGACGCGGATGAGCTGGTTGATGCCGCCCTTGGAGGCCGCGTAGGGGCCGTGGTTCTCGTGCGCGAGCAGACCGGACACGCTGGAGAGCGCGATGATGCGGCCGTGACCCTGTTCGGTCATCCGACGGCCGGCCGCCTGGCCGAGCGCGAACAGGGTGGTCAGGTTCACGTCGATGATGCGCTTCCACTCGTCGTCGCTGAACTCGAGCAGCGGGCGGCGGTCGTTGATGCCGACGCAGTGGAGGACCACATCCAGGCCGCCGAGCGTCTCGACTGCCTGCCCGATCACCCGAGCCGCAGCACCCTTCTCAGTGAGGTCCACGGCGAGGGTGCGTCCACCGCGGCCGCCGATCGCCGGGTCCGCCTCGAGCTGGCGGAGGCGTCGCTCATCACGGTCGACGATGAGCAGTCGCGCGCCTGCATCGAGGAAACGCTGCGCACAGGTCACTCCGATACCGCCGGCTCCCGCTATGACGACGCGGGCTCCCGTCAGGCCCAGCCAGTCGGCCGCTGCCGCCGACGCCTCGCTGACGCTGGTTTCTTGAAGAGACATCTCCGTCTCCCTCGCTTCGTTCTGTGAAAGTTAGTTTTACTCGATGAATGTAACCGGTACGATCGCATCATGTCAACGCGCCTCCCCTCCCTGGCCCCAGCCGACCTCGACGACGCCCAGGCAGCCCTCTACGATCGGATCGCGGGGGGACCGCGCGCGGCCGGCCCGCAGCATTTCGCGCTGACGGAACCGAGTGGCGCCCTTCGCGGGCCGTTCAACGCCTTCCTGCTCGCACCCGACCTCGGCGATGCCCTTCAGGAGCTCGGGTCGAGACTGCGGTACCGCGGCGGCTTGCCTGACCGCTCCCGCGAGATCGTGATACTTCTGGTCGCCCGCCATTGGCAGAGCACCTTCGAACGAGAGGCGCACGAGGGCGTCGGGCGCGCCGCCGGTCTGATGGAGGACGAACTCGAGGCCCTTCGGCGCGGGCGGCTGGATCCGTTCGAAGGGGAGGAGGCCACGATTGCGCGACTGACCCTCGCCCTGCTCGACGGCGACCTGGACGACAGCGACTGGAACGACGCCGCGTCGAGCATCGGCGAAGCGGCTGTTTTCGAGGTGAGCACCCTCGTCGGTTACTACGGCATGCTCGCCCTCCAGCTGCGCGTCTTCCGGGCCGGATGACCACGCGGAGGGTCGCCTTGCGTCGATCGAAGCGCTGAGATACGGTTTCGCTCTATGAAAGCCGCCGAGAGCAACCGCTACCGCATCGAGGCCCTCGCCAAGGGGCTCGATGTCCTGAGCCTCTTCGACGAGACGACGACGGCGCTCAAGCTCCGCGACATCTGCGACCGCACCGGCATCCCGATGCCGACCGCCTTCCGGGTCGTCGCGACGCTCGAGGAGGGCGGCTATCTGGAGCGGCTCGAAGACGGCACCATCAGGCCGGGGGTCGCCGTGCTCACACTGGGCTCGGCCGCACTGCGCGGCTCCAGCCTGGTCCAGCTCAGCGAACAGCCCTTGCGGCAGCTGGCCGAGGCGACCGGCGAGACCGTCAACCTCGGTGTCCTGCGCGGCGACCAGGTGCTCTACCTGGTGCGGATCCGCAACGCCGATCTCGTCACGGCCAACATTCAGGTCGGCTCGACACTTCCGGCGGCCTTCACCTCCATGGGCAAGCTCCTGCTCTCCTACCTGTCGCCGGACGAGCTGCGCTCGCTCTACGCCGACTCGGACCTGACGGCCGCCGGTCCCAACGCGGTCCGTTCGGTGAGTGAGCTGGAGGAGCGTCTCGCCGCCATCCGGCAGCAGGGCTACGCCCTCCAGGACGAGGAGGTCGCCCCGGGCCTCCGCTCGGTCTCTGTTCCGGTGTTCGGGCGCGAGGCCCGGCCGGCCGCCGCGATCAACATCGCGGTGAACACGACCAGGCACGATCTCGCGGAGCTGCGCGGGCCGCTGCTCGACCGGGCTCGCACCGCGGCGGCGGACATCTCGCTGCGACTGCGCGCGGCCTGACCTTCCCTCAAGCATGGCGGTCGCCGTTCAGGCGAGGACGGCCGCGCAGAAGGCGAGCGCGTCGGCGAACAAGGCGTCCCGGTCGACGTCGCCCTGCCAGAGGTGCCCGGCACCGGGCACGAGGGTCAACCTGACCTCGGCACCGACGCCGGTCAGCGTCGCTGCGAAGAGCTCGCTCTGCGAGTGCGGGACGGCGTCATCGGCTAGCCCGTGCGCGATGAGCGTCGGCGGGGCGCCCGGCCTGACCCGGTGGCGGGGGCTCGCCTCCCGCGCCCGCCGCGGGTCGGCGGAGACCGCGTGCCCGAGCCAGCCGGCCTCGCGGGTGGTCGCGTCGTGCGTCTGGCCGAGGGAGACGGCGAGCGCCTCCAGGTCGGACGGTCCGTACCAGTCGACCAGCCCGCGGACGCCGGATCCCGGCTCGAGAGCCACGAGTGCCGCAAGGGTCGCGCCGGCCGATTCCCCCCACAGCACGATCCGGGAGGCGTCGACCCCGAGCTCGTCGGCATGGGCGCGCAGCCACTCCACGGCGGTGCTGAGGTCGTCGACCTGGGCAGGGAAGACCGCCTCGCCGCTCAGCCGGTAGTCGACCGATGCGACCGCGATTCCCGCCGCCGCGATGCGCTCGAACGGCGTCGGCCCAGCGTCCTCCGGGCCCGGGCGCATGGTCGGCACGAAGGTGCCGCGGTCTCCTCCACGCCAACCGCCGCCGTGCACGAACACGACCACGGGAGGCGGAGACCCGAGCGGCCCTCCCGGCTCCGGGAGATGCAGATCGAGTTCGAGCGGCCCGGAAGCCGCCTCGGAGAAGGCGTAAGTCGGCACGGAGGCTCAGTCGTCCAGGAACTTGTAGTCGGGCCGGAACACCGTGCCGTAGAGCTCCCCGGCCGCGCGCATCTGGTCGAACGACGGCGCGTAGAACTCCGACGGCTGCGGGATCCCCGGCTTGGTGGTCGGGGTGCCCAGAGCGTGGAAGAAGCGGGCGAAGCCTCCCGAGCTGACCCCGAGCACGCGTGCGGTCGACTCGATGCGGAAAGCGTGGATGGTGCCCTTCGGCACGTAGCCGAACGCACCGGCCTGGAGCACGCGGTCGTCCTTGAAGCCCTTCTCGTCGTCCATCCACAGATGCACGGCGCCGTCGATCACGAAGAAGATCTCGTGCGTGTACGGGTGGATGTGGGCCGGGATGATGTCGCCGGCGCCTCCCTCGGTCGTGAAGACGTCGTACTGGCCTTCGGTCTCGTCGCCCGTGAGCAGGACGGTGAAGAGCGTGTCGAACACCACGCTCTTCTCGCCCTCCCCCTTGTCGAGGAAGAACGGTTCGGGGGTGCCGGGCAGGATCCCGGCATGGGGGTGGGGACCGGGTTTCGTGGTCTCGTCCAGGGACATGGGTCAACCTCCTCGTTGAGTCGCGTCCTCAGCAGCCTGAGCGCTCGACAGCGCGAAAGCCAGTTCGTCCTGCCTAACGCCGGATAGGCGAAACCAAACTTTTACTCTTCGAAATTTCCTTTCATTCGCGTCCGGACGCGTGCTAAAACCGACCCACACGGCACCACACGATCATTGGAGATCACGATGTCCCGAATCACTTCCCGCGCCCTGGCGGTGACGGCGGCGATCGCCGCGGCCGCCCTGACGCTCACGGCCTGCTCAGGCAGCGGCTCCGGTTCCGGCGGTCAGGTCGACACGACGAAGCTCGTGATCGGTCTCGAATCGGATCAGGCCGCTCTGGGCTACGACCCGCTCCGCTACTCGGCAGGCCAGCGCATGTTCTTCGAGGGGATGTACGACTCGCTGTTCAAGATCGACCAGTCCGGCAAAGTCGTGCCCGATCTGGCCACAAACTCGAGCTACAGCGCCGACAAGACCCAGCTGACCTTGACGCTCGACACCAGGGCCGCGTTCAGCGACGGCAGCACGCTGACTGCCGACCTCGTCAAGAAGAACCTGGACGCCCGCACCAACCCGAATCTGTCGGCGTACTCGTCGTTCGCCGCGGGAGGTCAGAACGAGATCAAGGATGTGAAGGTCGTGGATGACAAGACCGTCACCCTCACCTTCGCAACGCCTCAGCCGGCCTTCGAGTCCAACCTCGTCTTCCCCGGCGGCGTCGTCGTCGGGGAAAAGGGCGTCACGGACCGGAGCAGTCTGGACAAGGCCCCCGACGGGTCGGGTCCGCTTCAGCTCGACGCGAGCAAGACCGTCAAGGGCAACAGCTACCTTCTCGTGAAGAAGAAGAACGACCCCGCCGCCAAGGCGTATCCGTTCAACTCGTACGAGTTCAAGCCGATCCTCGATCCGCAGGCCCGCGTCAACGCCGCACTGTCGGGCGAGGTCGACACGGCCGACATCACCGCGGAGACGCAGGATCAGGTCAAGTCGTCGGGCGTCGGGCTCGTCGCCAACGGGGGGACGGTCGTCGACCTGCTGCCGTTCGACAAGAACGGGACCCTCGCTCCGCAGTGGGGCGACCCCCGGGTCTGGAAGGCTCTGTCGATCGCCATCGATCGGAACGCCTACGTCAAGGCCGTCCACAAGGGCGACCTGCCCACCGCCAATGCCTTGCCGAAGGACAACCCCGGCTACCTCCCGTCGCTCGAGAAGGACTACGCGTACGACCCGACGGCGGCGAAGAAGCTGCTCGCAGATGCGGGCTACCCGAACGGGTTCTCGTTCGACTTCACGATCACGAGCGCCAGCCAGCGCGACCTGGAGGCCATCCAGCCGTACTGGAAGGCGATCGGCGTCACCGTGAACCTGAAGAACGCGGCCTCCACCGAGCAGGCTTTCGCCGCGGTCAAGACAGAACCGGTCGGCGGACCCATCCCGCTGACCTGGACCAACCCGGCGGCCAACGTCTTCGGTGTCCTGTTCGGATTCGCCAACGCGCACAACGCGAGCAACGACCAGATCAAGGGCGCCTTCGGCGCTTACGGGGCAGCGGGAGGCGACACGGCGAAGCAAGCGGCGGCCCTCAAGGACCTGAACAAGGCCATGGTCGAGTCGGGCTGGCTCATCCCGCTCTTCGAGCAGCTGTCGCCGTGGGCGTACAGCACGAGCAAGCTGAAGAAGCCGACGTTCCCGGGCGCCGACTCCTTCCCGATCCTGGCGTCCCTGACGCCCGCATCCTGACGCAGGTCCCGGTGGCGGCTCCGGCCGTCACCGGGACCTCTTCGGAGCTCACGATGATCCTCTTCGCACTCAAGCGCGTCGGCTTCGCGGTCCTCACCGTCCTGGTGGCCACCGCGATCGCCTTCGTGCTGGTCCACCTCTCCGGTTCGACCCCGGGCGGCGTCGCCCTCGGCAACACGGCCACGAACGCGCAGATCCACGCCTACAACGTCAAGGCGGGGTGGTACGAGCCGTGGCCGCAGCAGTACGTCGCGTGGTGGGGGCAGGTCCTCCACGGAAACCTCGGCACCTCCCTCATCGATGGGCGGAGCATTGGAGACGACATCTCCAAACGGCTCCCTGTCACCGCCGCGCTGGCGGTCTTCGGGACTCTCCTGGCGTGCGCGGCGGGAATCTCCCTCGGCGTGGTCGCCGCCGTCCGGCGGGGATCCGTCGACCGTGGGATCACGGCGGTCTCCGGCATCCTCCTCTCCGTCCCGCCGTTCTGGGTCGGCGTCCTGCTCGTGTTCGTGTTCGCCGTGCAGCTCCACCTGCTCCCCGCGACCGGCTTCGTCCCCTTCTCCGTCAACCCGACCATGTGGGCCCGCTCACTCGTCCTGCCCGTTCTGACGGTCGCGGTCACCTCGCTCGCCGGCATCGCGCGCCAGACGCGCGCGTCGATGTCCGAGGTCCTCACCCAGGAGCATATGCGCAGCCTCCGGGCGCTCGGCACGCCGACCAACCGCATCATCTACGTCCACGCCCTGCGCGGCGCGAGCCTCCCGATCCTCGCGAGCGTCGGGATCATGTTCATCGTCCTGTTCGGCGGCTCGGCCGTGATCGAGGTCCTGTTCGCGCTGCCCGGTATCGGACAGGCGATGCAGTCCGCCGTGGGGTCCGCCGACCTCCCCTTCGTCCAGGCCCTGGTGCTCGTGGCGACGCTCGTCGTCGTCGTCGTGAACCTCGTGCTCGAACTCCTCACCCGCGTCCTCGACCCGAAGCTGCGTGCCGCATGACACCCTCGACAACCTCCATCGCCCTCCCGCGACGCACGGAGCGCCGGCTCAGCCGGCGGCTGGTCCGCTCCCCCTGGGCGGTCGTCGCGATCGCCTGGCTGGTGCTCCTCGTCGTCGCCTCCCTCACCTCCCCGCTGTGGCTGCGCTACGGTCCGCTCCAGCAGGACCTCGGCGCCGTTCTTCAGGGTCCCTCCCTCGCCCATCTGCTCGGAACCGACGAGCTGGGCCGTGACATCCTGTCCCGCCTGGTCACCGCGGCTGCGCCGACGCTGCTCGTGGCGCTCATCACCCCCGTCGTCGCGGTCCTCATCACCGTTCCCATCACGCTGTGGGCGTCGCGTCGCCCCCGCGCCGAGGGCGTCACGAACCGCGTCGCCGAGATCGTGCTCTCGCTCCCCGGAACCGTCATCGTGCTCGCCGTCATCGCGGCGGTCGGCACGAACATGCCCCTGGTCATGGGGATCTTCGGCGTCATCCTCTTCGGAGCGCTTTACAAGATCTTCTTCGGCCAGTCGAAGTCGCTGCACCGGCAGCTCTACGTCGAGGCCGCCGCGATCGACGGGGTGAAGCCGATGAGCGCGAGCCTGCGTCACGTGTTGCCGAACATGTCGGCGACGATCGTGGTCCAGTTCGTGCTGCTGTTCGGTGTGGCCATCGGACTCCAGGCCGGACTGGCCTTCATCGGGCTCGGACCGCAGCCTCCCACCCCGACCTGGGGCGGCATGATCCAGACCGCGGCCAAGTACATCTTCCAGGACCCGTGGATGATGATCCCGACCGGCGGGATCCTCGCCCTCACGCTCATCGCCGCCAACGCCCTCGCCGACATCCTCGGTGGCGGCGCGGCGACGCCTCCGTCCCTCATCTCGTTGCGGCGACGGAGGGGCAGGACGGCGGCCGCCGGTGAACTCGAGCGGGCCTCGGTGCTCGCGCCGTCAGAGGCGATCCTCGAGTCCGCGCCGGTCGCTCCGATCGTCGATCTCGACGGGCGCCGGCCGCTGGATGCTCCCAACGACGCGGCCGCATCCGGCACGCCTGCGGACGGCGAGCTCGTCGTCCGTGACCTCGTCATCGGCGTCGATGACGGACCCGCCTTGGTGACCGGCGTCTCCCTGCGCGTCCGCCCAGGCACGGTCACGGGGCTCGTCGGAGAGTCGGGCTGCGGAAAGAGCGTTACGTCCTACTCGCTGCTGGGCTTGCTTGCGCCGGGATTGTCCGTCCGCTCGGGGTCGATCCGCTGGGGAGCCCTCGACCTGGCCCATGCCGGCGAGAAAACGCTCCAGCGAGTGCGCGGGCATGAGATCGCCTTCATCTCGCAGGAGCCCACTCGCGCCCTCGATCCCATGTTCACGGTCGGCTGGCAGCTGCGGGTCGCCATCCAGCGGCTTCGCGGCGTTCGCAAGGCCGAAGCCCGCACGATCGCGGCTCAGCTCCTCACCGACGTCGGGATCGTCGACGTGCCACGCGTCCTCAAGAGCTATCCGCACCAGATCTCTGGAGGGATGGCCCAGCGCGTGGCGATCTCGCTCGCCCTGGCCGGGCGGCCGAAGCTCCTCATCGCCGACGAGCCCACTACCGCCCTCGACGTCACCGTGCAGGCGGAGATCCTGGCGCTCCTTCGCAGCCTTGTCGCGGAGCGGTCGATGTCGGTGATCCTCGTGACCCACGACCTTGGCGTGGTCGCCGACCTCTGTGACGAGGTGTCCGTAATGTACGCGGGCGAGATCGTCGAATCCGGAAGCGTGCGCGACGTGCTCCTCCGGCCCGAGCACCCGTACACGATGGCTCTGCTCGCCGCCGACCCGCACATGGCGGCGGATCCGAACGGGCTCGCCCGTCTGGCCACCATCCCGGGCCAGGTCCCCGCGCCCGCCGACTGGCCACGCGGATGCCGGTTCGCAGACCGGTGCCGCTTCGCGACGATCGCCTGCCGGAGCATCGTCCCGCTCGAGCCGAGGCTCGAGGGAGAGGGCGGCGTCCGCTGCGTCAGACGCGACGAGGTCCGGGGTCAGCAGGAGGCGTGGCTCACGCCCACGGACAAGGAGGGCGCCGCATGAGCGCACACACGACGACGGAGGACCGCACCGCGGCGATCGCGCCCCCGCTTCTCGAGGTGCGCAATCTCGTGGTCCGGTACGGCAAGAACACGGCGCCGGCGGTCGACGACGTCTCGTTCACCATCGGTCAGGGCGAGACGCTCGGTCTGATCGGCGAATCCGGTTCGGGGAAGACGACCATCGGCCGGGCGATCCTCGGACTAGTCCCCGTCGCCAGCGGGCGGATCCTGTTTCAGGGCCGCGACATCACCCAGGCCTCCGCCGCACAGCGCCGCGCCCTCCGCGGCGAGCTCCGGGCCGTCTTCCAGGACCCGTACTCCTCCCTCGACCCGCGGCAGACCATCGGGCAGGCGATTGGCGAGCCGTTGCGGGTGGCGGGGACATCGCGCGGCGATCGGCTCAGCCGGATCACCGCGGTTCTCGACGCCGTCGGTCTTCCCGCCGCCTCGGCGGCCCGCTACCCGCGCGAGTTCTCCGGAGGCCAGCGGCAGCGAATCGCGATCGCACGCGCCTTGATCACCGACCCGGTCCTGGTCGTCTGCGACGAGGCCGTCAGCGCGCTCGACCTGTCGACGCAGGCGCAGGTCCTGAACCTTCTGGCCTCCCTCCGGGAACGGTCCGAGCTGGGCTACCTGTTCATCGCCCACGACATGGCCGTGGTCGAGTTCCTGGCGCAGCGCATCGTGGTTCTCAACCGTGGCCGGGTCGTCGAGGAGGGCACGACGGCCGAGGTCGTCGGGAACCCGAAGGAGCACTACACACGAGTGCTGATGGCGGCATCACCCGTGCCCGACCCCGACGAGCAGGCCCGGCGGCGGGAGACCTGGCGCGCACTGCGCGCATCCGCTGCGACCGACGCGGCCTGAGCCGGCGCATGACCGGCGGACTGTGTCAGGCGCGCGCGGCGCGAGCTTCCGCCTCAACCACTGCGACAAACGCCGCGACCACCGGGTCGCGCCGGCGACGGGTGCACAGGAGGATCGTGGCCGGCTCGATGTCCTCGATCGGGACGAACGCCAGTTCGGAGCGACGGTAGTGTGTCGCGGCTGAAGCCGCCGCGATGTTAACGCCCATGCCTGCACCCACCAGGGCCAGGATTCCGTCGATGTCCTGGGCGACGGGACCGACGCGTGGATGGCTGCCGTCCGGGCGCGGGTCGACGAGCCACCAGGCGATCGCCCGCGGGTCGCCCCCTGAGACGGCCACGAAGGTCTCGTCCCTGGTCTCGTCGATGGTGATGGAGGCGCGCTCAGCCAGGTGGTGCCCTGCCGGCACCACCAGCACGCGCGGTTCGGTCCACATCGGCGTCGCCGTCACGACGTCCTCGTCCACCGCGAGCGGCGCTGGCGCGAAGACCGCATCCACTCGGCCCGCCGCGAGTTCCACCTGCGGGTCGAAGAAACCGACCTTCCGCATCTCGAGTCGTAGTCCTGGGATTCGCTGGACGGCGCTCGCGATCGCTCGGGAGGTGAGGGGGCCGGCTCCGGCCGCGACCACTCCGATGCGGAGAACAGGGGCGGGCGCGTTGTGCCTGGCGGTGATCCAGTCGATGACATCCTGGTGCGCGTCCACCGCGCGGCGTGCGTGCGGCAGCAGCTCCTCCCCCGCAGTCGTCAGAGCGACGGCCCGGGACGTCCGCTCGAACAACGGCTCCCCGACGACGCTCTCCAGCCGCGAGATCTGCTGGCTCAGGGAGGGCGGCGAGATGTTGAGCCGCGCCGCTGCAGCCGCGAAGTGCAGTTCTTCTGCGAGCACACAGAAGTAGCGCAGGGTGTGGATGGGGACGTCCATGTCTCTCCGAAGCGGCCGGTCCGGCGTGTGGTGACAGCGAGCCTAAGCCATCGATGGTTCCGGGATCGATCAGACGAGCGGCTCACGCAAGCTCATGCCGCTCCTACAAGGGGTCGATGAGGTACGTGCCGATGAAGCGGCGGACGTCCTCGGCCATGTCGACGTCGAAGCCGTTGAGCCAGAGGAGCTCGAGACCCTCCGTCATGGCGAGGATGGACAGAGCCGCCGTGCGCGGATCGACATCGGCACGTAGGCCGCCCGCGTCGCGGGTCTCCTCGAGAGCGGCTGTGACTGCGTCGGCGATGCGCTCGAATCTCTCGCGGAAGTGGTCGTGTGCCGGGTGCTCCGGGTCGGTGGCCTCCGCGGAGAGGATCGTGTAGAGCTGGACGACGCCCCGCTGCCCGGCCTGAGCGCGTGAGATCTCGATGAGGCCCGCCAAGAAGTCGCGGCCGGTCCGTCCCTCCAGGGTGTTCTCCGCCTTCTTGTCGCGGCTGTCGAGGACCGCCTCGAGAAGGGCCAGCTTGCCGCCGGCGAAGTGATGCAGGAGGCCGGTCTGGGTCATCCCGACCGCCCTGGCGATCTCGTTGACGGAGGTCGCCGTGTAGCCGCCCCGGGAGAAGACGTCGAAGGCCGCCTCGATGATCTGCGCGCGGCGATCGGCTGACTTGCGGTACTCGCCTCTGGGACCTGCCATGCCAGCACGGTAGCAGTATCGAGATGAAAAGTTGAAACCCTTCAGGTTTTCGTGCTACCTTCGCCGTCACCCGCCATCCTGTTCGAGAAGGGGGCTCGATGAGCACCGCATTCCCGCCCGAATTCCTCTGGGGCGTCGCCACCGCCGGTCATCAGAACGAGGGAGGCAACGTCGACAGCGACATCTGGTTCCTGGAGCACACGGCGCCGACGCTCTTCCGGGAGCCGAGCGGTTCGGCCTGCAACGGCTATGAGCTCTGGCCGGCCGACCTCGACACGGTCGCCGGCATGGGCCTCACCGCCTTCCGGTTCTCCGTCGAGTGGGCGCGGATCGAGCCGCGGCGCGGGGAGGTGTCGGAAGCGGCGCTCGACCACTACGAGCGCGTGATCGACGGGTGCCACGAGCGAGGGCTCGCGCCGATCGTCACCTTCAACCACTTCGCCTCGCCGCACTGGTTCTCCGCGGCCGGCTCCTGGCTCGCATCGGACTCGGCCGAGCTCTTCGCTGCGCAGTGCGACCGGGTCATGGGCAGGTTCGGCGATCGGATCGCCGCGGCCGTGACGCTCAACGAGCCGAACCTCGAGCAGCTCCTGCAGGCCGGCGGCAAGCTCCCTCTCGCGGCAGAGGGGTTGAAGATCGAGATGCTCGCGGCCGCGGCGCGGGCCGCGGGCAGCGACCGGTACTTCGCGTCCAACGTCATTCCGGCGACAGCGCAGGACGACTTCCAGGCGGGATTCACCGCGGCGCATCGGGCCGCCCGGGAGGCGATCAAGGCGCACCGCGACGATCTCCCGGTCGGTGTCTCGATCGCGATGAGCGATGAGGTCGCTCTCCCCGGTGGCGAGCGCCACCGGGACGCCCGACGCGCGGCGGTCTACGACCACTGGCTGCGGGTGGCCCGCGACGACGACTTCATCGGCGTCCAGAACTACGAGCGCACCTATCACGGCCCTAACGGCGAGGTCATTCCCGACGGACCGCGTAACGGGATGGGTAGCGCCGTTGAGCCGGCGGCGCTCGCGGGAGCGGTCCGGTACGCGCACGAGGTGGCGGGCGTTCCCGTGCTGGTCACCGAGCACGGAATCCAGACCGATGACGACGGGCTGCGCGCCGGCTTTATCCCCGCCGCGCTCGACGCCCTGGGAGAGCAGATCGCGGTGGGCACTCCCGTCCTCGGCTACTGCCACTGGACCCTGATGGACAACTTCGAGTGGATCTTCGGCTACGGCCCCAAGCTCGGCCTCCTGTCGGTGAACCGGGACACGTTCGAGCGGACCCCGAAACCGAGTGCCGGGGTTCTCGCCGAGCAGGTCGCCCGCCTGCGCTCCGCGACCCTCTCCGCCTGAGCGCATGCGGTACCACCTCGAGCGGCACCGTGTCCTGATCGATAACGACTGGGCGGGCGACCCCGACGGGCTCGCGGCGCTCGCCCATCACGTGCTGTCGCCCACTGACGAGGTGGTGGCAGTGACGAGTTCCTCGCTCAGCCCGGTGTTCGGCGACCCGGCCGGAACCGCCGCGCGCGGAGCCGCGGCGGCCGACGAGCTTCTGGAACTGCTCGGGGAGGAGCGTCCCGGCGCCGCCGTGGCCGGCTGCGATCAGGCATTCGGGTCAGAGGGACGTAACTCGGCCGCCGCCACACGGATCGTTCAGGAGGCGCGCCGTGGCAGCGCCGACTCCCCACTGCTCATCGTCTGCGGCGGCCCGCTCACGAACATCGCCGACGCGCTCCGCGCCGATCCGGGGATCGTCGAATCGATCACCCTCGCCTGGGTCGGCGGGTCCGCCGACTCAGGCGACTTCGAGTACAACCGCGACACAGACGTAGCCGCCCACGACTTCGTGTTCTCGCACGACGCGTTGACCATCTACTCGTTCCCGATCGACGTCTACCGGGCCATCGCCCTCACCGTAGCGGAGCTCGAAGACCGGCTCAGCTCGGCGGGCCCGGTCGGCGAGTGGCTGTGGGACCGCTATGCGAACCTGCCGCTGCCTCCCGGCATGGTCGCGGACCCGGTATGGCCGCTCGGTGACAGTGCGCCCCTCGCGCTCTCGACGCTGGGGCCGGGCGCCGGCACCTACAGGGCGGCGGGTCCGAACCGGTTCGTCTGCGAACGGCTGGAGGGGCGGCTGATTATCGAGGACTTCTTCGCGCGGCTGCGGCTGCACAGCCGGCACTGCAGATAGTCGTGCGTCAGCGGTTCGCGGTGCGCCGAGGTCGATGCCCACGGCACTGTTTCGATGACCACAGCTTCACCCAGTTGTGGGGGCTCCGTTACCGCCAGATCCCAGTAATGGCGCGGATCTACAGGGTGAACTGTGGGGCTTTTGTGGGGTTTTGGGTCAAATAGAGCAACTGAAAATAGCCCCTGACCAGCATATACATCGGCGGAGACGGAGGGATTTGAACCCTCGGTCCCCTTACGGGGACTCCACCTTAGCAGGGTCAAGACACTCGGGACGTGGCCGCAAGACTCGGGAGTGGATGCCACTAGTAGAGCGCCATGCACAAAGGGGAGATGACTACAACTGTCCCCCTGCTGTCCCGGCTCACCGCTCCTTGGACCCGCGTAGGCCGTCGGGACGACGTGGCGCGCCCTCGCCACGGGCTAGAAGCGTGCCGGCCAAGAGAAGCCCCGGACGAACCGCACGGACGTGGCCACCATGGCGGCGGAGTAGCCGAAACGGTGCGCGACCGGAACCCGGGTCGCCCAGCCCGGATGCGGCAGCCCATCCCCACCAGGCCGACTGGGGCCCGCGCCCCTCACAAGTCCCCCGCCCATTTGGTCGCGATATTCGGGTCGGGTGGTTGACCAATTTCGCAATGAATACACCGCGCTGCCTCTTCAAGCCGTTGCCTCCATTGAGTTTTCCGTGCCCACGGACGCCGAAGGCAACATTGGCGAAGAAGCGTAAGCAGATTTTGTAGCGCGTTCGCAGAGAGCGACAGCCCTCCAAGACGGTGCAGAGGAGCTGTAAGGGAGTTGGCCCAGACAACTGCCCCTACCTAGCTCAAGCGACGCCTCCGACGTCAGAGAGGTCTCGCTCACTGACCCGCCCACATTTGCGTTTCTCAAGCGCGAAACGGGATGGAAACCTATGGTTCCGTGCAGCCCGCGAGGCTCGACGCCGGGCGGAGGCCAGGTCACCCAACGGGCGATGCGCCTTTCGGTGTCACCACGAGCCCGCCTCCGGGCTCGCACGACAGCTGACTCCCTCGGCCCGAATGTGTGAGACCGCCCGTTTGCGGTAGCGCGCTACCGAGCGTCCCGGACGAACACCTGAGCCTCCCACGGCCCCAGGCGCCCATCCACTCGCGGCACGTTCGCCCCGATGTTCCCGAGCACGGGCTCCGCATCTTCCCACGCCTCGGCCTCCGGCAGTTCATACGTCGCCGCTGTGCCGACGAGATTCGCAAGCACGAGAACCTGCCGCGCCTCCAGAGTCCGCAAATACGCGAACACGGTGGGATGCTCCCGCAGTAGGAGCTGGAAGCTGCCGTGCGAGATGGCACGTTCGGAGTGTCGGAGCGCGACGAGAGCCTGGTAATACGCGAATACCGACTTGGGATCGCGTCGCTGAGCATCCGCGTTGATCCGGTCGAAGTTCGGGTTCACCGGGATCCACGGCTCGGCCGTCGTGAAACCGGCGTTCGGCTCAGCCGCCCATTGGAATGGTGTGCGCGCGTTGTCGCGGCTCATGATGCGCAGGGCGGCGAGGACCGCATCCGGAGCGACGCCGCGCAGCTGCACGGCCTCGGCGTAGTGGTTGAGCGATTCGATGTCGCGGAATCCGGTGATGTCGGCGAACGGCATGTTGGTCATGCCGATCTCCTCGCCTTGATAGATGTACGGAGTGCCGCGTTGGAGGTGGAGGACGGTCGCCAGGGCGGTTGCAGATTCACGCCAGTGTTCGCCGTCGTCCCCGAATCGGCTCACGACGCGCGGCTGGTCGTGGTTGTTCCAGTACAGGCTGTTCCAGCCGGCCTCCGCCAGGCCGTCCTGCCACCGGGCGAACGACTCTTTGAGATCGCGGACGCTAGCGGAACGCGGGTCCCATTTGCCGCCCGGTCCGTGGTCCAGGCCGACGTGCTCGAACTGGAAGACCATGTCCACTTCCCGGCGCGACGGATCCGTGAACAGTTGCGCATCCTCGACCGTGACGCCCGGCATCTCACCGACGGTCAGGAAGGCGCCCTCGCGGTGCCCGAAGACGCGCTCGTGCATCTCCTGCAAGAACTCGTGGATGCGCGGACCCTGGGCATAGAAGGGGAAGCCGTCGCCGTAGAGGGCGCCGGGTGCGACGACGCCATCCGGCAGCGACGGCACCTTCGAGAGGAGGTTGACGACGTCCATCCGGAAGCCGTCGACCCCCCGATCGAGCCACCAGTTCATCATGTCGTACACAGCACCCCGGACCTCCGGGTTCTCCCAGTTCAGGTCCGGCTGCTTGCGCGAGAACAGGTGCAGGAAGTATTCGCCCGACGACTGGTCGTACTGCCACGCGGATCCCGAGAAGAACGACCCCCAGTTGTTGGGCTCCGCCCCCGGCTCGCCACCGGCGAAGCCCTCCCGGGGTGCACGCCACCAGTACCAGTCGCGCTTGGGGCTGTCGGGCCCGGACGCCGATTCGACGAACCACGGATGCTCATCCGACGTGTGGTTCACGACCAGATCCATGACGAGCTTCATGCCCCGCGAATGGATGTCCGCCAGCAGCTGGTCGAAATCGTCGAGAGTTCCATAGATCGGGTCGATCTGCTGGTAGTCGCTGATGTCGTAGCCGTTGTCGTCGCCCGGCGAGGCGTAGATCGGCGACAGCCAGATCACGTCGACACCAAGCTCCTCCAGGTGGTCGAGGTGCTGGGAGATGCCCCGCAGGTCGCCGATGCCGTCGCCGTCCGCATCCGCAAAACTCTGCGGGTACACCTGGTAGACGACGGCAGAGCGCCACCACGGATCTTCCTCGGCCGTCGTGCGCGGCGGAACCGCGGTCGGCAGGAGCGTGACGTCGGTCATTCCATTCCGTTCGGATCGAGATCGATGAGCACGAGCTGCCAGGTGCCGGGGACCGGCAGGGTGACCGTCGCGTGGGTGGTGCCGGCTGCGACGGGAACCTCGACGAGCCGCGGGGAGAGATCCGGGTCGGCGACGCGGACGCGGGGCGATGAACCGGCCACGCTCCGGATGCGCAAGACACCCTCGCCGATGGCGACCGGCGCTTCCTTGGGTCCGTCCCAGAGGGTGTCCGGCTGGCCGGCGAGGTTGATCAACTGCACCACGAGCCCGCGAGGGGTGCTCGTGACACGTCGCCAGACCGCTCCGGCTACGGGCTCGCCCGAGACCGGCGTTGCTGCATACGAGACGTCGATGTCGTCGTTGTACGGCCCCGCGTAGGAACCGGTGACATCGACGATGCGGGGGTCGAACAGCAGCTCGTCGTGCTCCACCATGAAGTCGTACCAGCGACGGAGTAGCTCAGCGGTCGAGGGCTCCACCGTGTGGTTGCGGACATAGTAGGGGTCCACCAGGATGCGGTCGGCCTCGCCGGCGAGGAGCTGGGTGGCCCCATGGGAGAACAGTGTCGCCATCGTGAACGCGGTCGCCCTGTCGGCCGCATCCGCTGGAACGGAGTCGTAGACATGCTGGTAGGCGGCGATGGCGACCGGTTTGCCCTCACCGGCCGCGCGGGCGCGTGTGGCGACCGCCGCCAGAGCGCCGAGGGTCACGTGCGGGTCCCACACCTCCACATACACGGCGTCTTGCGGGCTTGCGCCGGTCACCCACGTCGGGAAGTCGTTCACGTTGTTGAAGACAAGGTGCGCCTCCGGGAGGCGGTCGCGCACCCCGGCGATCAGCGCCTCGAACGAGCTGCCGACGTCGACCACCAGGCCGTCCGCGCGACGAGCGTGCTTAGGGTAGCCGTACTGATCGAGGTGGAATCCGTCGAAACCGACCGTCGCGATCGAAGCCGCGAGCTCCTCACGGAAGTGCGAAAGCCACGACACGGCCGCCGGATCGACGATGAACAGGAAGTCGCCGAGGGCGTACGGCGAGCCCGTGGCGTCGAGGAGCGCCCAGTCCTTCCACTGGTCCCACTCCTGCGGGCCGACGGCGTAAACGGCGGCATAGCCGAGCGCGCGAGCTCCGGCCGCGCGCACGGCGTCGGCGAGGCGGCGGACGGTCCCCAGGGCGACGGGCTGGCCGAGCGCATCCTCGTACTCCTCGCCACCGCCGAGCAGCTCGGCGTGGCGATAGGCCCAGTCGTAGAACTGCACGTCGGTGAGGTGGAGGCGGCGGACAGTGTCGGCGAGCCCCCGTGGATCCCGCCCGGGCGAGTAGTCCACGGTGAAGCCGTAGCGGATACGCGCGCCTGGGTCTTCGGTCACTTCGACCGCGGTTCTCGTGATGGATGCGCCATCCGTCCACTCGACCCCGTACCCGCCGGGAGCGAGCGAGCCGAGCGAGAGATAGCCGGCGCCCTCGGTCTCCCAGCTCCCCGCCTCGACGCCCAGGTGCCACAGCGTCAGCGTGCCCGGGCTGGAAGCTCCGCACAGTTCCACGCGGACATCCTCGCCCGCCTTGAACGAGGAGCGCTCCGGCAGCAACTCGGTGCGCACGATCGTCTCGCTCATCCCTTCACCGCCCCCGAGGTCAGGCCCTGCACGAAGTACCGCTGGAACACCAGGAAGACGACGATCACCGGGACGATCGCGATGATGGATGCGGCGAAGACGAGGCCCCACTGGGTCGCGTTCTCGCCCTGGAACAGCGCGATGGCGATCGGCAGCGTGCGGTGCTGCGGCGTGTTGATGATGGTGAGGGCCCAGGCGAACTCGTCCCAGCAGGCGAGGAACGTGAAGATGGTCGCCGTCGCCAGGGCGGGCTTGGCCAGAGGGATCGCTAGACGCCAATACCTCGTCCACGCATTCGCGCCGTCCACCTGCATCGCCTGGTCGAGCTCGTCGGGGATGGAGGCGAAGAATCCGCGCAGCAGGAAGGTGTTGAGCGCGAGCGACCCGGCGACGTAGAAGACGATCAGGCCGCCGAGCGAGTCGATCAGGCCGAAGAACTTCGCGATGACGAACTGCGGGATGATCAGCATCATCGCCGGCACGACCAGCCCGAGCAACAGGATGCGGAACATCCATTCGCGTCCGGGAAACCGGAACCGGGCGAACCCGTAGGCCATCATCGAACTGATCAGCAGCGACAGGGCCGTGGAGATGACCGCCACGATGACGGAGTTCACGAAGTAGAGTCCGAAGTCCTGCGTCGTCAACGCCTGGGTGTAATTCGCCGTGGTCGCCGGGTTCGGGATGAACTGCGGCGGAACCGTCAGCACGTACGCCTGGCTCTTGAAGCTGGTGGAGAGCATGTAGAGGAACGGCGTGACCATGACTACCGCCCCGACGATCAGGATGGCGATGCGAGCGGCGGTGCCGAGGGACCGGGCTCGGCGGGCGCCGAGCCGCCTGCCTGCTGGGGGCCCGGCTGCTGCAGCGGCGGCGGTGGCGGTCATGCGAGATCCTCTCCGCTGCGGTCACGGAACACGCGCAGCTGGACGATGGCGAGCACGAAGACGATCACGGACAGAATCACGGCGAGAGCGGAACCGTAGCCGAAGTCGAGGAACTTGAACGCCTGGCTGTACATGTAGGTGAGGACGACATCGGTCGCGCCGCCTGGTCCACCGCCGGTCATCAGGAGCACCGACGTGAAGACGTTGAAGCCGCCGATCACGAGCATCACCGTGACGAACAGGAGCGTGGGCCAGATGGCCGGGACGGTGACGGTACGGAAGCGTTGCCAGCGGCCGGCGCCGTCCATCATCGCAGCCTCCTCGAGCGCGCGGGGCACTCCCTGCAGCGCGGCGAGGAAAATCATCATCGACCAGCCAACGCCTTTCCAGACGCCCAGCGCGCAGATCGCGACCAGGGCCGTCCATCGGCCGGAAAGCCAGGAGACGTCGGAGTTCATCAGGTGCAGAAAGTCGTGCAGCGTGAAGTTGATGAGGCCGCCGTCGGCGAAGAGGTACTTGAAGAGCAACGACACCACGACCCAGCTCGTGATGACAGGCAGATAGAAGAGCACCCGGAACACCGGCTGGGTCGGGCTCTTCTGCTTGAGCAGAAGAGCGATGAACAAGCCGATGACGATCTGCGGCGGCACTGTGAAGAGCATGTAGATGCCGCTGTTCGCGAGGCTCAGCCAGAAATGCCCGTCCGAGAACGCCCGGATGTAGTTGTCCAGGCCGATGAACTGGCTTACCGCCCCGGCCACGATCTTCCAGTCGTAGAAGCTCATCTGCACGGCCTGAGCGATGGGGAAGAGGATCAGCGCGGCGAAGAGGAGAAAACCGGGGGCGATGAAGAGGTAGGGCGTCGCGCGCCTCAGCACGCGGCCGGCCGTCATCGGCCGCCGCGGTCGCGGCGATTGCGGCGCTGGCGGTGCCGAGTGGCGGCCGGGAGCGGTGGAGGGCCGCGGCGCGGCGGGGGTGCTCCCCGCCGCGCCCGCGGTGTCTACTCTGGTGGTGCTCACGAGGTCACTTGCCGGTCAGCAGCGGGTCGATCTGCTGGGCCGCCGTGGTGAGCGCATCCTTGACGCTGGTGGATCCCGTGAATGCCGGGGTCAGCGCGGTGTTGAGGATGCTGTCGACCTTCGCCCCCTGCGGGATCGCCAGGCGCGCTTTCGCCGTCTTCAGCTGGTCCGCGTACATCGTGTAATACGGATCGATGGCGGCCTGCTTTGACGCGTATGCCGGAATCACCGTCATCTGACCTGTCTTCGCCATGTCGATCTGGAACGACTCGGACTGCGTAAACCGGATGAACTTCTCGGCCGCGGTCTGGTGCTTCGAGGATGCGGTGAGCACGATGTCCTCGCCGCCCACGACGCTGGTCGACGGTCCGTCACCGTGGGGCACCGGTGCGTAGATCGGCTGGAAGTCCTTGTACTGTCCGCCCCAGATGCCCTTCATCCACGGGCCATCGAGGATGGTCGCGTACTTGCCGGTCGGCAGGCCGTCCGACGTGGAGGTCGCACCCTGGTTGCCTGTGATGAGGTTCGGGATTTGTCCCTCCTTATACAGATCGACGAGCATCTGGATGGCCGCCACCGACTTGTCGCCGTTCAGGTAGCCGGTGGCCTTGGTCAGGCTGGAGTTCGTGATGCTGCCGCCGTTCGACCAGATCCACGGGTAGATGTTCCAGCCGCCCAGCCCCCCGTCGGCGAAGACGGACATTCCGGTGCCCTTGAGTTTCGCCGCCATCTGCTTTAGGTCGTCGAAGGTCGCCGGCGGGGTGCTCATCCCGGCTGCAGCCAGAGCCTTCTGCGAGGTGATCAGCACGCGGGTGTTGGTGTCGAGCGGAAGCCCGTAGTACTTGCCGTTGTACTTGTTGGTCGAGAGCGAACCCGGGTAGGTCGCCTTCGAGAGGGTGCCGAAGTCGCTCATGCTGTCGGACAGCGGCGTGAGAACGCCGAGCTGGCCCAACTGAGGCACCCAGCCGATGTCGGACCGGACCAGGTCGGGCAGCGTGCCGCCGGCTGCGCTCGTGGTCAGCTTCTGGAGCAGGCTGTCGTACGGAATGTCGACGTAGTCAACCTTGATGCCGGGGTTGGCCTTCTCGAACGCGGGGATCAGTGTCTTGTTCAGTGCATCCTGCTGGGTCGAGTTGCCGCCGTTTCCATAGGATCCCCAGAAGGTTAGGGTGACGGGGTTGCTGGACGAGCCGTCGCTCGAGGATCCGGCCGAGGTGGATGAGCAGCCGGCCGCCACCAGCGCGATGGCCGCGGCCATTGCTGCTGACGTGGCCAGTGCGGTGGAACGCTTCATTGCAGTTCTCCTGTCAGAGGGTGACCGGAGCGCTCAACTCGAGCGCTCATCATGTGAATTATTTCTAGAGCAGAAAGAAGTCGGTGTCAACTTCGGGTTTTTGTCCACGTTCGTCCACCCCATTCGTTGATTGACGAAACAATCTGGCTATGCCACAGTGGGGGGACACAGAAAGGGGTCGGCGTGACGATTAGCGCTCCCTCATGGACACCCGGGACGGGTGCCTCCCGTTCGGTCGCACTCGAAGTGCTGATCAATGGGCCCCTCTCACGAAGCGACATCGCACGTCGGCTCGATCTCTCCCCAGGATCGCTGACGCGCCTGAGCGCTCCTCTCATCGAGAGCGGGCTGCTGGTCGAGACCGGCGAGCTCACGGAGGGTCGCACCGGTCGCCCATCCCGCCCGCTCGACATCGTGGCGGACTCCCGCCACTTCATCGGAATGAAGCTCACGGCCGATGACGTCCAGGGCGTCGCCACCGATCTTCGCGCCAACGTGATCAGCGCCGACCGCGCATCCTTCAGCTCGCGCGACCCGGAGTCGGTGGCGGATGCGATCGCCCAGGTCGCCGACCGGCTTGCCGGCACAGTCCCGGGGGTCACCGCGCTCGGCGTCGGCCTTGGCGGCCGCATCGCCCACAACTCCACCGTGGCGAGTGCCGCCTTCCTCGAATGGGAGGGCGTCCCGCTCGTCGACATGATCGAGGCGCGCACCGGCATCTCGACGATCATCGAGAACGACGTCGTCGCCTTCACCGAAGCCGAGCACTGGTTCGGCTACGGGCGCGGGCTCGACCGTTTCGCCGTCATCACCCTCGGCGTCGGCATCGGGTACGGCCTCGTCATCCACGACGGCATCGTCGCCGACGAGGACACCGGCATCGGACTCATCGGACACTGGCCACTGGACCCATTCGGCCCGCTCTGCCCCGCAGGCCACCGAGGATGTGCACGCAGCGTTCTCACCCAAGGAGCCATCACCCACGAAGTGAGCGCGGCGCTCGGACGCGAGGTCGGGTACGACGAGGCGCTCGACCTGGCCGTGGCCGGTGAGCCCGCCGCTCGCCGCGTCGTCGACGATGCCGGCCGGGGCCTCGGCCGCCTCCTCGCCGCCATGGCCAACCTCACCGTCCCCGAACGCATCATCCTCGGCGGCGAAGGCGTCCGCCTGTTCGAGATCGCGCGCGAGGCCGTCGACCAGGGAATCGCAGCCGACCGCGACCCGCGGGCGAAGCGCCTCGACCTCGTCGCCACCTCCGGCGACAACCTCGAATGGTGCCGCGGAGCCGCCGTCATCGCCATCCAGACCTACGTGCTCGGCACGCATCCCGGAGCGGAAAGGCGCTGACGCGCTGACGCGCTGGAGCGTTGACGCGCAGGGGCGCTGAAGCGCGCTCTCGCGCTCCAGCGCCCCGTCCGGAAGGCAGCCCACGGACGAAACCGCGGGCTGCCTACGGACTCGCAGTCAGGGTCCGACCGTGATGTTGTCGAGGTTGATCGCTCCCACTCCCCCGGTGCACCAGATGACGACCGTATGGAGGCCCGGTGTGAGGGTGACCGGTACGGACAGGGTGGTCCAGGAGTCCCAGGTGCCCTGCGCAGGGAAGGTCGGCGTGGCTACCTGCTGGCCGTCGACGGCGACGATTCGCGTAGCCGTGGAGCCACCGTTGCCGTACCGGAGCGTGAGGTGGTAGTTGCCACTCGTCGCTGCGTTGACGGTGAAGGACACGCCGCTGTTGGTCTGATAGAAGTTGTCGACGAATCCGTTTCCGGTGTAGCCGGCGTGGTTGGTGTTGGTGGTGACGTTGGTCAGCACAGCGTTCTCGGCCTCGTATTGGTTGCCGCTAGGCGTGTTGAAGCCGCGGTCGATGTAGATCATGTCCCAGGCATTCAGCTTCGGCACGGTGAAGCTGATGTAGCGGCCGTTGCCATCGGTGCCGATGGTGTAGCTCAGGTTCGTGCTGGCATCGTTGTTGCTGTCCGGCGAGGCGACATGCACCGCCGTCGGGGTCTCATCCGGCCCGATGTAGTACTTCACCGCCAGGTTCGTCTGCGCAGGCGGCGTGGCCTTACCCGCTTCGCGCCAGGTGTTGTCGTTTCCGAGCAGGTTGACGAGCTGAACGACATCGTCGCTGGAGGTCTTCTTCAGGTCGGTCCAGACAGTGTTCGCCGAAGCGTCGCCGGAGGTCGCTATGCCTGCGATCGAGAGGAGCTGCGACCCGGAGTCGACGGAGTGCACATCCGGGCCGTAGAGAAGGTTCTCGTATGCGGTGATGAAGTCGTAGTAGTTCTTCTCCCACGCGCGCAGTGCGTTGGTCATCTGCTTGTCGTGGTCGGGGAAGTAAGGCGCAGACAGCATCGAGTCGCCTTGCGCCATCCCGATGTTCGTTGCACCGGAGGCGGCGATGGCGGCGTCTTCGAGTTCGACGGAGTTGGTGTCGAGGGTCCCGAGGACGAGATTGTCGAGGTTCACGAATCCGGTGTTGCCGCTGCCGACGGAGATGGTGACCGTATGCGTGCCCGCTGTGAGAGTGGGCGTGACGATATCCGCGTCGTAGTGCCAGTTGTTCCAGTTGCTGTCGGTGGGCATGGTGACGTTGCCCAGGGTCGTTCCGTCGACGGCGACGCTGCGTGTGGCGTCGCCCGCTGCGCCGTTCGCGTACCGGAAGACGAGGCTGTAGCGGCGGGTCTCGGGGGCGGTGATCGTGAACGTGACCGTGTCGCCGGTGTTGCCGTAGTTGGCGACGAACCCGGTGCCGGTGTAGCCGGCGTGGTCGGAGTTGACGGTGAGTCCGCTGCTCAGGCTCGCGTTCTCGGCTTCGTACGTGGGGCCGGCGTCATCCTTCGTGTTCGGGTAGGCCGCGATGACCGAGGGAATGCCTGCCGACTCCTGCTTCTGCGTGTCGAGGTAGGTCTTCATCGCCGAATAGGTCTCATGGTTGTCCCAGAGCTCGCTGTACAGGTAGTCGGTCTGCTTTCCACTGGCGACGTTGTCGCCGCCGTATCCGTCGACAGCGTTGAACCCAAGCGCCTTGCCCGTGCCGAGCGCGGTTCGGGATGCGGCCACGAGTGAGGCGAGGCCCGACGGGAGATCGACGGGGTTGTTCGAGGTGTCGGTCATCGCGCCCCAGTTGCCAAGCTGGTCGAGATGCACTCCGTCGAACCCCATCGTGTTCGCCTCGTCGACGTACTTGGCGGTGATGTAGTTCTGCCAGCTGGTGTTCGCGGGGTTGAACATGTAGAGGTTCGTGTTGGGTTGGTTGGGCTTCATCTCGAAGGCCCACGGCTGGCCGGTGGACGCGTACTTCAGAGCCCAGTTCGGGTCCACCCCCGACACACTCTGGTAGTTCTGCAGGGCTGCATACGACATCGAGTACGGCATCGCCGCGGCGCCGTCGTTGTGGACGGCGGAGATGTAATTCTGGACGGTCATCGGCGAGATGACGTCGCCGTTCCAGGCGGTCCAGGTCGACGCGAGGGTGCCGTTGGCGTTGCGTTGGATCGGGTTCTCGTGGCGCCACATCCAGTCGTAGAACTGGAAGGCGTTGATGTGATATTCGCGGACCAGCTGATCGACGTCGGCTTGCGCTTGCGCCGTGGTGGTGCCGGACGGATACGTGGTGAGGGCGGCGAATCGGGGGAAGTGCTTCCAGTCACTGGACACGTCGATCGCGGTCTGGGTGGTGGATGCTCCCGCAGTTACTGTGACCAGGTATCCGGTGAAATCCGTGCTCGGGGCCGTGGTGTTCCAGGTGACCGATTGGGTTCCATTGGCTACCACATTCGCTGTCGCTGTCCCGGTGGCCACGGTGCTGCCGAGGTGCGACACCGTAAAGCCGACAGGACCAGACCAGGAACCGGCACCACTGGTCTCGGCGACGACTGCTGTCACGGTGACGGACGAGCCGGGCGCGTACCGGGCCTGGTTGACGTAGGCGCTAGTGAGAGTGGGGGTTCCCCCGGATGCGTATGCGGCGGACCCGACGAGGAGGGAGGCAATGGTGGCGGCTGCAACGAGGCTGCCTGTCAGGACGTTTCGAAGGCGCCGTCCTCGGACAGCGTGGGTGTGTGACATTTCGTGCTCCTAAGGCGTGACATCGTTGTGCTCCTAAGGGGGTCGAGCAGTTCACATCATGACGGCGTCAGTTAGTTCTGTCAATCAAATATGTCTGGACCGCCTCCTCGAGCTTCTCCCGCCCCAGCAATCGGGCATTGGGGCATTTATTTGCTTGACAGAACTAACCGACGGGGTCAAGACTCGCCCTGTTCCCATCCCCAGTCGACCAAGGAGGCGTCGATGAAAGACAAACTCACCTCACGACTAGCGCCCGTCGTCGTGCTCGCCCTGCTCGGCTCTACCGCGCTCAGCGTGGTCGCGGCACCGACCCACGCTTCAGCAACGTCACCTACGCAGCCCTCCACCGAGACCGCTCGCAGCCTCTACATGAACAACTGGACGGACACGACGGGCATCTGGATGGCCCCGCAGCTGGCCCAGACCGACTCGAATACGCAGTACGGCCCGCGACTCGGCGAACTCCACTACTCCCCCACCGGCGCGACCTCCGCCTCCGCGGTCAACCAGATCGTCGACTACACCGGGTTCTTCCGCGACGAGACGAACGGCAACAAGTACGACCAGGTCCACAATTTCGGTAGCGCGACCGGCTACCTCGACTCGGGCGGCGTCCTCCGGAGTGACTACGGCGCCTACAATGGGTCAGCCACCACCGTCACCATCGGCCGGGACTACGCGTTCGTCCCGAACCAGCATTTCGTCGTCGTCCAGTACCGTCTTCACAACCCGGGCACAAGCGCGGTGAACCTGAACGTCCTCGACGCCGTCCACCTCAACAACACCGGATCTTCCGGCCAGAGCGTCGCGGCATCCTGGGATGCGACACGCAACGCCGCCGACGCGGACATGTCGGCCAGCGGTCAGTACCACGTGGCTCTCGGCGCGCTCGACGGCGCCGACGGGCACCAGGTCGGCGACGACACCAACTCCACCCTGACGAGCGCGACCGTCGCTCCCTGGTACACCTTCGACAACAACGGCACACTGGCGAACAACAGCTCTGTCAGCGCGATGAACGTCGACCTGGCCATCAACAAGAAGGTCAACGTTCCCGCCGGGGGCGACGCAACCGCCTCCTTCTACCTGGCGATCGCGGACACGGCCAGCAACGCGAACGCTGCTGCCGACGCGGCGCGGGCACAGACCGGAACCTACTGGCTGAACAACACCACGACGGCATACTCCAACTGGCTCGCAGCAGGATCCCGTACGACTAGCAACTTCACGGATACCGGACTTTCGACGGCATTCGACCGGGCGCTGGTCTCGATCAAGCAGTCCCAGAGCCCGGTTCTCGGCGTATGGCCGGCCGCGACGAACCCGATCGCCTACGGCTACAAGAGCTGGGTTCGGGACTCCGCGGTCACCGCGCTCGCTCTGGACAGCTCCGGACATCACGCGGAGGCCGACAAATACTTCCGATGGCTGGCGAGCGTCCAATACGCCGACGGCTCCTTCGGGACGACCTACGACAATTGGACCGGTCAGCACGTGAGCTTCGTCGAGCCGGAACTCGACAGCGTCGGCATCTTCCTCATCGGCGCGTATCGGCACTGGATCCAGACCGGTGACACCGGATTCCGGGACGCCGTCTGGCCGGAAATCCAGAAGGCCGCGAACTTCGTATCGAACAACATCGCGAGCAACGGGCTCGGCCCGAAGGACGCGTCCATCTGGGAGGAGACGCAGGAGTACAACGCCTTCACCCAGGCCCTCTACGTCAGTGGCTTGTGGGCTGCCGAATCCGTCGCGCAAAGCAAGAGCGACACCACGGATGCGGACACCTGGAGCCATGCCGCAGGATCTATTGCCACCGCACTGCAGACGAGTTCGCTCAACTCGCCCGCCGGCATGTGGAACTCGCCGGACGGCTACTACAACCGAGCGGTGAACGCCGACAACACGGCCCGGACTACGATCGACTCGTCGTCCGACATGCTGATGGTCTCGGGGGTGGTCGACCCGAGCAGCAGTCGTGCCGTCTCGCACTTGTCGAAGATCATCTCGACCCTGACCCACGACACCTACGGGCTGGCGCGGTACCAAGGAGACAACTTCTACTACACGTCGCCATACAGCCCTGCGGGCAACGAAGCGCTGGCCGCTGAACCGTCCTGGCCGCAGATGTCGATGTACGCGGCGATCGACGACACGTACACGGGCAACACCACCGACGCTCTCAACCGGCTCACGTGGTACGTCACGCGCACCGCAGGGGGCTACATGCCTCCCGGGGAGGCCGTCTCCAATGTGAGCCAGAAGCCGATCATCTCCACGATGGTGGAACCGGTCACCGGCGCCTGGTACGTGCTTGCGGCACTCGTCTACACCCACCAGGCGGACACTCGGACCTACGCGCCCATCAGTGACGCCGGCTCCAACGCCAGCCTCACGGTGAGCTCGGGGACAACAGGAGACTGGCCCCAGTGGAACCCGATCCCGTACTTCGTCTCGAAGGTCGGGAACGAGGCCAGCAGCGATGCGAAAACAGACATCAAGAACGTCGCCATCGCCAACGATGCCAACAACATCTACATCCGCATCGACAACGCGTCGGGGACGCTCCCCGGCTACAACACGACGCCGAAGTTCGCCGTCAACGTCTATGCCGGCGACTACTCGGGCAACAGCTCCACGGCGACGAGCACAACCGCGATGTACGGCGCGACTCTCCCCCGACCAGCTGCGTACATGGTGGGACGGTGGTCGGACTCGACGAACTACGCCCACTTCTCGGTCAGCGGAGGAGCGTGGACGGCCGACTCTTCGATCACGTCCGTCATCGCACCGCAATGGGATCCGACAACGGGACGCATCGAGGTCGTCATCCCGCGCAGCGCGCTCACCAGCGGAGCCGCCGCCGACGGTTCGGTCCAGCCGATCACGATCGCGCTCGTCCGCCAGAATCCGACGACCGGTGCGTGGTCGGAGGATGACCAGCTCAGCCTGCGCTACCGACTGACGCCGACGAATACCGCCTGGATCTACGGCAACGTCCGGTAGCGAGTAGGTAGCGAGGTGGGCGAGGTGCATTGCACCTCGCCCACCTCGTGTTTCAACGGCCTGCGTTGATGTCCGCCTCAAGGAAGTCGTGGATGCTGCGCCTCGAAGGTGACGATACAGCCTGGCCCTACGGTGGTCTCAAGTCGGATAACCACCCGGGACGAACTAGGGGGGTTCCGTGACCAGTACCTCGCGCGGCCACAGGGGCGGCCAGTGGATCCATCTGTTGTGGTCGATGGCGAGCGCCCTCCTCGACGTCCGCAAACCCCTCACCGAAAACCAGATCACGACCATCGCGGGATGGCGCCACCTTTGAGGCATGAGTCGTGTTGAGCCTTGATCCTCGGGGCCGTCTAGCGATCGCCCAGTGGCCCGATGATGCGCCTCGAGGGTCGGTGACGACGTTCTGTCTCGAGCACGGGATCGCCCGGAATACGTTCTATGCGTGGGAGGGCGGTGAATTTCCGCGCGATATACCAGGTTGCGATGCCGGCGGCGAAGGTGTCGGTCATAGTACGGCGGATGGTGATGGCGGCGATGGCGAAGCTGTTGGGGAGATGGTTCCGCAGCAATGCCATCCCTCACCTCGGAATGCCTTCGTCAGCGCTCGCTTCCACCAAGATCGCGGGTCTATGATGCGGGAACGCCGCGCTCAGTCGCCTGCGCTCTGCCGCGGAGATCCGGATCACCGAGCCATGACGAGCTCCCGTCGGCAACCGCGCGTCCGGAACCCACTACCAATCCCCCGCATGCGGATTCCGACTGCGGTACAACTGGTACCCCGCAGCTCGAATTCGTCGAGCAGCAGGTAAGCGAACCCGTCGTCGATACCGGTGAAGGTGGCCGGACCTTCGGCACGCGCCTGGTGTTCGCTGCCGAGCTGGAGTGCGACCGTCTGAGCGGCAGTAGTATCGAAGGACGCGGCTCTGTCCTGACGGACCAACTGCGATCTGGATGCCGGGTCATCGGTGAGCGAATTCGCCGTGAACCGCGAAAGTTCACCGCGCCACTCCAGAAACGCGGCGTCGATGACGTCGTGACCCGGATCGAAATACGTGGTCGGCTCCGAGAAGGCAGCGAAGAACCGATCCGCCTTCACGGGCGACACGGCTGGGGTGATGGTTTCGACCCAGCCTGCGTCGGCCGCGCCGGTGTTTGCCTCGGCTATCTGGGACAGCAGCTGCTGGGCGAGCAGCTGCTGGGCGACACCATTTGCATCCGGCGAGCCCGTCGCTTCGAGCATGCGAGCCAGCGAGAGGTTCTTCAGAATGGCCAGCGACGCCGTGTCCAATCCAGCTTGCTCGGCGAATGTTGCGAAAACGTGCGAGCCGGCGGGATGTTTCATCCACGCTCCGATGGTGCTATTCGCGGTTAGTGCGGTGGACTTAGGTCAGGCTCTTCACGGTCGCTCGCAAGCCGGGTCCGATCGGAGAGTTGGGAGACGCCCGACTTGACCTACGCATGCAGAAAAGGACCTAAGCAGTGAACGACCAATGAGCCGTTAACGGAAATCTGGAGCAGTGCCACGAGCCCAGAGACGAGGCGTAGCACGGGAGGGAACCTAAGCGGGGGAAAGGAAGCGGAAAGAGCTGATGCACGCAGGCACTTTCTGTGAAATGCGAGTATCCTGGGCGGCATGCGCGGGGGCGTAGCGCGGTGGAAACGAGGGGTTGCCTCACAGGGGGTGAGGCAAGCGATCGCTTACGCGTTCGGCGGTGTCTGCGACTCTCACCTGACCGCGAGGACCGCGCAAGGGGTGCTCGCGGCGGCGGATTACGCGGGCGCGGTGATGACCCGGTACATCGTGGAGAACGGGTCCATCCGCGATGATCTGCTCACCCGGAAGCAGTTGCGCACCTGGGTCGATGGCGGCGACCCGCTTACCGGAGAGCATCGCGGGTTCGAGATGTCCTCCCCGAACGCGGATCTGGTGTTGGATGCGACGATCAACGCGCCGAAGTCGTTCAGCATCGCGGCGATGCTGGACCCGGAGTTGAACGCGGCGTACGAGGACCTCCAGGACCGGCTGCGGGACCGGATCATCCACCTCTGGCAGGAGGAACTCAACGCGCGGCGTGGGAAGGGCGGCTGCATCCGGGAAGACCTTGCTCGGGTCGAGGTGGTCGAGCTCAAGCATGAACGCTCCCGGTCGCTGGACCCGCACAAGCACCGGCACCTGTGGTTGAACGTGAAAGTCCAAGGCATCGACGGGAAATGGTCCAACGTGGACACCCGGGTGGCGTTGCGGTTCCAAAACGTCATCAACGCTGAAGGCGACCTCGCCGCCCGCACCGACCCCGCATGGATCACCGCCCTCGCCGCGAAAGGGTTCACTCTCAACGAGGATGGGGAGATCGCCCAACTGCAGCACCTGGTACGGCCGTTGTCGAAGCGGTCCGCGCAGATTGAAGCCAACAAGATCGCCCGCACCGCTTGGTGGAAGCAACAGCACCCCGGACAGGAACCGTCCCATGACGTCTTGAACCAGATTGACCGATGGGCCTGGGCCGCGGGCCGACCGAACAAGCCCGGCGATCTGGACGAAGACGACTGGGCCGAGCTTGTCCGCGACGAGCTTGCCACCGCCGACCCCGCACTCCGCCTGGAGCGCGCGGCCATCGACACGTCTTCAGCATCGATCGCGGATCTCGACATCGAGCTCCTTGCCGCCAGAGCCATCGTCGATGCTGACGCCCGATCGACCGGCACCGGTGGCCGGTTCAGCATGATCGACGTCCGCGCCGGCGCAATCCGCGCCCTCGCTGCGACCGGCGTCATCGCCGAGCGGACGGAACTTGCGACCGCAGCCGAGCAGGTCATCGCCGCAGCACGAGCACACACCGTCACACTGGTCGACGAACCCGATGTACCCGCGCACATCAAGTCCAGAATGGCCACCTCTACGGCAGCGCTGAAGGCCACGATTGCCAACCGAATTGAAGCACTGTCCGCGCCCGGCGCCGCGGCCCCCGTCGAGGAGATCACGGCGATCGCTCACGCGCTCGACCCCGAGCGAGTCCTGGACACCGATCAAACCGATGGCGCATCCGCTATTGCCGGGACCGCATCCGTCGTCGCCATCACAGGAGCGGCCGGCACCGGCAAAACCACCATGCTCAAGGTCGCCGGCGCCACCCTGCGACGCCACGGGCGAAACATGATCATCGTCGCCCCCACCAAGAAAGCCTCCACCGTCGCCGGACGCGAAACCGACGCGGCCGCCTCCAGCCTCCACCAGCTCCTTCACGACTACGGCTGGCGATGGAGCACCGGCATCGCCGGCAACACCGAGTGGACACGCCTCAACCCAGGCGACACTGACCCATCAACCGGGCAGCAATACCAGGGCCCGCGCACCCGGATCCGCCCTGGTGACCGGATCGTCGTCGATGAAGCCGGCATGCTGGACCTTGAAGCCACCAACGCCCTCATCGACATCATCCACCGCACCGGCGCTACCGTCGCCGTCGTCGGTGACGACTACCAGGCCCTCCCCGTCGGGCACTCCGGCGCAATGGCCCTCTTCCGCCGGTCAGCATTCGAGAAGATCGAACTAACCGAGATCCACCGCTTCCGTGACCCCGAATGGGCTGACCTGTCCGCGCGCGTACGCGACTCACGTGGTCTGGCGGAGTCTCGAGCGATCGCAGAAGAGATCGAACATGCGGGGCATCTCATGCTCGTCACAAGCGAAGCTGAAGCACACCAAACGATGGTCGCCGCGTGGCTCGAGTCATCGCGCAAGGCTGAGACGATCGCGCTAGTCACAGGTACGCACGCAGAAGCCCAACGGATCAACGAAGCGATTCAGGCCCGAAGAATCGAGTCTGGAGCTTTGGACACACGAACTTTCGCAGTGGGCCAGTCGGAGCAGCCGGTGTTCGTTGGCGATGTGGTTCAGACCCGAAGGAACGACAACGCATCCGGAGTAGAGAACCGTCAGAACTGGATCATTAGGAGCATCACGGACGAGCACCTCACACTGGCGTGCACTTCCGACTCAAGCTCGCTACGACGGATCACTCGCGATTACGCAAGCGCCAACCTTCACCTCGGCTACGCCAGCACCGTCTACGGCGTCCAAGGCGAAACCACCGATCGCGCCATCGTTGGTCCCGGCGTCGATGCCGCCGGCCTCTACGTCGGGCTTACTCGCGGACGGTCGCGAAACGATGCCCTCGTCATCGCCTCGACGATCGAGGCCGCAAAAGAGGAACTGGCCGCCACGATGCAGCGACAGCTACGGGAAGAAACCATCGAGAAGTCTCGAATCGCCGCTCGGGAAGAATTGGCCCGTGCCGCGAGAAACGGCGCCGCAACACCAACGGCGAGCGTCGACGCATCGTCGCCCACATTGTCTCGATGAGCCGGCGGCCCGGCCGTTACTTGGCCAATCCATTCGCGATGATCTCCCGCCCGATACGGCTTCTACCGTCGAGGGCACGGTCCCGTTCCCGATAGTTAAGGAGTGCCACCCCAAGAACGTCGGCCCGCTCTTGGGCAACAGGGCGTACACCGCCGCGCAAGAAGATAAGCGGCTGACGTCCGTCTGCATCTGCCAGCGCCGCAGCCTTCTCCACGGCGTCGACGTCGAGGTTTCCACGGCCGTTATCAACCCAGCCCAGGTAGCGAGAGCTATAGAGATCGCAGGAGTTTCGTGCGGCCCCAGCGGCCACGACCGAGTCAGCTGCGCCGAGATAGATCATCCACTCTCTACACAACTCAACTGCTTCTTCCCCCGACACTCCAAACGGCCTCGGTCGGGGTGGTTCGCGCTCCACCCCTCCAGTGTGCCTGACACCCCCGGCCTCGACTCAAGTGTCCGTTGCCCCATAGGGGCGCTTCGACGCACGTGCTGAGCACAAAACGATGGCATGTTGTCGTCTCCGAGGCCGCCCTGAGAGCGTTGCGTTGCGCAGTGAGATGTTGCGCGTTTGTGGAGACGTGGGCATAACCGATGAGCATGAGCGAACGCTGTTGCGTTTGACGCGCGATCACCGGGCATGTTTGCGGGCGGCTATTACGGGAATCGCCTGCATAACGAAATGCGCGATCCGTCGAGTTGGGATCGGGACGGCGCGAGAGTCCCGTTGATTGACCGGCTTACGGGCGGAGCGGCGCCCGGTGTCGTGGGTCGTCACTATCATCGGCACATGGCTCAATGCACAGCTCCAAGAGAAGGCCATCGCACGGCAAGCGGTCGCGCGAACTGCCCTGCGTGCTCGTCCGGCTATGGGCGTTCTTACTACTCGCCGCCTCGGTCCTACCCGCCCTACCCCACCACGACCGCACCCGTGCGTAGGAGCGGGGGATTATCGGGCAGCGGGGGCTCGGGAAGCGGTGACGGCCGCCCGGCGTGGCAGCCCAGCGGGTCGACGGTCTCGTACACGCAACAGCAGGTGCGCAACCTAGAGCCTGTCAGGGCCGCGACCGTCGTGCGGACTCAGGTGAATGACGTGTTCCTCTGTCACGCTTGGCCCGACCGTCAGGCGGCCGCGAATGAGGTCTACAAGTTGCTCCTCGGAGAAGACGTGTCGGTGTGGTTCAGCGAGGTGAGCCTGCGACCTGGCACGGACATGCGGGTAGCCATCGACCGTGGACTGGTGAACTCGCGCATGGGACTCGTGCTGGTGACGCCCGCCATGCTCGACAAGCTGCGTACAGACCGAAGCATCGCGAGTAACGAGCTCAGCGCCTTGCTGCGCAGGAGTCTCTTGGTTCCTGTCATGCATGGGGTGACGTTCGAGGAGCTTGACCAGGTCACCCCGACGCTCGCATCGCGTGGTGGATTCAGTACGGCTGAAGAGCCCCTGGAAGACATAGTTGTGAAGATTGCCGAGCTCGTCGGAGCTGTGACGGAAGAAGAGGCCGAAGAACTCAGCATGAGCCGCTGACTAGCAGCCTTCTGCAATTGTCCCGTTCCGTGGTTGACATGGCAGACACCATCGGTCTGGAGATTGCACGTGCTTCGCAAACCGCTCGTCCTCCGGGTAGCTGAACGGCAGGTCCCACGGTCGACGCAGGACTCATGCGAGTCCAACAAAACAGTGAGAGCGTCCGTACCCAGTTCGGGGTCTATTTACCCCGCGCTCGTCGCCCTTAGCTTGTTGGCTGTGGTGTTTCTCAGATGCCGCAAGTGGCACTGGAAGTGTCAAGGTTGGTATGGGGGATCATGAGAGTTCGTTGGCTGTCGATTGCCGGGGTTCTGCTGCTAGCTCTCGGGATTGGAGCTTCTCCAGCCTCAGCCAGCGGTGACATAAGCCTGAGCGTCAACTCGACGAGTCGCGCTACCAGCACGGGCTACTTCACATGGGACGCAACAGCAGCAGTCAACGTCTCGAGCACAGGCTACTGCCCCTACGGAACCCAGGGTGGCTGTGGTGCGACCCTCTACGCGGTCTTTTCTGATGGCAGCCGGGCTGCATTGACCAGCCAAGGCATCACCCCATCGCCTCAGACCACTGGCGCCGCGCCGCAGACTTCCGCAGTTCGCATTCTGCAGTTTGCCGGTGCGACGAAGGTGCGGGCTGTCACCGCTCTCGTCGTGGTAGCCAGCAGCGGAAATGACCCCATGGCTCTCGTCAGTGATCAGATCCCCGTCACGGATTCGTTGCCGGCGGCATCAGCGCTACTCGGCGTCAACTCCGTGAGCCGGGACCCCGCTACCGGGCAGCTGCGCTGGGAGGTCGATGCGTCGACGTCGTACTACGCCCTCACCGCCTCCAGCTGCTCGCCGTATGGCTGCAGTCTGATCATCGAGGCACAGACCAGCGCTGGCGTCGTCCAACTCGGATCGAGCGGTCTCGCACTGACCGGCAACGGCGGAAGCCCCCTGCAGTACCCCGTGCAAGCCCACCTCACCGGCAGCAAGATGATCACCACCCCGGTGACCGCACTGCACGCGGTAGTCAACATCAACGGATCGGTCGTCGCGACGTCCGACTGGGTTCCGGTCACTGACTCGGTCCCCGCACCAACCGCATCGATCTCAGTGAACTCGATCACCCGCGACCCGACAACCGGGCAGCTGCAGTACGACGTCGACGCGTCAACGTCTTACTACGCGATCGGCGCCACAAACGGCTGCTCGCCGTATGGCTGCAGTCTGATCATCGAGGCACAGACCAGCGCTGGCGTCGTCCAACTCGGATCGAGCGGTCTCGCACTGACCGGCAACGGCGGAAGCCCCCTGCAGTACCCCGTGCAAGCCCACCTCACCGGCAGCAAGATGATCACCACCCCGGTGACCGCACTGCACGCGGTAGTCAACATCAACGGATCGGTCGTCGCGACGTCCGACTGGGTTCCGGTCACTGACTCGGTCCCCGCACCAACCGCATCGATCTCAGTGAACTCGATCACCCGCGACCCGACAACCGGGCAGCTGCAGTACGACGTCGACGCGTCAACGTCTTACTACGCGATCGGCGCCACAAACGGCTGCTCGCCGTATGGCTGCAGTCTGATCATCGAGGCACAGACCAGCGCTGGCGTCGTCCAACTCGGATCGAGCGGTCTCGCACTGACCGGCAACGGCGGAAGCCCCCTGCAGTACCCCGTGCAAGCCCACCTCACGGGTCAGACGACAACGAGGTCGATCAGCGCAGTTCGGGCTCGAACCAATGTGAACGGCACCAGCGTGGCCACATCCGCGTGGACCCCTGTCGAGGATGCGATGCCCACAACCATGACAACCCTTCAGATCAGCTCGATCAGCCGCGACTCCGCCACAGGGCAGCTGAAATGGGAACTGAGCGCTACTGCCTCCTACTACGCGCTTCCCGACGGACCGTGCAATACCTACAACTGCAATCTAATCCTGCAGGCGCGCACCAGCCCGACGACATGGACAAACCTGTCGTCGCAAACGATCCCGACCTCCAACCAGGGACGACCGCAGACCTATCCGGTATCGGTCAACTTCAAAGGCTCCACAACGATCGGCACGATCGACGCGTTCCGGTTGCAGATTCGGCTCAACTCGGATCCGGTCGCGTACGCGTCCTCTGTATACGGTACGAGCGAGAATGTCGGAGGTGGCCACGATCTAGATTCCGCAGTCTCACTGGCACTTGTCGCAGTCGCAGGAATGGCGCCGGCTGAGGCATGTCTGACACTCTTCCCCATCGGCACTCACACAAATTCCACGTCTCTCAACGATCAAGAGGCTGCGTGCAATGTCGCGACTGGCGGAGGAAAGACGATCGCCCAATTCCTTAAGTCCTACCTGGCGACGCTTACACCTCAACAGATCACGAAAATGCTCGCCGCAGCAGGCATCGCAACGGCAGCCGCAGTCACCGACGCGCACCCAGAATGGGCAACGATCGACTACGACGCCCCGCTCCCATCCGGCTGCTCATGGGTCGACTTCCGATACGTCAGCTGCTCTACCCAGAGTGGGCCGGTGGGCGTCACCCCCAGGAGCGCTCCCAGCCGGCAAGACCCCGTTTGGGAATCCAATCAAGCTGCCAAAGCGGCTCAAAACCGCGCCACCTCGGGAGCACCGACCCCCCAATGGCCCACCCCCGCACCTGACGTACCAGCGCCAATGCCTGCTCCAAGCCCATCGGATATCGACGTTTCCAATGCAGAACTCTGCGAACAGGAGCTCACGCTCGCGCAAGCCTCCGGGAGTAACATCCCAGACGACGCCTGTGATAATGGCGCGGTGTTTTTCGGCGGGCAAGATACCCCGGTGACGACCCAGCATGACAAAGACGTGATCGCTTTGACCCCTACCTTGGCCTGGCTAACCTACGCCAACGGTACAGAGAAACCGGATAGCGGCAGACGCTCCTGGGCGAATCAAGGCGCCTGTGCTGGACAGGACACCTCCACCGAGCAGTGCGACGAGTACCCGTTCTACAGTACTGAAGAGGGGTACCCGGCTATGAACCCACCAGATCTTCGGCTCGCACCGAAGGGCGACAACGTTCGTCAGGGAAGCAAGCTGGCACAGTTCTACAAGTGCGACAACTTCAAGAGCTCGCCTCGGAACGACGTGAAGCGGAAGTTCCTGGTCGTCCCCACGCGAGCGTTGACAACCACCTGGTTGTGTGGCACACCATGATCGAACTTCCGGAGATCATATTCGCCGACGGCGTGGCAACCATTGAATCGCCGTCGCCAGAACTGCTGCGCCAGTTGCTAAACGTACTCGAGACCGAGCTCGTTCGAGCCGGCGTCAATGTCAGCGAAGAACTCGCACCCGGGATCCCGAGCGACCAGGCCAAACACCTACTCGAGAGTGCCGGATTCGGGACGCCGGAGGAAGCCCTCGTCTGGTACGGCTGGCATAACGGTAGTGCTCAGGGCAGACAGGCCGTACCCAACATCCTCCTGGTGAGGCTTGATGAGGCCATCGACGCGAACCGGACGATAGTCGCCACAGAAGTCGACGCCGGCGAGGACCCCGAAGCTTACTGGGCCCATGCCGGACCCGGATGGCTCCGACTGGGAGGCGACAACTACGACCCAGCCATCTACTGCGGACCGGACGCCACAGGCCCTCTGCACCTACGTCAACCGAATTTCGAAGATGACGACGGCTCGGGCAAGTGGCACGCCCGCTCACTTTGCACCTGGGTGATCTGGAGGATTATCGGCATACGTAATGGGGCGTACGGCCGGTACAGCGAAGCCACACGAGAGTGGGGCCACCATCCCGAGCTCCTCGACCCGTCGCAACTACGCGCCGACATCCGCTAAGTCCGACGCCCGAAAGGTCACGGGACCTCCTGTTGCGAGGTGTCGCCCCAACCGGTCGACGAGGGCAGACCACCGGACGGCAATCAAGGAGGTGAGCCGCCCCCTTCATTCGGTCCGGACGTTCTGTGAGTCGTCGGTTTCCATTTGATGGGTGCACTGTCGAGCGTACTCGGCTGGGGGTAGGTAGCCGAGCGAGGAGTGCCGGCGGTGGTGGTTGTACTCGTCCTTCCAGTCGCCGATGATGACCTGCGCGTGCAGCAGCGAGTAGAAGCTGTTGATGTTGAGGCACTCGTCGCGGATCCGGCTGTTGAACGACTCGACGTACCCGTTGCGCCACGGCGAGCCCGGAGGGATGTAGGACAGGCCGGTGCGGGTGCCGGCCCAGTCGGCCATCGCCTCGCTGATGAACTCCGGCCCGTTGTCCGACCTGAGCACCGCCGGGGCGCCCCGGGCGGCGACGAGGTCCTCGAGGTGGGCGGTGAGTCGGTCGGCGGTAATCGAGCGCTCCACGAGGCCGCCGATGCACTCCCGGGTGTGTTCGTCGACGATCGAGCAGATCTTGATCGGTCGGCCGTGCTCGTCGGCGTCGAACTGAAAGTCCACCGCCCACACCACGTTCGGCGCGTCCGCCGTCGGCGCGTCGACGGTCGAGGACCCGACGCGCTTGCGTCGACGCCGCTGCGGGACCCGGAGCCCTTCGTCACGCCACAGGCGTTGGATCTTCTTGTGGTTCACCACCCACCCCTCGGCGCGGGCGTCGTGATACGCCCGCCGGTACCCGTAGCGGGGATGGTCCTTCGCCCAGGCGCGCAGCCACTCCCTGAACGCCCGATCCGGGTCCGCGACCGTGTCGCCCTTGAGCGGTCGCCGATACGCGGAGCGGCTCAGCCCGACCAGACGGCACGCCATCCGTTCGCTCACCCGCAGCTTGCGCTTGAGGTGATCGACGGCGGCGCGGCGCCTGTCCGGGCTTAGAAGTTTCCCTCAGCCAGCTCCTTGAGCGCGGCCTTCTCCAGCTCCGCTTCCGCGAGCAGACGCTTCAGGGTCGCATTCTGCTTCTCCAGCTCCTTCAGGCGCTTTGCGTCGTCGGCCTTGAGGCCGCCGTACTGGTTCCGCCACCGGTAGTACGTCTGCTCGGACACCACGAGCTCCCGGCACACCGCCGAGACGTCCTGACCGTCGGCGAGCATCCTGTCGGCCTGCCCGAGCTTACGGACGACCTGCTCCGGGGTGTGACGCTTCCTGCTGTTCGTCATGATCTGACCAGTCTCCCTGCCCGCGACCGCGGACAACAGGACGACTCTCATAACGACTGGACCTACGAAACGGGGTCAGCCCAAACCCGATCTTGTAGGTGGCCTTCTCCGCGTGCATCAGCGCGAACTTCTCGCTCACTTCTGCTCCCTCGCGAAGAAGGCCGCGGCTTCTTTCAGGAACGCGTTCTCCTCCGCCAGGCGCCGGTTCTCAGCCTCCAGCCGCGCGATCCGCGCCGCGTCCACCGGCGCCGGGGCGGTCTCGGGATCCGGGTGCTGCTGGCGGTACGTCTTCACCCAGTACCCGAGCGAACTCTCGTTGATCTCCAGCTCCCGCGCGACCTGCGCGATCGGCCGCTGGCCCTGCACGACGAGCTGGACCGCGTCGGCCTTGAACTCATCGGTGAACTTCCTGCGATTTAAAGACATCTCGTCTCGTCGTCCCTTCCTGGTAACGACTGTCCACAAGAAGTGTCACACCCCATGTGTGGCACGAGGCGCCGAAGACGGGCCGGGCGCTTACTGCAGGGGGCTTCGTTTCACTCGGTAGTAGTGCTGCCTAGCAACTCCGAGGACGCGGCAGCAACGGTCGATCGGGATCCCGGCGTCGGCGAGGCGGTCGATCACCGGGAAGAGCTGTAATGGATTCTGGCGGGCCTGCGGCCGGCTGACAGGCTGGGCCTCGGCTCGGTCGTGTGACTCCGGGTAGAACCGACCCGCCGCTCGCGGCGGTGTCTTGAAAAGGACGTGTCCGCGACCGTGCCGCGGCTCGGCCTGCCCGCGCAGATGCCTTGATCAGAAGCCTGTCCGCCCGCAATGGCGTGACTCATTACAGATGTGTCTCTGAGCGACCCCACCCGAGCCAGCCCGCCGAAGTGCTGACATCCCAGAGGAGCTCGCATGACCACAGTCGCCGATCAGTTCGAACACGTCGTCGGCATCGACACCCACGCCCGAACACACACCTACTGCCTCGTCGAGACCCGCACCGGCGGCATCATCGACACGGCCACCTTCCCCACCACTACCGCCGGCACCAACCGCGCGCTCTCCTGGATCGCGCGACGCTCCCAGGGGACGACGACACTCGCGGCCATCGAGGGGACGTCCTCCTACGGCGCGGGCATCGCCGCGGCGTTGGCTGCGAGCGGGTTCGAAGTTACGGAGATCCGACCGATCGCCAGACCGTCACGCGCCCGCACCGGGAAGTCCGACCCGATCGACGCGGAAGCCGCCGCAAGAAGCGTGATCAGAGAAGACCTCGACAAGCTCGCCCAGCCACGCCGAAGCGGGGACCGGACTGCACTGCGCGTACTCCTGGCTGCCCGCGCACTCATCGATCAGCAGCGCACCGCAAACCGTAACGCCCTCACCGCCCTTGTCCGCAGCATCGAGCTCTCGGTCGACGCCCGCAAGCCGCTCACAGACGCCCAGATCGCGACGATCGCAGCCTGGCGCACGAATCGCGACGACGCGACAACTCGGGTGTTCCGCGAAGAAGCACGGCGACTCGCCAGAGCCGTGCTCGAGCAAACCGAAGTTCTGCGAGAGAACCACCGCCAGCTCGGGCAGCTCACGGAAGCGCTGGCGCCGGGGCTGCAGGCAGTCCCCGGAGTCGGAGCCGTGACCGGCGCGATCCTGGTCGCGGCCTACTCCCACCACAGCCGCGTTCGATCAGAAGCTGCGTTTGCCGCGCTCGGCGGCATCGCCCCGCTGCCCGCGTCATCCGGCAACACCACCCGCCACCGCCTCTCCCGGTCCGGCGATCGCCAACTCAACCGCGCAGTCGACGTCGTCGTCCGCACACGCCTGAGCTACGACCCCGCCACCCGTGAGTA
The DNA here is from genome assembly GCF_013410375.1 of Leifsonia shinshuensis. Taxonomy (NCBI): domain Bacteria; kingdom Bacillati; phylum Actinomycetota; class Actinomycetes; order Micrococcales; family Microbacteriaceae; genus Leifsonia; species Leifsonia shinshuensis. The sequence continues at coordinate 4,299,947 of NZ_JACCFL010000001.1, forward strand.
CGCCTCCCGCCGCCGAGCCGAAGGACTCTCCAACCGCGAGATCCGACGCTGCCTGAAACGCTACGTCTGCCGAGCGCTCTACCGCGAACTACGCGCCCGCATGACTTGACACGAGGCATAGAAGCGTCCTTTTGGGCGGGGGCGCTCCTCGTCGAGGAACTTCGCCGCCTGTCGGACGATCAGCAGCTCTGTCTCGAGCTCGCGGATGCGGCCCTTCGCGGCGCGCAGCTCCGCCGATTCCGAGGACGGGACCCCAGGTCGGCGGCCTTGGTCGATGTCGTCCTGGCGGATCCAGTTCGACAGCGGTCTGCTTGGCCTGCTTGCCGGCACGCACGAGCGCGACAGCGCGCGCACGGAACTCCGGCGGATAGGGGCGGGGCATGGGGACGAGCCTTCCGGATCAGGCCACCAGTTAGCCACCGAAACTGGAACCCTTCCGTGGGGCAGGTCAAACTGGAACCCTTTCCGTGGGGCAGGTCAAACTGGAACCCTTTCCGTGGGGCAGGTCAAACTGGAACCCTTTCCGGGGGGCAGGTCAAACTGGAACCCTTTCCGGGGGGCAGGTCAAACTGGAACCCTTTCGGTTCCTCACGCCCGAACCCCTCGAAGTCCAAGGGCTCCACGCCGGAACTTCGACGGGTGACAGCAGGCACTTCAGGGACTTCATCCGATCGATCAACGTCTCGAAGATTGTCTCCGGACAACGGGTCAGTTTCCACGAGGATGGCGGTATCGCGGAGCGCAACAGAACCGATACTGCTTGATTCTCGACGGACCTCTTCGTGTAGGGCGCTCGCGGCGCCATCGAAACGGAGACTGACGGGGAACGCCTTTTCAGTCTCCGGGGTGGGCAGTCTGGTCCGCGAGGAGACGAGCGGCCTCCGCAGCGTATGGTGCTTCCACTTGGACCTCGTAGTGGCCCGCCTCAAGGGTCTCCAGTGAGTCAAAGTCCCGTCGGCCGCCCGTAGCCAGGTGTCCAAGGAAGTAAAGCAAAGCGCCCCAAACTGCGCCGGAGGCGACCGAGATGATCAGGATGCCCAGCCAACCGAATCCGGGGGCGAACAGCCCGAACAGCAGACCTAGCAGAAGACCGAACCATGCTCCAGCGGCTGCGCCCCGTAGCGCAGCCTTTCCTCCTGTCAAGCGACCGAGTACATGCTCGACGACACGAACGTCGAGCCCCACGATCGCCACTCGTTCCACAGGGAAGCCGGCGTCGGCAAGACGGTCAACCGCTGCCTGCGCACTGGCGTAGTCAGAGAACCGCGCGATCGTTTGTTTCCAGCGGGGGTCATTGGTGAACGAGAGCTCGCTAGCGTCCTGTTCCGGAGGGTTGTTGCGAGGGGCCTCGGGGCTGGTCATGGGCTTACTCCTTTAGTGAAAACTGGATGAACCAACGTGCTAAGACCAGAAGGCTGGGTGCACGCCCGTCTTCCGGTCTTGCAAGGACGGGTGTTGCGCCGTTCGGCATCAGGGAAGGGTCGCCCTTGTTTGCTTTCGGCGCGTGCCGCGAACGAGAAGCATCGAGTTGAATTGTTTCGTGCCCTACATCCGCGGCATGTTCTATGTCGGTGTGGGCTTGTCGTCTGGCTAACTTTGGCTCGTCGATGGGTCTCCGGCCGGGCGTTGCTCCTGAGTCGAGTGCTGACTCAGGACATGAATCTTGCGGGGTTTTGCCTTTTCGCTTACCGGGATGACCAGGCTTAGCACGCCGTTGTCGTAGGAGGCGGAGATGTTGGCTGAGTCGACACCCTCGCCGATGCTGAACTGGCGGAGGTAGGTGCCCGCGGGTCGCTCCTGAACGAGCCACTTGGCTCCCTCGGTGCGGGGTGCAGTGCGCTGGGCGCGGATGGTCAGCAACTGACCGTCGACGTCGATGTCTACCGACTCCGGTTCAACCCCGGGCAGGTCGGCGGTGAGAATGTAACGGTCAGCTTCCCGGTACAAGTCGACCGGCATCAGCCGCGGTCCTGGACGAGCCTGCAGAAGGCTCGATGCGAGGCGGTCAAGTTCGCCGAAAGGATCGGAGGACGTTGTCATAGTGAATCGATTCCTTCCCGATGTGGTGGCGTCGGATGTCTCGGACGGTGCCCATGTTAGTTTGGTTCACCCCATCGGTGCTACTACTACCTCTTTGTTTTTCGACCTTCCTATCGGCACGGGAGTGGCACCCGTTCGATGACTCTGTGGTCACTGTCGTAGCGACGATTTGGGCGAGGCGCTTGCCGATGAGGTGGTTCGTTGCCCGCACACGCCGAACGGTGACGCCCTTCATCCGCTCCACGATGCGCAGCACGGCTTCGGAGCGGAACTCGTCGAGGTCGCCCATGATGACGTCGATGGGGGCATTGACATGGGCGATGTCGCTGAGGGTGGTCTGTGACTCGATGGAGTGCTGCAACGACTTGATGAATGGCTCCCAGTTGCGTTCAGTGATATCTACAGCTTTGGGGATGGGCAGCAGCCGCTGTACCAGCGCAGCATGCCGGAGGGTGAACTCCCGGTTCGTGCGGAGGTACTCGTAGAGCCGCAGGTAGAAGTCCATCCGCACTCGCTCGATGACGTCCCCGATTTCATGAGGTGCGAGATAGATAGGTGGGCTGACCATCACGAGCTTCGCGACTCGCTTTCGCCGCCGGGCGGCGTACCGGGCGCCGATGAGCGCGCCCATCGAATGCCCGACCACAATGAACGGCTCCCGCAGCCGCAACGAGGCGACCGTCCGCTCGATAGCGGCGACATGATCCGCCAGGGTGTAGTCGGCCCACTCCGGCGCCGGCGACTCGCCGAAGCCGAGCAGGTCGATGGCAATGCACCGGTGTGTGCGCTCGAGCAGCGGGATCACGTGGTGAAAGGTCACCGAGGAGGAGGCGATGCCGTGCAGCAGCAGCACCGTCGGACCCTCGCCGCGTTCCTCGGCGATATGCAGCACCGGCATGCGGCGAAACCACCTCATCCGACGCAACGTCGAGCGGATCTCGCCAGCCACGCCCGCCTGTGCCACCGTAGGATCCGCGGGTTCTCCCACGGCTGCGGGGTTCGAGGCGGCGTGGGGCGTCAGGTGTCCCTGGATGTCGGAGCTCATGCGCACACCCGACTGTGACGACCCTCGTTCAGGTACTCGTGGATCTGCCGGACCACACTGGCGCCCTCACCCACAGCCGAGGTCATTCGCCTCACAGACCCGTGCCGCACATCGCCGATAGCGAAGACCCCGGGGATGGTGGTCTCCAGGGAGAAGCGGGGGCTTCCTTCCGTCCGCGCGCCGGCCAGTTCCGCCTCCGCGCCGGTGAGGATGTACCCGTCGGGATCGCGTGCCACATCGACCTTCAAGCCCGTCGTCGCCGGAGCGGCGCCGACGAAGACGAACATGTGCTCCACGCGGAGCTTCTCCAGCACGTCACCGTGACGGACTGTGACCGCTTCCAGATGGTTGTCGCCGTGTGCTTCCACGACCTCCGAGGACAGCAGCACGTTGATACGGGGGTGATGTTGGATCTGGTCCACCAGGTATCTGGACATTCCCGCTCCCAGGTCCGCGGCGCGTACCACAAGGTGCACACGGGAGGACGTGCGGGCAAGAAACAGTGCGGCCTGGCCGGCGGAGTTGCCGCCGCCGACAACAGCGACAGGTGTGTCTACGCACATCCGCGCTTCCTGCGCTGTTGCCGCGTAGAACACGTTCGAGGTCTGGAACCGGTCCAGCCCCGCGGCGGGAAGCGAGCGGTATCGCACCCCGGTGGCAAGGACCACCACATCTGAGGTGACCTCCCTGCCATCTTCGAAGATCACCCGGAAGCGGTCCTCATCCTCCACGACCTCCCGGACCGTGGTCGGGATGTCCAACGTGGCACCGAACTTGCGCACTTGCAGGAGGCTGCGGTCGGCGAGCTCAGTGCCGGAGATTCCGGCGGGGAACCCCAGGTAGTTCTCGATCTTCGCTGACGTTCCCGCCTGCCCGCCGGTGGCGACCGCGTCGCACAAGTAGACCGACAACCCATCGGAGGCTGCGTACACCGCCGCGGCAAGACCAGCCGGCCCAGCGCCGACGACCACCACATCGCAGGTTGCCGGCGGGGCGGGCGGGCGCATCCCCAACTCTTCCGCAAGCCGTGCCGGGGTGGCACCCAGGACGGTGCGTGAGCCGCCGAGGATCACCAGCGGGAAGTCGGCGACGGTGGCGCCGAGCTGGCGGACCAGCCGCTCCGCTTTCTCGTCCTCATCCAGGTCCACCAGCCGGTGGGGCAGCCGGTTTCGTGCGATGAAGTCCAGCAGATCCCGGGTCTGCGGGGAGAAGCAGGAGCCGACGATCCGCAGGCCCGCTCCCGCCCCGATGGCCAGGGAGCGGCGGATGAGGTAGGCCCGCAGGATGATCTCACCCAACAGCGGGTCCGAGGTGACGATGGCCTCCAGCTCATCGACGGGCACCTCCACCACCTCGGCGGCGCCGATGGCGGAGACGAATACGAAGGACGGCTGTCCTTCCAGCAGCCCGACATCTCCCACGAACCGGCCGCGGCCGTGCACCTCGACCGCCAACGGCTCATCGGAGTGACGCGGATCCGCCGCAAGTTCGGTGTCCGCCGTCAGCAGGTGCCCTTCCAGGACGACATAGAGGGAGGACGGGTGCTCGCCGGGCTGGATGAGAACCTCCCCGTCGGTGAGTGTGCGGCGCTGCCCTCGTACGAGCAGCACCGCGATCTGCTCGTCGCTGAGCCGCGGGAAGGCGCCGATGGTGTCAGGCGTCTCGGCCTGAGCGGCCTGGCTGCGGTTGGCGGCGGGCGTGTCACTCATATGTACGCTTCGTCCACGTAGCACCAGCTCCAGTTCTCCCCCAGCTCCAGCGACCGCACGATGGGGTGCCCCGCCGTGAGCGCATGCGTGCGGGCGTGCCGCATCGGGGAGGAGTCGCAGCACCCGACCTTCCCGCAGGTGCGGCACATCCGCAGGTGCACCCAGGGCGTGCCGGCCGCCACGCAGTCCTCACATGAGCCGGGTGTCCGGGGACGGACCGGGCGGATGAGCGGGACGTGTGGGTCGACGTATCTCATGGGGCACCGGCGGCCGAGTCAGCCTTCTTCTGCAGCGCCTCGTCCACCCAGCGCAGCAGCACGTCCGGCGGGGCGGCTCCGGATTGGCGGGAGAGCACGTTCCCTTGGTTGAGGATGAGCAGAGTGGGCACCGCCTGGACGGAGAACTTGCGGGCCGTCTCCGGCGCGGCGTCCACGTCCACTTTCACCAGCTTGAGCTTGCCGGCACGTTCCGTGGCGACCTTCTCGAGGGCGGGACTGACCATCCGGCACGGTCCGCACCAGGTCGCCCACAAGTCCACGAGCACCACTTGCGGGGCCTGCTCGACCACCGCGGCGAAGTCCGCATCGCCCGCATCGACGATCCACGGCACGGCGCTCTTGCAGACGCCGCAGCGCGGATACCCCGACGCGGCGGCGGGGACACGGTTCTTCTTCCCGCAGTTGGGGCAGGTGACAATCGCGCTCACGCCGTGTCCTCCTCTTCGGCGGGCGCTGCGATGTTGAAGACGAGGTCGCCGTCCTGCACGTCCAGAGTGACCGTCGACCCGTCCATCACCTGCCCGCTCAGCAGCGCACGACCCAGCCGGGTCTCGATCTCATGGCTGATGTAGCGTCGCAGCGGACGCGCACCGTACACGGGGTCGTAGCCGCGTTCGGCGATGAGCTGGCGTGCCGCGGGCGTCAGCTCGATGCGGATCTGACGCTCGGCCAGCCGGGATCGCAGGTCGGTGAACTGCAGCTCCACGATGTCCTGGATCTGTTCACGACCCAGCGGCGAGAACACCACGATGTCGTCCACCCGGTTGAGGAACTCGGGACGGAAGTGGGCGCGCAACTCACCGAGCACACGGTTTCGCACGTCGTCGGGGATCGCGCCGCCATCGGAGCCCAACAGGTGATGGGCACCGATGTTGGAGGTCATGATGATGATGGTGTTGCGGAAGTCGACGGTGCGTCCCTGGCTGTCGGTGATGCGGCCGTCGTCGAGGACCTGCAGCAGCGTGTTGAACACGTCCGGGTGCGCTTTTTCGATCTCGTCGAAAAGGACCACGCTGTACGGGTGGCGGCGCACCGCCTCGGTCAGCTGCCCTCCCTCGTCGTACCCGACATACCCGGGAGGTGCACCGACGAGCCGGCTGACGGTGTGACGTTCCTGGTATTCGCTCATGTCCAGCCGGACCATGGCGGACTCGCTGTCGAACAGTGCTTGCGCGAGCGCTTTGGCCAGTTCGGTCTTTCCCACTCCGGTGGGGCCGAGGAAGATGAACGAGCCGATGGGTCGGCGCGGGTCGCGGATGCCGGAGCGGGCACGGATGATCGCGTCGCTGACGAGCGTGATGGCCTCATCCTGACCGACCACCCGCTCCTTGAGGGTGGCGTCCAGGGTGAGGATCTTGTTGCGTTCACCTTCCTGCAGCCGGGCCACGGGGATCCCCGTCCACGCTGCGACGATCTCGGCGATCTCGTCCTCGGTGACCACCTCCCTCAGCAGCCGCTGCCCGCCTTGTTTGGAGGTGAGACGCTCCTCCTCGGCGCGCAGGCGTCGTTCCGCGTCAGCGATAGCCCCGTACCGCAGTTCAGCGGCACGGTTGAGGTCGTAGGAGCGCTCAGCTTCCTCCGCCTCCCGGCGCAGCCGCTCCAGCTCACTGCGCAGCTCCTGGACCTTGCGGATCGCTTGACGCTCCGCCTCCCACTGGGCGCGCTTGGAGTCCGCCTCCGCCTTCAGGTCGGTCAGTTCCCGGCGCAGCTCCTCCAGCCGTTTCTTGCTGGCAGGGTCCGTTTCCTTCGACAGCGCCGCTTCCTCGATCTCCAGGCGGGTCACCCGCCGGGTCAGCTCGTCGAGCTCAGCGGGCATTGAGTCGATCTCGGTTCGCAGTCGCGCGCAGGCTTCGTCGATGAGGTCGATGGCCTTGTCGGGCAGGAACCGGTCGGAGATGTACCGGTGGGACAGCACGGCGGCAGCGACCAATGCGCTGTCCTGGATGCGGACACCGTGGAAGATCTCCAGCCGTTCGCGCAGGCCGCGGAGGATGGAGATCGCGTCCTCCACGTCGGGCTCCTCGACCATCACCGTCTGGAACCGGCGTTCCAGGGCAGCGTCCTTCTCGATGTGCTTGCGGTACTCATCGAGGGTGGTGGCACCGATGAGGTGCAGCTCCCCGCGGGCGAGCATCGGCTTGAGCATGTTGCCGGCGTCCATCGCCCCTTCGGTGGCTCCCGCCCCCACCAGGGTGTGCAGCTCGTCGATGAACAGCAGGATGCGTCCCTCCGCTGCTTTCACCTCCGCCAGTACTGCCTTCATTCGCTCCTCGAACTCGCCCCGGTACTTCGCGCCGGCGACCAGGGCAGACAGGTCCAGCGAGAACACGGTCTTGTCGCGAAGGCCCTCGGGCACGTCCTCACTCAAGATCCGCTGGGCAAGGCCCTCCACGATGGCGGTCTTTCCGACACCGGGCTCGCCGATGAGGACGGGGTTGTTCTTGGTCTTGCGGGAGAGGATCTGGATGACCCGGCGGATCTCCGCATCACGCCCGATGACCGGGTCAAGCTTGCCCAACCGGGCGTCAGCGACCAGGTCACGGCCGTACTTCTCCAACGCCTCGTACGTCTGCTCGGGGGTGGCGGAGTTGACGTGCTGGTTGCCGCGGATCTTGGTGAGCGCGCTGAGGAAGCTCTCCCGGGTGACACCGTGCCCGCGCAGCACGCGGGACGCGGCACGGTTGGAGGAGTCGTCGGCGAGGGCCAGAACGAGATGCTCCACGGAGATGTAGGAGTCTTTCAGCCGCTTTGCCTCCCGCTCCGCCCGTTCCAGGGTGGAGGTGAGGCTGCGGCTCACGTACACCTGACCGGTCTGCGGGGAGGACCCGGAGACGCTGGGCTTGCGGGCGATCTCCGCTTCGACGTCGGCGCGTACCGCTTCCACGTCAGCACCCGCTGTCTGCAGCAGTCGGGGAACCAGCCCCTCCTCCTGCTGCAGCAGTGCGAGCAGGAGATGCTCCTCATCCGTCTCGATCTGACCGGCCTGGACCGCGATGCTCTGGGCCGAGGTGAGCGCTTCCTGCGACTTCTGAGTGAGTGAGTTCATGTCCATGAGGTGTCTCCTTCAAGTCGGATGGTCCGGTGCTGCTCGAGCTGCTCGATGCGGGCGAGCAGGTCGAGCACGAGTGCGATGCCGGCGTAGTTCACTGCAAGATCGGAGTGCAGACGCACGATGGTGTGCACGCGGGCGGGGACGGTACGGGCGAACCACAGCCGGCCGCTGGTGTCGACGTGGGCGGTGACCAGCCCCAGCTCGACGAACTTCTGCAGCGTATCCGGGTGGATACCTGCGGCCACCGCGGTCGCCGCCAGGTCGGCCCGGGCGACACGGACGGGCAGGTGATGTGAGGTCATGATCCTCTCCTGGCATCAAACGACGATACGTCGCGGAGCTGTTCGAACAGCTCCTTCTCCTTCTTGCTGAGAGTGCGGGGAACGACGACCTTCACCCGCGCATACAGGTCTCCCGGCTGTCCTCTGCGGGGCATCCCCTGCCCGCGCAGGCGGAGTCGCCTGCCAGTGGACGAGCCGGGCGGAACGTGCACGGTGACCGGGCCGCCGGGGGTGGGCACGCTGACATCCGCGCCCAGCGCCGCCTCCCACGGTGAGATGGGAAGGTCCGTTTCGATGTCCGCGCCGCTCAGCCGGTACCGCTTACTATCCTTCACGCGCAGCGTGACCAGCAGGTCCCCGTCCTGTCCGTCGGCGCCCGCTCCGCCTGCGCCCGCGATCCGCAGCCGCTGCCCGTCGACAGCGCCCGCTGGGATATCGATGGTGTACTCCTGCGCGCCGCCGTATGGGGACGCGACCTGCACGGTGCGCCGCCCGCCCCGGTAGGCCTCCTCGACGGTGATCTCCAGCTCCGCGGTGTGGTCGGCGCCGCGACCGAAACCACCGAAGCCGCCCCCGAAGAGGTCCTCCCAGTTCACGCTCTGCGCGCCGCCCCCGCTCCACGTGTATCGGGTGCCGCCGCTGCGGCGCGGCTGCTCGGAGGAGCGAGCCGCGTCCGCGGCGGCGTACTGCCGGAAGTTCTCACCGAACCGGTCGTACTGTGAGCGGGTTTCCGGGTCCGACAGCACATCGTGGGCTTCACTGATCCGTTTGAAGGTATCCTCCGCCCCCGGGGTCTTGTTGACGTCCGGGTGGAACTTGCGGGCCTTCTCCCGGTAGGCGCGGCGAATCTCCTTCTGATCCGCCGACCGGGAGACCCCCAGCACGCTGTAGAGATCCTCCGCCATCTCCTACTCCTCATCCGGTCTGCGGGTGACCACGACCGCAGCCGGTCGCAGCATCCGCTCAGGCGTTCCGAACCCGGGGCGAGTGACGGCGAGGATGCTGCGCGGCGGGACGCTGGCATCCTCGACGACGGAGACCGCCTCGTGCAGCTGCGGGTCGAACTCCGCACCGTCGATGACGATCTCGGGGTACCCGAGTGCGCGCAACGCATCAGCGGCCTGCGCCCGGACGGCCTGCATGCCGCCCAGAACGCCCTCGTCAAGGTCCTCCCCGAAGCTGAGCGCTCGGTCCAGCGCGTCGACGACGGGCAAGAAGGCTTTGGCGGTGTGCTGCCGCTCCTGCTCGCGGACGGTCTGGATCTCGCGCGCCATCCTTTTGCGGAGGTTGTCGTAGTCCGCCGCCGCGCGGCGCCACCGGTCGTCGGCCGTCTCCAACTGGGCGGCGAGCGCTGCTTGCGCGGCGCGGATCTCCTCCGGGGATACGTCGGTGAGGTCGTCGTTCAGCAGGTCCACGGCCCGCGTGTCCTCGTTCTGCTCCTCGACCATCGCGATCCTCCCTCCGTGCTACTTGTCGAATTCGGCGTCGACGACGTCGTCTTCGTCGTCCTGAGCGGGCTGCTCAGCGTGGCTGGCGTTCGCGCGGGCCGCAGCAAGGGACTGCGCAACCTGCAGCAGCTCGCCGGTGCGCTCTTTCGCTTCCTGCTCACCGACGTTGTTCTGCACTGCCTCGCGGGCCTGCGTGATGAGCAGCTCCGCGCGGGCACGCTCGTGCTGCGGTGCAGCGTCGCCGAGCTCACGCAGTGCCCGCTCGACCTGGTAGGCGGCGGAGTCCAGCTCGTTGCGGGCGTCCACGGCCTGGCGCAGCGCCTGGTCGTCAGCACGGTGCTGCTCGGCTTCCTTGATCATCCGGTCGATCTCGCCCTGGTCCAGATTCGAGGTGTCGCTGATGGTGATGCCCTGCTCGGTGCCGGTGTCCTTGTCCTTCGCCGTCACGTGCAGGATGCCGTTCGCGTCGATGTCGAAGGTGACCTCGACCTGCGCTTCACCGCGAGGAGCGGGGCGGATGCCGGTGAGCTGGAACCGGCCCAGCACCCGGTTGTCTGCGGCGTTCTCCCGCTCGCCCTGCAGGACGACGATCTCCACCGACGGCTGGTTGTCTTCGGCCGTGGAGAACACCTCGCTGCGTCGGGCGGGGATGGTGGTGTTGCGTTCGATGATCTTCGTCATCACGCCACCGCGGGTCTCCACACCCAGCGACAGCGGGGTGACATCCAGCAGCAGCACGTCGTCGACGTCGCCCTTGAGGACGCCCGCCTGGATGGCGGCGCCCACAGCGACCACCTCATCGGGGTTCACCGTCATGTTCGGCTCCTTGCCGCCGGTGAGCCGCTTGACGAGCGCTTGGACAGCGGGGATGCGGGTGGAACCGCCCACGAGGATGACCTCGTCGATATCGTTCTCGCTGACCTTCGCGTCGGCCATCGCCTGACGCACCGGACCGAGGCACCGCTCAACGAGGTCAGCGGTGAGGTCTTCGAACTTGGACCGCTTCACGGTCATGGTGAGGTGCTTGGGTCCGCTGGCGTCGGCAGTGATGAAGGGCAGGCTGACCTGGGTCTGGGACACCGAGCTGAGCTCGACCTTCGCCTTCTCGGCCGCCTCGAACAGTCGCTGCAGCGCCTGCGGGTCGTTGCGCAGGTCGATGCCGTTCTCGTTCTTGAACTCGTCGGCAAAGTAGTCCACCAGCCGGCGGTCGAAGTCGTCGCCGCCCAGGTGGGTGTCACCGGCGGTGGATCGCACTTCGACGACCCCGTCGCCCACGTCGAGGAGGCTGACATCGAACGTGCCGCCACCGAGGTCGAACACCAGGATGGTCTCGTGGTTCTTCTTGTCCATTCCGTACGCCAGTGCGGCGGCGGTGGGCTCGTTGATGATGCGCAGCACCTCGAGCCCGGCGATGCGTCCGGCGTCCTTGGTCGCGGTGCGTTGGGCGTCGTTGAAGTAGGCGGGAACGGTGATGACGGCCTCGGTCACCTTCTCACCGAGGAACTTGCTGGCGTCGTCGACGAGCTTGCGCAGCACCTGGGCGCTGATCTCCTCCGGCGCGTACTGCTTGCCGCGGATGTTGAACCGTGCTTCGCCGTTGGGGCCTTCCACGACGTCGAAGCCGACGGCGTTGGCTTCCTCCTTGATCTCGTCGAAGGACCGGCCGATGAACCGCTTGGCGGACGAGATGGTGCCCTTCGGGTTGAGGATGCTCTGCCGGCGGGCAAGCTGCCCCACCAGCCGTTCACCGTCCTCGGTGAAAGCGACCACCGACGGGGTAGTGCGGGCTCCCTCCGCGTTCGGGATGACCTTCTCCTCGCCGGCCTCCCAGACGGCGATAACGGAGTTCGTGGTTCCCAGATCGATTCCTACTGCCTTGGCCATGATGATTGTTCCTTTCTTGTCGCGTGAGACACGTTTCAGGGGTCGTCAAAGAGCGCGCCAGGATCGGCGCAGGCGCAGGGCTGAGTGCCCAGAGTCAGGAAGCAGGCTGCTTCAGGGGGACCTTTCCGGACGGCGGGCTGCTCGATGGGCATCACCACCCGCAGGACGCCCAGGTCGCAGCTGGCGGTGACGCTGTCGCTATCGATGCCGGGCGCCAGTCCCAGCAGCCGCATGAATTGCCCGTGGGGGCCGTTCGGCGGTGAACCACTTCGCGCCGGCGGTCGCGGACTGGGCCGCTCACCGCGCGGACGGTGAGCGGCCGGCCGCCCACCCAGCTCGATGGACTCCGAGGCGATGCCTGGCAGGTTCGCCCCAGGAACGTACTCGTCGCCCTCTCGGGACAGATCGACCGACATCGAGCGCGGATCCATCTGCTGAGCGACGCGCAGGTCCGCACATGAGGTAACCATCTCACCACCTCCACATTTACGCTGAGTCGCTATAACTCCACTGCCAATGTTTGTTCGGCGGTCGGAGGTGTAGACCCCACCTGGACGATGTGGTCCAAGCAGATGCGCGAACGAAACTAGCTTTGACGCCAGAATGGACCGCACGAAGACATTTCGCAAGTCATTTGCCTGACGAACGGAGCCTGAACCGTCCCCGGTTTGATGCCGCTTCCTTTCGAGTCTGGAAGGAAGATGATGATCATGCCGAAGAGGATTCCGGAGGAGACGAAGCAGCGCGCTATCCGGCTCGTGCTCGATCACCTCGATGAGTACCCGAACCTCACGACCGCGTGCGAGACGGTGTCGAAGCGGCTCGGTTTCGGCGCTGAGAGCTTGCGCCGGTGGGTGCGGCAGGCGCAGGTCGACGCCGGCGACCGGCAGGGGTCAGCACGACCGAGTCGGAGCGGATCCGCAAGCTCGAGCGCGAGAACCGCGAGCTGCGTGAGGCCAACGCGATCCTGCGGGACGCGGCGGTTTTCTTCGCCGGGGAGCTCGACCCCCGAAAGCGCTGATCGTCTCGTTCATCGACGAGCAGCGCGCCAAGGGCCGCGCGGTCGAGTCGATCTGCGATGTCCTGCGGGAGCAGGGCGTGCAGGTCGCCGCGCGAACCTATCGGTCCTGGAAGACTGCCCAGCCCAGCAACCGCGATCTGGAGGACGCGGCGGTGATCGACGCGATCCTCGCCGCTCGCGTCGACGAGAACGGGAAGGTGACGCCGGAGTCGATGTATGGCCGGCGGAAGATGACCGCGCTCCTGCGGCGACGCGGTCTGGCCGTGTCGAAGCGGCGCGTGGACCGGCTGATGCGGCAACTCGGCATAGGCGGGCTCGTGCGAGGCAAGCGCGTGCGGACGACGATCCCAGATCGGAACGCGCAGCGTGCGCCGGACCTGCTGGAGCGGGACTTCTCCGCCGAGGCACCCAATCGGCGTTGGGTCGCGGACTTCACGTATGTGCGCACCTGGGCCGGGTTCGTCTACGTGGCCTTCGTGATCGACTGCTTCTCCCGGACGATCGTGGGCTGGTATGCCAGCACGAGCAAGACGACCCCGCTGGTGACCACCGCGCTGCGGATGGGTCTCTGGCGGCGCGACCGTGCCGGTCACCCCGCCGGTGACGGGCTCGTGCACCACTCCGACGCCGGCAGCCAGGGCGGATTCAACTGGTTGTCGCAACACCTCGATCGAGAGGTGTTCAGCGATGGTGACGGCGGATTGGAGCAAGAAGACCAGCGAAGTGCCCGTGAGTGCGCGTCGGCAGTGGCGTGCGGATCGGGCGTTGCGTCCGCCGATGCGCTCGCCCGGGCGGCCTGAGCCTTCGCGGGAGGTGCAACGGCAGTTCTGGCGTCTGATCGCGACGGGTATCACCTCCGCCGAAGCGGCGCTGACGGTGGGCGTGTCTGTGCCGGTCGGGACCCGTTGGTTTCGTCACGCTGGCGGCATGCCGCCGATCAGCCTCGCCCCGCCCACAGGTCGCTATCTGTCCTTCGAGGAACGCGAGGAGATCGCGCTTCTCCGCGCCAAGCAGCTCGGCGTGCGTGAGATCGCCCGCAGGATCGGCCGCGACCCGGGAACGATCTCCCGCGAGCTGCGCCGCAATGCCGCCACGCGCAGCGGCAAGCAGGAATACCGGGCGCTGGTGGCGCAGTGGAAGGCGCAGCAGGCGGCGAAGCGGCCGAAGAAGGCGAGGTTGGTGACCAACGCTAGGCTGCGCGAGTACGTCCAGGACCGTCTCGCCGGCAACGTCCGCCGACCCGATGGCAGCGTGGTCGTCGGCCCTGAGCCGCTGGCATGGAAGGGGCGGAACAAGCCGCATCGGCAGGACCGGCGGTGGGCGATCGCGTGGAGCCCGGAGCAGATCTCACACCGCCTGAAGGTCGACTTCCCGGATGATGAGTCCATGCGCATCAGCCACGAGGCGATCTACCAGTCGCTGTTCATCCAGGGCCGTGGCGCGCTCAAACGCGAACTCGTCACCTGCCTGCGAACCGGTCGCGCACTCCGGCAGCCACGAGCTCGAGCGCAGAACCGGCCGCAAGGGCATGTCACCGCCGATGTCGTGTTCTCCGAACGTCCTGCGGAGGCGGCGGACCGCGCCGTTCCTGGGCACTGGGAGGGGGATCTGATCATCGGAACGGGCCGATCGGCGATCGGCACTGTCGTCGAGCGCAAGAGCCGCTCGACTCTGCTGGTGCACCTGCCCCGCCTGGAGGGCTGGGGCGAGAACCCATATGTGAAGAACGGTCCTGCACTGGGAGGCTACGGCGCCGTCGCGATGAATGCTGCTCTCGTCGCGACCATGACGAAGCTTCCAGAACAGCTTCGCAAGACACTCACCTGGGATCGCGGCAAGGAGCTTTCTGCGCATGCCCAGTTCGCGCTTGAGACGGGCACGAAGGTGTTCTTCGCCGACCCCCACTCGCCCTGGCAGCGGCCGACGAACGAGAACACAAACGGGTTGCTGCGTCAATACTTCCCGAAGGGCACGGACCTCTCGCGGTGGTCGGCCGAGGACCTCGAAGCCGTCGCTCTCGCGCTCAACAACCGGCCACGGAAAAGCCTGAACTGGCGCACTCCCGCGGAAGTCTTCGAGGAACAGCTACGCTCGCTTCAACAACACGGTGTTGCAACGACCGATTGAGCCCAAGCAGTTCACCTCGATCAGCTTCGCCGAGACCCTCGCCCTCGAGGGCATAGCCGCGTCCATCGGGTCGATCGGCGACGCCTACGACAACGCCCTCGCCGAGTCGACGATCGGGCTGTTCAAGAACGAAGCCATCCGCGACGACTCCCCATTCCGCAACGGGCCGCTGCGGACCGTCGACGACGTGGAATGGGTCACCGCCGAATGGGTCGACTGGTACAACCACCGGCGCCTGCACTCCACGCTCGGCGATGTCCCGCCCGACGAGTTCGAGGCCGTCTACTACGCTGACCTCGAAACGCCATCCCACCCGGTGCTGGCACCCGCATAGGAGCGGCAGAGAACCGGGGACGCCTCAGGGTGACCATGAGGTTGGCGAGGGCGACGAGATGCCACTTGTCGACTGCGATCCGCGCGTCCGGCAGGGCGGTGCGGATCCCGGATCGACAGGTACAACAGCGCCCGCCCGCACACCCGCCTCGGCAACGCCCCACCCGCCGAGTACGAGGCAGCGCACTGCGCTGAGCCCACCAAGTCATCGCGACCGGCAATGACACCTGCATAGACGTGGCATCAACGCGTAGATGTTTCAGTTTCTTCTGTCTGGGGCTGTGTCAGGTGCTGGACCGGGTGTAGGCAGCGGCGCGCACCACATCGTCGTCCTCCAGTCCAGCTCCTAGTGCTCCGCCCACGGTGGCCAGGCTGGCGGTGAGCCAGCTGATCTTCGCGTAGTCCAAAGCGTTCACTGGGTGACCGGCGATACCGGCCAGTACCTGCTCGTCGATGAGCAGCAGCGCGCCGACCCAGGACAGGATGAATAAGCCGAGGTAGAACACCACAACCCCGATGGCCACGGTGGCGGTGGTGGCCAAATTGAACAGGATCACCTGCTCACGTTGGGCTCGCCGCCGTGGGCGCTCCCACAAGTCGGCTCCCAGGATCAGGGTGGCACTCACCGCCCCGATCGCCATCACCGCCAGCAGGACCAGGCGCACCGGCCCGTAGGCCATGGCCAGTACCCATAGGTCCGAGGCCACCAATGTCAGCATGCCGGTGGCCGCTGCCACGACCATCGCCCGGGAGAGCCGGGCCACGAAGGCCCAAGGCTGGTTGGCGCGGATCATGCCCAGCAGCAGCCGCACGTTGCCGCTCAGCACTCGGGCCGTGAACTGCACGACGTTGTCGTCCGGGCGTTCGTCGAGATCGGTGGACAGCTGGTGGGCTCTTCGAGCAAGATCCCGCTGGGCGTTGAGGTCTTCGGCGTCGTAGCCCAGGAGCTGCCCGACCACGTGCACGGTGGTCTCTTGCACCTTCTGCCGCACGTGCACGGGTCCCAGGGTTGGGACGGAGACCAGTCCTACCCCGTGCACGGGGCTGAGCTGGGTGAGCACCGGACGTCGGCCGGTCTTCAGGGGGATCTCGGTGAGCACCACGGCCAAATCCCAGTTCTCCTCCAGCACGCGGTTTCGGGCTGCCTCCAGCAGGTCCAAGGTCTCGGTGGGTGGATCGACCAGCCGGTCTTCGGCCATCTTCAGTTGCCAGCGCACTCCCGGATACCGCTGCACCAAAATCTTGCGCACCGAGGTGGTGACCTCGGGGCCGAGCACCGCACTCAGGGATGGTGAGACCACCAGGCCGATGAGCAGCTCAGCATCGGAAAGGGGTTCGGCAGGATCGGCGGTGGATCCGCAACGCTCAGCAGTCACCGCTCCATGATGAGGCAACCACGGGCCGGATTGCTACTGGCTGGATGGAGCCCCCAAGGTTTCGTGCAGCACCGCGGGCCGGATTCGGTGGTCGCCTCGATCCCGGAAAGAGCGGTGCTGCTCACTGCGAAATCCTCTCCCCGCCGACGCCGCCAGCGCGAAGACATCACAGCCAGCGGGCCCGGGACCTGCCGGTGTCGAGGACGGCTTCTCGATGATGCTGCAGTGACGGATCGGTTGAAGTGTTTCGGCGGTGTGGGAGCAGTGATCAGCGTGGGGCCGGTCGATTCCGTTCGGACAGGTGCTGCATCGACTGCCCAGCGGCAGGTGCGGTACTGATGCGAGGTGGGCTGTGTCAAGTTTCGTGGACGGTCTCTTTGGTGGTCAGGCCGCGATCGCGGTCTGATGGTCGTGGTCGGCGCGGACTTCGGCGGGGGTGCGGTACCCGAGGGTCGAGTGCAGCCGCTGCCGGTTGTAGAACACCTCGATGTACTGCATGACGTGGAACCGTGCTCGTGCGCGGGTGGCGAACGTGTGACGGTGGTACATCTCGTTCTTGAGCATGCTGAAGAACGACTCGGCAACGGCGTTGGCCCAGCACACCCCGGTGCGCCCGACGGACAGCCGCACGCCGGAGCTGGTGGCGAGGGCGGCGTATTCGGCCGAGGTGTAGACCGATCCTCTGTCGGAATGGAACACGGCTCCCTGTGTGAGGCGATCGTGGGTGTGTGCCATCCGGAGGGCATCGCAGACGAGTTCGGCGCGCATGTGGGCGGCCATCGACCAGCCGACCACTTCACGGTTGAACAGATCGATCACTGTCGCCAGGTACAGCCAGCCCTCCGAGGCTGGAACTCAAGAGGTGCGCAGGTAGGTGATGTCACCGACGAGCCGCTGCCCGGGCGCGTCGGCGGTGAAGTCGCGGCGCAGCAGGTCCGGGCGGGTGATCTCGTCCTCGGCGGGGATCGTGGTGCGCTTACGGCTCCGGGGCTGGACGCCGAAGATCCCGAGGTCGCGCATCAGGGCTCGCACCAGTCCTTCCGATGCGGCCACGCCGCAGCGGCGCAGCTCGGCCAGGACTCGCCGGAAACCGCTGGTCTGGTTCGATGCCTCGTGGATCTGCGCGATCTGCTCGGCCAGCGCCTGCCTACGCGCCGCGCGCGGCGAGGGTGCGGGGCCGCGGCGCGCCCAGGCGTAGTAGCCGGCGCGGGAGACCCCGAGCAGACCGGCCATGAACCTGAGCCGCCCCCTTCATTCGGTCCGGACGTTCTGTGAGTCGTCGGTTTCCATTTGATGGGTGCACTGTCGAGCGTACTCGGCTGGGGGTAGGTAGCCGAGCGAGGAGTGCCGGCGGTGGTGGTTGTACTCGTCCTTCCAGTCGCCGATGATGACCTGCGCGTGCAGCAGCGAGTAGAAGCTGTTGATGTTGAGGCACTCGTCGCGGATCCGGCTGTTGAACGACTCGACGTACCCGTTGCGCCACGGCGAGCCCGGAGGGATGTAGGACAGGCCGGTGCGGGTGCCGGCCCAGTCGGCCATCGCCTCGCTGATGAACTCCGGCCCGTTGTCCGACCTGAGCACCGCCGGGGCGCCCCGGGCGGCGACGAGGTCCTCGAGGTGGGCGGTGAGTCGGTCGGCGGTAATCGAGCGCTCCACGAGGCCGCCGATGCACTCCCGGGTGTGTTCGTCGACGATCGAGCAGATCTTGATCGGTCGGCCGTGCTCGTCGGCGTCGAACTGAAAGTCCACCGCCCACACCACGTTCGGCGCGTCCGCCGTCGGCGCGTCGACGGTCGAGGACCCGACGCGCTTGCGTCGACGCCGCTGCGGGACCCGGAGCCCTTCGTCACGCCACAGGCGTTGGATCTTCTTGTGGTTCACCACCCACCCCTCGGCGCGGGCGTCGTGATACGCCCGCCGGTACCCGTAGCGGGGATGGTCCTTCGCCCAGGCGCGCAGCCACTCCCTGAACGCCCGATCCGGGTCCGCGACCGTGTCGCCCTTGAGCGGTCGCCGATACGCGGAGCGGCTCAGCCCGACCAGACGGCACGCCATCCGTTCGCTCACCCGCAGCTTGCGCTTGAGGTGATCGACGGCGGCGCGGCGCCTGTCCAGGCTTAGAAGTTTCCCTCAGCCAGCTCCTTGAGCGCGGCCTTCTCCAGCTCCGCTTCCGCGAGCAGACGCTTCAGGGTCGCATTCTGCTTCTCCAGCTCCTTCAGGCGCTTTGCGTCGTCGGCCTTGAGGCCGCCGTACTGGTTCCGCCACCGGTAGTACGTCTGCTCGGACACCACGAGCTCCCGGCACACCGCCGAGACGTCCTGACCGTCGGCGAGCATCCTGTCGGCCTGCCCGAGCTTACGGACGACCTGCTCCGGGGTGTGACGCTTCCTGCTGTTCGTCATGATCTGACCAGTCTCCCTGCCCGCGACCGCGGACAACAGGACGACTCTCATAACGACTGGACCTACGAAACGGGGTCAGCCCAGAGGGACGCGCCCACCCGGGCGCGTCCCTTCTTCTCTCTGCCCGGCGGTCCAAAAGGAATGGAGTGCGGGGCAGCCCGGGGCCTGTGGCGTACGTTTGGGGATCCGCTTGCGGGCGCCAAGCCCGTCGAGCCGGTCGGTGAGCTACTCCACTCCGCTCGGTGGCCAGGAGGTCAGCGGCGCTTTCCGCGCCGGAGCGGGCGCGGAGAGCCGTTCGCGCATGCCGACGATACTGGCGAGTTGCGCCGCGAGGTCCACGTCGATCTGCGTCGCTGGACGCGAGACTTCCGCACCTGCAAGGCGTATGGTCTCAAGTGAATATTCGCTTCTCTGAGCGCCACGAGTATTGGGGTTGAGCGCGACTTGCTCGTGGACGCGATCGCGTTGTTGAGCGCCACCGGATATTGGGGTTCGGCGCCGTCTTTCTAGGCTCCTTCTGCCGCGTGGCTGATCACACGGCAGAAGGAGTAGTTCGGATGGTACGCAGGATCAAGGCGAAGCTGGTGCTGAGGCTTCGCGCGGAGGGGCTCACGGGTCGGCAGATCGCGGCGCAGGGCATGTCCAGGCACTCGGTGACGGCGGTGCTCGACGCCGCTGACCGGGAGGGCATCGGCTGGGACGACATCGTCGAGCTCGAGGAAGCGGACGTGTATGCGCGGCTGTTCCCAGGGCGTGGTGATTACGAGAGTGTTCACGCGCAGCCGGACTGGGACCGGGTGCATCGGGAGCTCGCCCGGGTCGGGGTGACGTTGAAGCTGCTGCATGGTGAGTACGTCGACGCTTGCCGGAGCAAGGGGGAGACGGCGATGGGGTACGACCGATTCTGCAAGTCGTATCAGCGTCACGTGCTGGTGATCGGCGCGTCGTCGCGGGTTGGACACAAGGCGGGGCAGACGGTCGAGGTCGACTGGTCCGGGAAGACGATGCAGCTGACCGATCCGGTCACCGGGCAGCAGACGAGGGTGTACTTGTTCGTCGCGACGCTGCCGTTCTCGAGGTATTCGTTCGTCGAGCCGGCCCTGGATATGAAGCAGGACACCTGGTTGCGCGCGAACGCGGCGATGTTCGACTGGTTCGGGGGCAGCGTCCCGCGGATCGTCCCTGACAACCTGAAGACGGGAGTGATCAAGCACCCCGCTGAGGGCGAGGTCGTGCTCAACGACGCGTATCGGGAGCTCGCCGCGCACTACTCCGCGGCGGTGCTGCCGGGCCGGCTCGCGAAGCCGAAAGACAAGGCGAGCGTCGAGGGCACCGTCGGGAACGTCGCCACCTCGGTGATCGCGACGCTGCGCAACAGGGCTTTCGCGACGCTGTCGGAACTGCGCGTCGCGATCCATGAGCGGGTCACCGCTTACAACGCCGAGCCGTTCCAGAAGCGCGCCGGATCGAGGCTTTCCGTGTTCGAGGCGGAGGAGAAGCCGCTGCTGAGGCCGCTGCCGGCGGTTCCGTTCGAGATCTCCCAGTGGCGCTATGGACGCAAGGTCCAGAAGAACGGGCACGTGGTGTTCGAGCGGAACTTCTACTCCGTCCCCTACGAGCACATCGGCCGGTCCGTCGACCTGCGGATCACGGACAGCACCCTGGAGGTGTTCGCCGGGGACCAGCGGCTCACCAGTCACCTCCTCGCCCCCGCGGGGGTGATCAACGAGTACCGGACGCATGACAGCGACCTGCCCGACGGGCCCCGCTACCAGCAGATGGACCCTCAACGGGCGCGGGAATGGGCGGCGAGGATCGGGGAGAACACCACCACGATCGTGAACCGCATCTTCGAGTCCGTGCCCGTCGATGAGCAGGGCCTGGACGCTGCGCTGGCAGTGCTGCGGATGACGAGACGCTACTCCGCGGCACGGGTCGAGGCGGCGGCCGGCATCGCGCTGCAGTCGCGGGTGAGGTCGCCGCGGTATGCGCATCTGCGACCGATCCTGGAGTCGAACCAGGAGCAGACCGGCAGGCGACAGCCAAGGTTCGAACCGAGTGCTTGGGAGGAACCGGCCGGGTATGTCCGCGGCGCCGACTACTACGCGGGAGGCACCCGATGAGCCGGCTCGATGCGGAGACGAAGCGGAAGCTGCGGGAGATGGGCGTCCCCGCCCTGATCGACGCGTTCGACGTCCAGGACGACACCCTCACCATGGGGTTGGTGTTCGAAGAGCGCATCAAGCTCGCCGTCGACGACGCCCACGCCGCGTTCACCCACTCGAAGGTCGAGGGGCTGATCCGGCGGGCGGGGCTGCGATACCCGAACGCGGACCTGCGCCGCGTCGATCTGCTCGAACAGCGCGGCCTGGACCGGGGTGTGATCGCGCAGCTCGGGACCTGTCAGTTCATCACCCGGCACATGAACGTCGTGTTCCAAGGCTTCACCGGCTCCGGGAAGTCCTACCTCGGGTCCGCGTTGGCGAAACAGGCGTGTCAGCACCGCTACCGGGCGCACTACATCCGCATGCCCGACCTCGAAGAGACCTGGGCCGCCGCGAAAGACCGCCCCGCGGGCAGGGAGAAGTGGCTGCGGAAGTACTCCACGTTCACGCTGCTGGTGATCGACGAGTGGTTGCTCGACCCGCCCACCGACGACGTCCGGTCCATGCTGCTCGAGCTCCTCGAGAGGCGTTACGACGCGACCTCGACGGTGTTCTGCACCCAATACGCGAAGAAGGACTGGCACCAGCGCCTCGGCGGCGGGGTCCATGCCGACGCGATCATGGACCGCATCGTCCACAACACCCTCTGGATCGAGACCGGCGACGTCAACATGCGCGAGCAGACCGCCGCCGCGGCCGGCTGAAACCGGGCCGGTGAGCGTCGCGCCCGCGGGGGTGGCGCTCACCGGCAATACCAGTGGCCCCGAGAGTGAATATCGACTGGCGCTCAACCGCAATAATCAGTGGCGCTCACGACTCCAAATACTCACTCAAGCTCAAGAGTCCTCAATCGGCGGACGCGTGACCCGCTGCAACCAAAGCGGTGAGTAAACGGTGAGTTTGGCCAAAAACCATTGAGCGGGTAGTCTGGGCCGCAGCCTTACTTCCCAGTGTTTATCTGGGATTCCGGGCCGCGCGAGTGTAGTTCAATGGTAGAACTTCAGCCTCGCCACTCGAGTAATCGAAGGGTCGCATCCGGCGCAGGTCATGTCCTGCGAGGGTTTCAGCTACGTGGCTAGGGTGACTGCAGGTCACCCGTCCATGCGGTGCGCCTACGCTATATATCGATGAACAAGGACCTGGTCGACCGAGCGCGAACACTCGCGAGCGAGCGTTTGGCCGTTGCCATGCCCCAGCGTTGGGCGCACGTCCTTGGCGTTGCGAGAACCGCGTCCGATATTGCCCCAAGGCTTCTCGCACGAGACGCCGACGCGGTCGTTGCCGCGGCTTGGCTGCATGATGTTGGCTACGCACCGAGCATCGCAATGACGGGTTTTCATCCTGTGGATGGTGCGAGGTTCGCCAAGTCTGCTGGTATGCCCGATCTGGTTGTCTCGCTCATCGCGCACCATTCCGGAGCCAGTGCCGAAGCAATCGAGCGCGGGCTTACCGACGAGCTGGCGGAGTTCGATCGTCCACCCAGTGTCGTCCTTGACGTGGTGACATACGCGGACATGACCACGGCGCCCGATGGGGCACCAATCGACGCCGAGAGGCGCGTATCGGAAATCCTTTCTCGCTATTCGCGCGATGATCCGGTGCATTCAGCGGTCTCGCGATCGTCTGACGAGCTGCTCGCCACGGTTGCTCGAATCGAGGAGCAGCTTAGATTGGCGCCCGCTCGGGCTGCTCAGCCGAGGTAGGGCGCATCACGTCGTTCGAGGTAGTGGTTGATCCGTAGCCTCATCGAAGGGTGCATCGGCAGACCGGCGATCTCCAGGGGTTCGACCCACGAGATTTCCGTCGACTCGGAATCGAAGGCAAGCTCGCCACCGATCAGCTTTGTCGTGTAGCAGATCGAGAATTGCTGCCGGACTTCTCCGTCGTCGTATTTCATGACGTGATGGGGGTTTGTGTAGATACCGACGAGGCCGGTGAGTTCCACGTCGAGGCCAGTCTCTTCCTTGACTTCGCGCACAGCGCAGTCCTCGATGCTTTCGCCGAGTTCCATGCCGCCGCCGGGCAATGCCCAGAGCCCGTTGTCTTTTCGATGCACGAGGGCAATGCGTCCTCGGTCGTCAAGTACGACTGCCGTGGTTGATGGGACGACGCTGTTCGCCTTCGGCGCCTCAGGGTCGTTGTAGTAGTCGATTCGCGCCACTGCCTCAGCTTTCGATTGGGAACTCGGCCAGTCTTGCGCTGCTCCATACGGCGTCGAACGCGACTGCGTAGGTGTCCCACAGTTCGGGCTCAGCTTCTCTGGGTAGCTCGATCACGGGGTTCTCTCCGGCTGGGGAGCCGAAGATGTGGTGGTTGGCGTAGAGCATGTCGTCGATGAAGAACATCGAGGTGTAGAGCGGCGTGCCATGCGTGCGAATTTCAACGCCTTCGACGCTACCCAGCGGCTCAAGGTGGACAAGGGTCATTCTGCAACGCGCAGCAAGTGCGTCGCCGATCCTCTCCTCCGCACCGCGCCGCAGGACACCCTCTGAATCCGGTGCGCCTACTGCAAAACGAATCTTTGTGCCGCGCGCGGCCGCGTCTTTGATGATGCGGGTGAACCCGTGAAGCGCGTCCCAAAGGAAGGTGCCGCCGTAGACGCAGATGTCGATGCGCTCGGTGGCAGCCTCGAACATCTCGCGCCACAGATCGATTGGGACATGGGCCCGCGACGGGAACAATCGGACTTCGATGGTCGCGTCGTGAATGGCGTGTCGAATGCCGAAACGCGGCCATAGATCCTCAGCCGTGACGCCAAGGGCCGCTGCCATCTCTTCGGCAATCCGAGTCTTGGGCGTGGTCTCGCCCCTGATCGCGCGTTGAACGGTGCGCTCGTCGCATCCCGCGCGAGAAGCGAGATCGCGGATGCTTATCCGCTGCTTATCCATCTGCTCGGCCAAGAGGCGTCCAGTTCCGACGCCAGCCGCTCTTTGAATCACGGTCATGAGGCTCCCCAAACCAGATCTTGCCTGCAACCTCTGACACATTCTGACACTCGTCTGGCCTTCCACTGTCAGATTCGGCCGTGTGCACTCATTGTTGTGCCCGCCGACCGGCGCTGTCACCTGCAACGAGACAGAGGAATTAAGACATGCGTCTGAGCAGCATCCACCAAGCGCAATTCCCCGCGTTCAGCTCCGGTAACCGGGAGTGATGATGCGCAGCACGAGAGAGATCGGCATCGAGCTGTTCGACGGGATGCATCACTTGAGTGTGACAGTTACCGGGAGGCCTATCCCGGGACACGAGCTATGCGACATCCTTACGAATCTCGAGGCTGCCGGCGGCTACAACTTCGGTGAGGTGCTGAGCCGATTGGCGAGAGGATTCGAGCGATCGCTCGGTGAAGACGAGACCTCCCCCATATCCGTTCGCGAACGACTCGTTGCCGCCCTGGTGCGAAGGGCCGCAGAGCAAGCGCAACAGATCGCACTGTGCCTGGAGGCCGCGTGTTGCGAGTTGGAAGCGATGGCAACCCCGGAGCTCCAGGACTCGAGTCACGTTCAGTGACAGGTCGCCAACGACGTGAGCGCACAGGTCAAAGTAGGAGCAGATGGAGGGGACATGAACAAAGGAAGAGGTCCGGTTCGGGGCAACGCAAATACCGTTGCGCCATTACTTCTGACAGAAGCAGAGACGGCAGCGATACTCCGAATTGACCGGACCACGCTCGCGCGCCTGGTCGATCAAGGAACTTGTCCGCTGAGCCCGGTGAACCTCACGCCACGGATACGTCGGTACCGCCTAGCTGACGTCGAGGAGCTGACGGGTTCCCATGTGGTGATGCCGTGATGGCGATCGATAAGCGCCCTTCAGGCAAATATCGCGTGCGCGTCTTTCTGGACCACGTAGTGGTGGGAACTCGATCTTTCGAGCGAAAGGCGGACGCCCAAGCCTGGGAGAAGGAACAGTACCGCGTTCTCTCGCTGGGAGGGATTCCCTCCCCTTCCTTGTCACTGCTGCCTGTCGCCGGGCTGATAACTCGGTTTCTCAACGCTCGGCAGACGCGCGTTTCTCCGCACACGTGGCGTACCGACTCGGACAACCTTCGCCACGTGCCTTCGACGTGGCTGCGTCGACCGGTATCCACGATCACCGCATCCGACGTACACGACCTGCTAGCAGGTCTGCTGGCCGACGGATTCGCGCGTTCGACCGTTACTCGGATGAGAGTCACCCTCTCCGCTCTATTCGAGTACGCCGTCTCAGAACACTTCGCACCAGCAAACCCCGTCCGGGGTGCTCGCATGCCTGTGGTTGTCGGCCTCCCTTCGCGACCCAAAGCGGATACATGGACGCCCGAAGAGATGTCCAGAACCATCGAGGCGCAGCGGGTAGTTAACCCTGCGATGGCCGAGGTTACTGAGTTTCTCGGGCTCAGCGGCCTGCGGTGGTCAGAACTGAGGGCGTTACGCGTTGAAGACGTGGCGCAGATTCCGATGCCGGCGTTGCATGTATGGCGCGCACAATCAGATGGCTACGCCGAAAAGACGCTGAAGAGCAACTCCGGCGAGGTACGGTCCCGAACGATTCCCCTGCGTCCGCGGGCCTTGGAGATCGTGGCCCCTCGAGTTGAAGGCGTTCCCCCCGAAGCACACCTGTTTCGTTCGAAAACGGGGAAGCAGTTGAGAGGAAACTTGTTCCGCCGTCAGGTGCAGTGGAATGAGACAACGTGCCGCGGGCTCACGATCCACGCGCTACGGCACTTCGCAATTTCGTATTGGCTGCTTCGCGGCGTAGACGTCAAGACTGCCGCCGAGTGGTCAGGGCATAAGAACCCGACAGTGCTGCTGTCCACCTACGCTCATGTCCTCGGCATTGATGCCAACCGGGCAGCCCTCGCCCTTCTGGACACACCTGCTGTCCCAGCGCTGTCCTGGGGCACGGTTCCTGAAAGTTTGAAAGGCCTCGACTAGTGCGCTACAAAGCCTTAGAAACTGCCGCTCATCAGCACTTTTGTTGCGGAGACGGTGGGATTTGAACCCACGGTGCCCTGTAAAGGGCACTCCACCTTAGCAGGGTGGTGCACTAGGCCTGACTATGCGACGTCTCCTGAGCGTCCGCGGGCGGACGCACGACTGCCATCATAACGGACGTTCCGGGCGGGGCCGGACACCGGGCTCTCAGGCGCCGGGGCCTCGGTCGCCGAGGATCGCAGCGACCAGCGTCAGGATCGGGATCAGCGTCGCGACCGTCGCCGCGGCCACGAGCAGCGTGACGGCGATCGTCGCCCAGATCGGCGCGGTTCCGCGGCCTCCCGCGATGCGGCGGACGATGACCGAGCGGCCGATCGAATAGACCGGGAGGGCGAGAAAGGACCACGCCCAGTGGAACGGCCGGTCGGCTCCGCGGCGCGCGAGTGCGCGCTGGTCCAGCCAGGAGAAGAGCACGCCGAGGCCGAACACCGCCAGGCCGACGCCCGCGGAGAGAAGGAGCGCCGGGGCGACGGCCGCGGCCGCGCTCTGCAGGGCCGGGAGCGGCGAGCCGCTGATGTCCACGATGTCGAACTGGTCCGGGCCGACCGGGAGCGTCTGCAGCAGCCCGAGCAGCGGTAGTAGCACCACAATCCAGATCCACGGGGTGGAGACGGGCGTTCCGGGGGCCAGCGGTCGACGGTCCACCATTCAGAAGTACCCCACGATCTCATCGACGGCTTTGCGTGCGTCCCCGAACAGCATCCGCGCGTTCTCCCGATAGAACAACGGGTTCGGCACGCCGGCGTAGCCCGCGGCCATCGAGCGCTTGAACACGATGACCTGGCGCGCCTCCCAGACCCGCAGCACCGGCATGCCTGCGATGGGGCTGCCGGGGTCCTCGGCGGCGGCCGGGTTCACGGTGTCGTTTGCGCCGATGACGAGCACCACGTCCGTGTCGGAGAGCTCGTCGTTGATCTCGTCCATCTCCAGGACGATGTCGTACGGGACGCGCGCCTCCGCGAGCAGGACGTTCATGTGGCCGGGGAGCCTGCCGGCGACCGGGTGGATGCCGAACCGGACGTCGACCCCGCGGTCGCGGAGCTTCTGGACGAGCTCGGCGACCGGGTACTGGGCCTGGGCGACGGCCATCCCGTAACCGGGCGTGATGACCACGGAGGTCGCGTTCTGCAGCATTTCCGCCGTCTGCTCGGCGGTGACCTCCTGGTACTCGCCCTGCTCCTCCGCTCCGGCCGCGGCCGGCGCCTCGATGCCGAAACCACCGGCGATCACCGAGATGAACGAACGGTTCATCGCCTTGCACATGATGTAGGACAGGTAGGCGCCGGAGGAACCCACAAGGGCTCCGGTCACGATCAGCAGGTCGTTGTCGAGGAGGAAGCCGGAGGCCGCCGCAGCCCAGCCGGAGTAGCTGTTCAGCATGGAGACCACCACCGGCATGTCGCCGCCGCCGATCGACGCGACGAGGTGGACGCCGAGGGCGAGGGCGATCAGGGTGACGACCGCCAGCAGCCACAGTTCGGGAGTGATCACGTACCAGACGGTCAGCGCCACGAACACGACGAGGGCGCCGATGTTGAGGGCGTTCTTGCCGGGGAGCACGAGCGGGCGGGATGAGATCCGGGCGGAGAGCTTCAGGTAGGCGACGATCGAGCCGGTGAAGGTCACGGCTCCGATGAAGATGCCGATCACGACCTCGGCGCTGTGGACGCCGCCGAGGGCGCCCGGCTCGTCGGGATGCGACAGGTGTCCGGTCCAGCCGACGAGCACGGCGGCGAGGCCGACGAAGCTGTGCAGCAGGGCGATGAGCTGCGGCATCCCGGTCATCTGCACGACCCTCGCCCGCCACAGTCCGATGGCGGCGCCGACGGTCATCGCGACGATCAGCAGGATGATCGAGGACGTCGGCAGCAGCAGGAAGCCGATGGTCGCGGCGAGCGCGATCCCCATCCCGACCATGCCGTAGACGACGCCGCCGCGGGCGGTCTCGTGCCGGGACAGGCCGGCGAGGCTCATGATGAAGAGGACGGCCGCGACGAGATAGGCGGCGTCCGCGATCGCGACGCTCACCGTCCGGCCCCGTTCCGCCCGGATCCGCCGCGGGCCGGCCCGTCGCTGCGCGTGAACATCGCGAGCATCCGCCGCGTCACCGCGAACCCGCCGAAAACGTTGATGGAGGCGACCAGCACCGCGATCGCGGCGAGCGCCTGCACGGTCGCGTCGTGCGAGGTCAGCTGCACGATCGCGCCGACGACGATGATGCCGGAGATGGCGTTGGTGACGCTCATCAGCGGCGTGTGCAGGGCGTGGTGGACGTTGCCGATCACGTAGAAGCCGATGACGGTCGCGAGCACCAGGACCGTGAAGTGCTGCGGCAGCGGGGCCGGGGCGAGCGCGGTCAGCGCGAACAGGATGGCGAGTCCGACGGCGGTCAGCACGGCCTTCCGCGCGGGGGTGAGCCACGGCTCCTTCGGCGCGGGAGCGGCGATGGGCGTAGCCGCGGCGGCCGGCGGCGCCGCCGAGACCTGCACGGGCGGCGGCGGCCAGGTCGTCTCGCCGTCGCGCACGACGGTCACCGAGCGCTGCACGACGTCGTCGAAGTCGAGGACGAGCTTGCCGTCCTTGCCGGGCGTGAGCAGGGTGAGGAGGCTCACGAGGTTGTTGCCGTAGAGCTGCGAGGCCTGGGTGGGCAGCCGGGACGGGAGGTCGGTGTAGCCGAGGATGATCACCCCGCCGGGCGTCACCACCCGCTCCCCCGCGACCGACCCGGCGACGTTGCCGCCCTGGGCGGCGGCCATGTCGACGATGACCGATCCGGGGCGCATGCTCGCGACGTCCGCCTCGGTGAGGAGCTTCGGCGCCGGGCGGCCGGGGATGAGCGCGGTGGTGATGACGATATCGACGTCGCGCGCCTGCTCCGAGTAGATCTCGGCGGCCCTCCGGTCGTACGCCTCGCTGGTCGCCTTCGCGTAGCCGTCGGCGGACTGCATCCGGTCGTCGCCCGCGACCTCCACGGCGAGGTACTCGCCGCCGATCGACCGCACCTGGTCGGCGACCTCCGGCCGCGGATCGGTGGCGCGGACGATCGCCCCCACGCTCGACGCCGCTCCGATCGCGGCGAGGCCGGCGACGCCCGCGCCCGCGACGAGCACCTTCGCGGGCGGGACCTTGCCCGCCGCGGTGACCTGGCCGGTGAAGAAGCGGCCGAACTCGTGGGCGGCCTCCACCACGGCGCGGTAGCCGGAGATGTTGGCCATCGAGCTGAGCACGTCCATCGACTGCGCGCGGGAGATGCGCGGGACGGCGTCCAGCGCGAGCGCGGTGATGCCGCGCTGCGACAGCGCCGCGAGCAGGTCCGGCCGCAGTCCCGGGCTGAGGGTCGCGATGAGGGTGGCGCCGTCGGCGAGGAGCGCGATCTCGTCCTCGGTCGGCGGCGCGACCTTGAGCACGATGTCGGCGGCCCACGCGTCGGCGCGGGAGGCGATGGTCGCTCCCGCCGCTGCGAACGCCTCGTCCGTGAACGCGGCCCGCTCGCCCGCCCCGGACTCCACCCGGACGTCGTAGCCCAGGGAGACGAGCTTCTTCACGGAATTCGGGCTGGACGCGACACGGGCCTCGCCCGGCTGTTCAGCGACGATGCCGACTACCGACACCTGGCCTCCCTCGGCTTTTGAGTGGACACTAGCAGGCCGGTCGCCCGGGAAGGGGTTGCGGACCCGACGCGCGCTCGATCTCCCTCCGAGGCCATCGGGACAGCGGGCGGACGCGTCCTCCTGCCGGGCCGCGTCGGGCGCGCGCCGTCGCCGCCGTCCGCTCAGCCTTCCGTCCGCAACCGACGCGTGGTCTCGGCCTCCAGCAGGTGCTCGACCTCCGGCTCGCCGTCGGCGAGGGCGCGGGCGCCGTCCAACAGCTCGCGGTCGTACTCGGTCATCCGCTCCTCGTGCTGGCTCAGGTGCTCGCTCCACGACCCCACCTGGAACGCCTCGACCAGGACGGCCGGATCCTCGCGGTCGGCGTAGAGCCGCCAGTCGCGCGCGCCGGTGCGGCGGCGGGACCGCCCGACGAAGCGCATCCGCGACTCGAACTCCGGCCGGCGCTCGGGCGGGACCGCGTAGCGGATCAGGACGAGCACCGGCCGGTCCGCGGTGTCGTCTGCGGTGTCGTCCGGGCTCTCGCCCTGCACCAGCGGGACGTCGGTCAGGGGCATCGTGACGATCGCCCTCCCCTTGTCGCGGGTGTCGATCGCCGGCCGGAGCGCGCCGACGATCCCGAGCACGACGAGCAGCACGCCGCAGCCGAGCAGCACGGGCACCACCCCGGCCCAGACCGCGAGCGCGCCGGTGGCGGCGGCGCCGACCGCGGTCGAGCCGAAGAGGACGAGCTGGTAGATCGAGAGGCCGCGGGTGCGCACCCAGACCGGGAGGAACGACTGGACCGTGCCGTTGATCGTGGCGATCACGCCGATCCAGGCGAAGCCCGCGAGGACGAGCACCAGGAGCACCAGCCAGAGCGCCGAGAGCAGCGCGAGCGCGAGCGAGCACACCCCGAACAGCGCAGACGACGCGGCCACGACCGTCCCGGTGCTGAAGCGCGCCCGCAGCGGCGGGAGCAGGAAGGCTCCGGCGATCGAGCCGACGCCGAGCGCCGCGAGCAGCAGCCCGTACCCTCCCGCATCCAGGTGCAGCCCGGAGCTCGCGAAAACCGGAAGCAGTGCCCACAGGCCGTTCGCCGGGAGCAGGAACAGCGCCAGCCGCAGGTACAGCCCCCTGATCGCGCGCGCGTTGCGCACGTAGCGCAGGCCCGCGCGGGTGGCGTCGAGGAACCGCTCCGGCCTGCCGCGCTTCGGCGCGTAGCCGCGCCAGGCGATCAGGGCCACCAGGAAGACCAGGAACGACAGCGCGTTCGCGAGGAAGACGGCGGTCACGCCGAGCTGCGCCACGACGAGACCGGCGAGGGCCGGGCCGATCGCGCGGGCGACGTTCACGCCGACGGAGGACAGCACAGCCGCGTCCGCGATCATCGGCGACGGCACGACCTCCGGCACCACCGCCTGGTAGGCGGGCAGCTGGACGGCGGAGCACGCTCCGAGCAGGAAGGTCAGCGCGAGCAGCACCGCGGGGGTCGTCGCGCCGGCCCAGGTCAGGGCGGCGAGTCCGAGCACGATCACGAACTGCGCCGCCTGCACGACGATCAGCAGGGTGCGCCGGTTGAAGAACTCCCCCAGCACGCCCGCCGGCAGCGCGAGCAGCAGGACGGGCGCCGCGGCGGCCGTCTGCACGAGCGCGACCACCGACGCGGGGCTACCGTGCTCCACCAGCAGCCACTGGGCGCCGACGGTCTGCATCCAGCTGCCGATGTTGCTGACCAGGCCCGCGATCCACAGCAGCCGGAAGACGCGGACCCCGAGCGGGGCGAGTGCCGAGGTCATGGCCGGGTCCTCCAAGCGACGACGTGGATGGAGGACCGGCCGGGCGACCCGCTCGCGTTCAGGCGATGAACGCCAGGATGTCCCTGTCGAGCTCCTCCTGATATGAACCGTAGATGCCGTGCGGCGGCCCGGGATAGATCTTGAGGGTGTCGTCCTACACGAGCGTGATCGACTGCTCTGCGGCTCTGCGGGTTCAACCGGCGGGCAGGAAGCGCCGGACGAAGTCGAGCGCCGGCTGGGCCACGTCGCGCCAGCCGTGGTCGATGGTCAACGAGTGGCCGCGGCCCTCGACCTCGACGATCTCGGTGACGCCCGGGTTCTTCTCCTGCTGATGGAAGGTCGCCCGGGTGATGGCGAGCGGCACCGTGTTGTCCTCCGCGCCGGCGACGATGAGCAGCGGCCCGCGGTCCGGGTTTCTGGTGTCCGCGGTGATCTCGTTGCTCGCGAACGGATTGACGTTGGCCACGACCGCCTGGAAGAGCGGAGCGCCCGCGGCGGGCACGTGGTAGGTCTCGTAGAGCGTCCGCGCTTCGTCCTCGTCCAGGTTGTTGGCCCACCCGTACGTGAACTGGTCGAAGGTGAGTGCGACGGCCTTGCCGCGGTTCGCGGGGTTGCCGAGGACGGGGAACGCCGACTTAATCGACGAGGCGGGAAGCGGGAGCACCCCGCGGAACGGCGCGTTGTCGATGGCCACGGTGACGGCGGCGGCCCCTTCGCCAGCGATCTTCTGGGCGATCAGCCCGCCGAACGAATGCCCGATCACCGCGGGCTTCGCGGGGAGCTCCGACATCGCCGCCAGGTAGTGGTCGGTGACCTGCTGCACCATCTTCTTCGCGAACACCTCCGGGTGCTCGCGCGCCTCTTCGACGCCGGGCGGGTCGTCCGGCCAGCCGGGGGCGATGGTGGCGTAGCCGTTCGCCTCGAACAGCTCGCGCCACGGGTCCCAGCTGCTGGAGAGCAGCCAGAGGCCGTGGACGAACACCACGACGGGGCGGCCGCTCGCCGTCGCGCGGTCGATCTCCGCCTGTTCGGCGTCGGTGATGTCGGTCATGGGCGTCCTCTCTCTCGGGCGACCGCGGTGGCCGCCTCGTCGGCAGGCAAGGTGGGGCTGCCCTGCTCCGTCGTCGGCTCGGTGCGCACCGGCACCCGCTCTGTCTAGAGGGAGCCATCCCGTCCTGTCTAGGGTGGACCCCGCTGTCCCCCCGCGCCGGTGGGCCGTTACACTCCGGAGGATGACCGCACGGATCGCGAACGTCACCTTCCACGCCGACGACCCCGCCGCCCTCGCCCGGTTCTGGGCCGCCGTCATGGGCTACCCCGAGCCGGAGTGGCTGACCCCGGAGGAGGAGGCCGAGCTCCGCGCCGCCGGGCTGACCGACGACGACCTCGCCGCCCGCGCGGTGGCGTGGGACGAGGACCCGGCGCACCAGCGCTTCTACTTCACCCGCTACCGGCACGAGAAGAAGCACCGCAACCGGATGCACATCGACATCACGCCGGCGTCCGGCCGGCACGCGACCCGCGAGGAGGTCGAGGCCGAGCGCGACCGCCTCGTCGGGCTGGGCGCGACGGTGGAGAAGGTCCTCGACGGGTCGTGGGGGCCGTATCCGGAGTTCGCGATCATGATGCGCGACCCGGAAGGGAACGAGTTCTGCCTGCAGTGAGCGGTCAACGGTCCTTGAAGTAGCGGAAGAGGTGCTTCTCGCTCATCGCCGCCGCCGCGACGGCCGTCCCGATCAGAGCCCCGGCCACGCCCGCCAAGGGGATGCCCACGAGCGACGCGAAGACCGCGAACTGATCCCCGCGCTCGACCATCGAGGCGCCCACCGCAGCGGCTCCGACCCCGATCACTCCCGCCGCCGCCGCCCAGCCTCCTGCCTCGAGCAGACCGAGCGCCAGGAGGTCACCCTTCCGCAGCCCGGCGTGGAGCGCCGAGGTGTGCTGCAGGCGCCGCATCCTGACGCCGGCGAATCCGATCCCGGCGGCGATCACGGCGGCCGCCGGTGCTGCGGCTCGAGTCAGGCGGTCCGTGAAGGACGCATTCCCTTCGAATGATGCGCCCTGCGAGGAGTTGAGCTGCATGATCTGAGGCTTGTCGGCGCCGTCGCCGGCGGAAGGCGACATGGTCGCGAGCAGGAGGGTGCGGAGGTTCGGCAGCTGCGGCCACGCCGTCGCCCAGCATTCGTCGTACGACCCGAGCGCGCTCCCGACCGACAGGATCGCGTAACCGAAGCCCGGACGCCGACCGTCGGACGGATAGTCGAAGACCTCCGCCACCCGCATCGGGCCGGCGTCTGTCGCGACCTCGTCACCGAGGCCGGCGCGGATCATGTCCGCGAGTTCGCGCGGGAGGAGCACACCGCTCGGTGACCCCGCTCGGTCCGAGACGACAGCGGAGAACCCGGGCGAGACCTCGTGCGCCGGGACGGGCGCGTCCGGGAGGGTCGCGATCGTGATCTTCCGCGCGGACGAGCGCAGGGCTCCCGAGGCCGTGACGCCCGGAACGCCAGCCAGCGCTTCGCAGGCTGCGCCATCCACGCGGCCCTCCGCGACGAGGATCTCCGTCGCGGCGCCCGACGAGCGAAATCTCTCGGCGGAGGCGACCAGGCCGGAGGTCGTCAACGCGTCCAGGAGGACGAGGGAGGCGAAGACGACAGCCGACAGGATGCCGAGCAGCGCGAAGCGGGTGGTCCCCGTCACGATGTTGCGACCCGCCTCGCGAAACAGAGCGGAGAGCTTCACCCGGCCCCACTTCCTCCGAGCGCACCCAGATCGAGCAGCCCGGTGCACGCGTCGCGCGTACGTGCGTCGTGCGTGGCGACGACGACGATGGTGGACGGGTCGGCGACCGCCGCGATGGCCGCGTCCACGCGCTCCGCGGTGCGTCGGTCGAGCTGGGCGGTCGGCTCGTCGATCAGGAGGAGACTCGGTCGCGAGGCCAGACCGCGGGCGAGCATGAGGCGTTGCGACTCCCCGCCGGAAAGGTCGCCGAAGGGTCGGTGCGCGACGGACTCCAGCTCGAAGCGCGCGAGGAATTCGTGCGCCTGCTCTTCCGCGGCGGGCGCGGACTCCCCGCGGGCGAGGATCGGCAGGGCGACGTGATCGAGGGCGGTGCGGCGGGGCGAACCGAACGGATTCTGGAACACCCAGCTCACCCTGTCGATGCCTGTGAGGTGGATCGCCCCCTCCACGGGCCGGTTCCGCCCCGCGAGCAGGGAGAGCAGGGTGCTCTTCCCCGAGCCCGACGGGCCGGTCAGGGCGTAGACCTCTCCGGGCCGGAAGGCGAACGTCAGACTCCGGAACAGCCAATCCCCGGACCGCCCGAAACGATGGCCCACCCCGTCGAGCGCTACGTGCACGCCGGGCGCCTCGCGCTGGAGAGCAGCACCGTGTCCGGCCGCTGCTCGGCGTCGAACAGGACGAAGGTCTGGCCGAGCTGGGATCCGACGATCCTGACGCGTAGAGCCGCGTCGCCCGTGGCGACACAACCGGCAGCGCCCTCGATCGCGTACACGGCCGACGGAGGGACGACGCCGACGCGGACCGGAGTAGAAAGCTCGATCGTGCCGCGGATCGCGCCGCCACTGGCCGCCTCTCCTGCGGGGTCGCCACGCCCGGTCGCTGTCGCGGCGTCGTCGCGCTGGAGAGATGGGGTGGCCGCCAGGGCGGCGAGTGCCGCCGGGTCATCGATCCCCGCCCCCTCGATGGGGACCGCGACCGAGTCGACGGTCAGCGTCCGTTCGCCGTCGACGAGGTCGGCGATCGGCTCGATCACGGACACCCGGGTGGTCGCGCCCGATGTCGTCGCGAGGACATCGCCGGCCTGCTGGGTCTCCCCGACGGAGGTCCGGCACTCGCCGATCGTGACGGACGCCGCCGGAATCCAAACGATGCGGCCGGCGTCGACGCGCTCGGAGTCGGGGGCAGTCTCCCCGGCCCGCTCGAACATCGTGGCCGCTGCCGCCAGCGTGCGCCGACCCACGGTCCCGTCCGCGGTCAGCGTGTAGCCGAGTCGCACGAGCTCCTTCTGGAGGGCCGTGACGTCCTCCCCCCGGTCGCCGATCCCGAGCTCCCGCCAGAGCGGCACCGCGGTCGCGAGCGCGACCAGCGGACGCCCGTCGATGCCGGCCAGCGCCGACCCGGACTCCACGACCTCCCCCGGCGCGCAGGGGAAGGAGGTGACGCGACCGCCCGTCCCGGACTCCAGTCGCGAATCCGGCTGGGAGTCCACGCGCAGGGTGACGCCACGCCGGTCCGTGTAGTCCTGGTACGAGACGGGAGCCGAGGTCGCGATGCGCGGGGCTGCGAGGGAATGCGGCGGCTCGGCCGTCATCCACAGCCAGACGGACGTCGCTCCCGAGGCGAGCAGGGCGAGGACGACGACCGCGATCACGGCGGCTCGTGGGAACCAGGCCCTCATCGCGTCTGCTTGTCCAGGAGCCCGAGGGGGTCGTGGCTGCACTCCTCGAGCGCCTTCTCGCCGCGCGTCTTGTCGCTGAACGGATAGGTCTGCCCGAGTGTGTCGCGCGCCACGTCGGCTGCAGAGTAGGTCGGTGGAACCGCCTTCTTCCTGACAAGGCAAGCCGCCATGATCGCGTCCTCATCAAGGTTCTGCGGGTTGCGTTTCATCAGGAAGTAGAGCGAGCCGACTGTGTCCAGACCGGAGGAGGCCGAACACTCATCTGCGATCCCGTTGGCCTCAGCGGTCGTCGTGCCCCTACCTGGCCGGAACTCATAGCCTCCACCAGGTCGGAATCCCCTGAAGGTGACGTTCCGCTCTCGCATGCACGTCGTGAAGGCGCTCTCCATCTCGGCGAACTCCGCGTCGGAGATCCGGTCGTCCTCCAACGCCTTTCGTTCGAAGTCGGTGGTCGCGCGTCTTCGAGCCTCCTCGAATTCGTCCGCCCATCCTTTCGCCGACGCCGTCGGGATGATCGGCACGGCTTCGTCGGGATTTTCGGCGGAGGAACACCCCGAAAAGGCGAGGAGACAGGCGATTGCGATCGCGAGCCGCTTGCTGAGTCTCTTCATCACTGCTCTCAGCGACGACGGTGGGGTGGCGAGCACGCGCCACCCCACCACGGTCGGCTTAGTAGTTGTAGTAGTACCAGGTGTTTCCGGTCACGGTCCACGCAACCGAGGAGTACGACCACGACCCTCGCGCCGCGTCCGGCGAACGGTAGCACGCGTACGAGTTGCACGCCGTGGAGCGGTGCAGCTTCGACCCGTGGTGGTAGTTCGACCACGTCTTGCCGGAGTTGCCGTAGTCCCACGTGCCGCCCTCGGGGTAACTGACGTATGCGCTGGCGGGCGCCGCCCCGATGCTCGCCCCGATCGTCAACGCGCCCGCCGCGAGGACGGTCGAAACGACTCTGTTTCTCAACTTCACAATCACTGTCCTATCTGTATCGCCTGACATTGCTGATTTCAATGTCAAGCGTCAGGCTAGCGGACGAGCGTCCGCGTGTGAAGCCCCTGGCCCCACGCCCCCCTCCCGGCTACCGTGGCGGCATGACCCCGTCGTCGAAGTCCGAGGCGTTCCTGGAGGCCGACGGGATCGAGGTGCGCATCTCGAACCCGGAGAAGGTCGTCTTCCCCGAGCCGGGACTGACCAAGCTGGACCTCGCCCGCTACTACCTCTCAGTCGCCGACGGGGCCCTCCGCGGCGCGGGCGGCCGGCCGATGGTGCTGAAGCGGTTCGTGAAGGGGCTGACGCAGGAGCCGTTCTTCCAGAAGCGCGTGCCGGAGGGCCACCCGTTCTACATCGACACCGCGACCCTGCACTATGCGAGCGGCACGTCCGCCGAGGAGGCCGTGCTGCGCAACGCCGCCGGGCTGGCGTGGGTGTCCAACCTGGGCTGCCTCGACCTGAACCCGCACGCCGTGCGCGCCGAGGACCTCGACCATCCCGACGAGCTGCGCGTCGACCTCGACCCGATGCCGGGCGTCGACTGGTCGCAGATCGTGGATGTGGCCTTCGTCGCGCGGGAGGTGCTGGAGGACCACGGGCTCGTCGGCTGGCCGAAGACGTCCGGCTCGCGCGGCCTGCACATCCTCGTCCGCATCACGCCCGACTGGGGCTTCGCCGACGTGCGGCTGGCGGCCGAGACGCTCGCCAGGGAGGTCGAGAACCGCGCGCCCGGGCTCGCGACGGCGCGCTGGTGGAAGGAGGAGCGCGGTGAGAGCGTGTTCGTCGACTTCAACCAGAACGCCAAGGACCGCACCGTCGCCTCCGCCTACTCGATCCGGCCGCTGCCCGACGCGCGCGTCTCCACGCCGCTCGACTGGGATGAGGTGCGTTCGCGCCGGCCGGAGGAGTTCACGGTGCTGACGGTGCCGCAGCGGTTCGCCCAGGTCGGCGATCCGCACGCGGGCATCGACGACGCGGCAGGCTCGCTGGACGCCCTGCTCGCGCTGGCCAAGCGGCTCGGGCCCGCCGAGAAGGCGCCGCGGGCCGGCGACGGCGCGGGACGCCGGGTCTCGCAGATGCCGCTCATCGAGGTGGCGCGCACGAAGACCAAGCCCGAGGCGCTGGCGGCGCTGGAGGAGTGGAAGGCCGCACATTCGGAGGTCGCGGGGCTGCTGCACCCGGCCGACGAGCTGCTGGACGGCATGCGCGGGTCGAGCTCGCAGTGGTACCGGGTGCGGATCAACCTCCAGCACGTCCCGGAGTCCGACCGGCCCGAGCAGGGCGCGCTCGTGGCCGACTACGACCCGTGGGCCGGGCGGGAGTGGCCGGGACGGCCCTGACGCCGGGACCAGGCACGATCGGTCATTCCGGCCCGGCCCTTCCCGACATACCCTGACCCCATGAAACGCAGTTGGCCGTTCCTCGTCCCCGGCATCGTCCTCGCGGCGATCGGCCTGGTCTGGACGTTGCAGGGCACCGACGTGCTCGGCGGGTCGGTGATGAGCGGGTCCTCGTTCTGGGGGATCGTCGGCGTGATCCTGCTCGTGGTGGGGGTGGTGCTGATCGTGATCGGGATCGCGCGGAGGCGTGCGCGGCGCACCGGGTGAACCGCAGGTGACCGGCGGGTGTCGCGCCGGCCAACATCCGGCTCCGAATCCGCCGGACGGGGTGAGTTCTGTGCGTTCCCGTGGTTCCGTGTCCAGACGTGGACGTCGATCGCAGACATTTTCTGACCCTCGCGGGCGGCCTCACCGCCGGAGCCCTGGCGGCAGGCACCGCCTTCGCCGCGCAGGCCGCGACCCCCGGAACGGCGGCCGCCTCGGCGCCCCCGCTGCCCGCTCCGGCGGCCTCCGGCATCGACCACATCGTGGTCGTCATGATGGAGAACCGGTCGTTCGACCACCTCGTCGGGTGGATGCCCGGCGCGACCGGGCTGCCGAGCGGGCTCCGCTACATCGACCGGTACGGCTTCCCGCACACGCCCCATCACCTCGCCGACTTCCAGGGCTGCGGCCATCCCGACCCCGACCATTCCTTCGAGGGCGGCCGCATCGAGCTGAACGGCGGGAAGTGCGACGGCTGGCTGAAGGCCGGTGAGAACGACGACTTCTCGATCGGCTACTACGACCGGGCCGACCTCGGCTTCTGGGGCCAGGCCGGACCGCAGTGGACGGTGTGCGACCGGTACTTCGCCGCAACGCTCGCCGAGACCTACCCGAACCGCTTCTACATGCACGCCGCGCAGACCGACCGCCTGCATAACTCGACCGCCACGGCGACGATGCCGACCATCTGGGACTCGCTCGCGGCGGCGGGCGTGAGCGGGAAGTACTACTTCAGCGATGTCCCGTTCCTGGCGCTCTGGGGCACGAAGTACCTCGGCATCTCGCACCCGTACGCCGACTTCCTCGCGGACTGCGCGAGCGGATCGCTGCCCGCCGTGTCGTTCGTGGACCCGCGCTTCGAGGACGAGGCGTCCGGCACCTCCGGCGACGACCACCCGCACGCCGACCTCCGCAGCGGCGAGCTGTTCCTCAACGAGATCTACCACGCGGTCACGACGTCGCCGAACTGGGCGAAGACCCTGCTCGTCGTCAACTACGACGAGTGGGGCGGCTTCTTCGACCACGTGGTTCCGGGCACCGCCCCCGACGCGACGCCCGCTGCCGGGACCGGCCAGCGCGGCTTCCGCGTGCCGTCGCTGGTCGTCTCGCCGCGAGCCAGGCGCGGCTCCGTGGCGCACGGCACCTACGACCACACATCGGTGCTGAAGACGATCGAGTGGAGGTTCGGCCTCCGCGCCCTCACCCCGCGCGACGCCGGGGCGCGCAACATCGCGGAGGTCCTCGACTTCGCGTCGGCGCCGAACACCGCCGCGCCCGCGTACACCGTGCCGCCGTTCGTCGCCGGACCGGCCTGCACCCCGGTCGGTCCGCCGGCCGCCGAGGAGTGGGCGCCGCTCAAACAGAAAGCCGTCGCAGAAGGGTGGACGCTCCCGTGACCATCAGCAGAAACCGCACACGCCTCATCGCGGGCCTCGCCGTCGCGGCCGCGGCCGTCCTCGGCGCGGCGGCGGTGGCGCTGCCGTCCGTCACGGCGACCGTGAGCGCGGCGACCACCAACTCCTACCTCCCGGGTGCGAAGCACGTCTTCGTGATCAACCTGGAGAACAAGGGCTACGACGAGACCTGGGGACCCGGGTCCGCGGCCCCGTACCTGTCGACGACGCTCCGCAGCCGGGGCGTGCTGCTGAACGCCTATTACGGGACGGCGCACAACTCGCAGCCGAACTACGTGGCCGAGATCTCCGGCCAGGGACCGAACCCGCAGATGCAGGCCGACTGCCAGACGTACTCGCCGTTCGTCGGCACCGGGACCGCCTCTCCCGGTCAGGCGGTCGGCGACGGCTGCGTGTTCCCGTCGACAGTGAAGACGGTCGCCGACCAGCTCACCGCCTCCGGCCGCACCTGGAAGGGTTACATGGAGGACATGGGCACCCCGTGCCGGCATCCCGCCCTCGGCGCCGTGGACGACACGCAGAAGGCGAAGGTCGGCGACGAGTACGCCGCCCGTCACAACCCGTTCGTCTACTTCCAGAGCATCACCGGATCGGCGGCCTGCGCCAAGAACGACGTCGACCTGTCGAAGCTGCCGACCGACCTAGCGTCCGTCTCGACCACGCCGAACCTCTCCCTGATCACGCCGAACCTGTGCGACGACGGCCACGATTCCCCGTGCGTCGACGGCCGGCCGGGCGGTCTCGTGAGCGCCGACGCCTGGCTCAAGCAGTGGGTGCCGAAGATCACCTCCTCGCCCGCGTTCAAGCAGGACGGTGTGCTGGTGATCACGTTCGACGAGTCGGACGGACCGCAGTCGGACGCCTCCAGCTGCTGCAACGAGGGGCCGGGGCCGAACACGGCGCTCCCCGGCATCTCGGGCCTCGGCGGCGGACGGGTCGGCGCGCTCGTGCTGTCGCCGTTCGTGAAGGGCGGCACGTGGTCGACCACGCCGTACAACCACTACAGCCTGCTCGCGAGCATCGAGGACACCTTCGGGCTGCCGTACCTGGGCTACGCCGCGACGCCGGGACTCAACCACTTCGGGCTGGACGTGTACAACTACCGCAACTGAGCGAGGGCCTCAGCCGGCCACGGCGGTCAGCCGGCGGAGCACGTCCGTCGTCAGCTTGTCGAGCGACTGGTGCATGCCCGCGTATGCGAACACCGACATCAGGCTGCGTGACCAGCCGCTCTCGGTGATCGTCAGCTCGGTGAGGCCGCCGACGTCGGCGAACTCCACGACCGTGCGGATGTTCTGGGTGAAGCCCTCCGGGAGCTGGTCGGCGGGCAGCGGCACGCCGTCCTCGTCGGTGATGCTCTGCGTGAACTCCAGCCGCTGCTCCGGCACGATCGCCGTGTAGACGCCGCCGGTGAAGCTCTCGGCGCCGCCCTGCTCGGCGGGCGCGAGCATGCTGAAGAGGTAGGAGCCGCCCTCGCGCAGGTCGACCGAGGCGGACGGGGAGGTGTAGTCCTCCGGCCCCCACCACTCAGTGACCAGCTCGGGGTCGGTCCACAGCTTCCACACGGTCGCGACCGGCGCATTCAGGATGCGGCGCACCACGATGTCGGTGGTCTCGTCGTTCGTCATCACAGTTCTCCCTCGTCTCGTGTCTTCTCGATGTGCGCGGCCAGCTTGTCCATCCGCGCGTTCCACTGCCGGGCGCGCGCGGACAGCCAGCCCTCCACCGCGACGAGCGCCGCGGCGTCCAGCCGGTAGACGCGCTGCTGCGCCCGCTTCTCCACGGTCACCAGGCCCGCCTCGCGCAGCACCTTCAAGTGCTGGGAGACCGCGGACGCGCTGCTCGGGAACTCCGCCCCGATCTCGCCCGCCGTCAGCTCGCCACGCCGGGCCAGCAGGTCGACGATGGTCGAGCGGGTGGGGTCGGCCAAGGCGGCGAAGGCGGTCGTCGGAGTGGTGGTCACAGCTTGATAATACAGCTATTACTTAATTAAGACAATACCGAAACACGGGCGTGCTCAGTACGGCTGGACCTCGAGCTCGGTGGCGAACGTCCGGAACCGGTCGCGGTCGACGTGCATCTTCCAGAGCAGCTCAGCCAGGACCTCCGGGTCCTTCTCGCTGTCGCCGCGGATGATCCCGCCCGGGATGATCAGCTGCGCGACGTGGATGTCCGTGTCCCGCAGCGCCTGGTCGAGCATCTCCGCGTACGCCGTCTCCCCTGCGAAGGCGATCGACGTGCCCGCGAAGTGCTGAACGGGCTGGACGGCGCTGCCGCCGTTGACGAACAGGATGGTGCCCCGGCCGAGCACGCGCATCCCCTGCAGGACCTGGTGCACCGCGGCGACCGGCCCGAGCACCGAGAACTCGAACGCCGCCTGGATGTCGTACACGGTCGACTCGAGCAGCGGCCGCAGGAAGTCCTTGGCCGGAAGCGGGTTGTAGCTGAGCACTTCGATCGGGCCCAGCTCCTGCGCGGCCAGGTCGAGCGCCTTCACGAGCGCCTCGGGGTCGCGCACGTTGGCGGCATACCCTTTCGCGGTGATGCCGTCGGCCGCGAGATCGGCCGCGAGGGCGTCGAGCCGCTCCTGACTGCGGGAGAGGAGCGCGATGCTGAAGCCTTCGCGTCCGAAGCGGCGGGCGAGCGCCTCGCCGAGCTGACGGCCTGCGCCGATGATCGCCAGAGTGGTCATGCGCCCACGTTACCCGGACCGCCGAACCCGTCGGCCTCACCTGCGCGCCACCTGGAAAGAGTCTCCCGGAGGCCTGCGAGCGGCTTGATCCTGCTGCCACCGCGTCTACCGTGTCGCGGCATCACCAGCGCCCGCGGCCGGACCACCCCGAGTCCGCACCGCCGGGCGCACAGGAAGAGGTACCGATGTCGTTACTGAAGAAGCTGCTCGTCGCCGCCGCCGCGGCTGCCTTGGGATCGCTGGCGATCGCCCTGCCCGCCCAGGCGGACACCGTCTCCGTGTCTCCCCCGGGCGCCAACGACTGGTCGTGCGTGCCGTCCGCCGCCCACCCGTACCCGGTGATCCTGGTGCCGGGCACGTTCGAGAGCATGGCGAAGAACTGGTCCGCCATGTCGCCCGTGCTGAAGCAGGCGGGCTACTGCGTGTTCGCCCTGGACTACGGGCAGTACAACGGGGTGGACGCCTCCGGCCCCATCGCCCAGTCCGCGCAACAGCTCGCGCCGTTCGTGGATGCCGTGCTCTCCGCGACCAAGGCCAAGCAGGTCGACCTCGTCGGGCACAGCCAGGGCGGCATGATGCCGCGCTACTACCTCGGCTTCCTCGGCGGGGCGCCGAAGGTGCACCAGCTGATCGGCATCGCGCCGTCCAACCACGGTACCCAGGGTGTGATCGTCCCGGGGCCTGACGGGCTGCCCGCGCTGACCAGCGCCTCCCCGACGGCCTGCCCGGCGTGCGCCGACCAGACCGCCGGCTCGGCGTTCCTGCAGAAGCTGAACTCGATCGGCGACACCGTCAAGGGACCGAGCTACACGGTCATCTCGACCACTCACGACGAGGTGGTGACCCCGTATCAGAGCCAGGCGCTGAGCGGGTCCCCGTCGCAGGTGACGAACCTCGTCATCCAGAACAAGTGCCCCGCCGACCCGATCGAGCACGACCAGACGCCCAACGACCCGGTCGTGCAGCAGCTCGTGCTGGAGGCGCTGAGCGTGCCGAAGGGACCCGCCGATCCGGCCTACCAGCCGAACTGCCTGGGCTGACCGGCCACCGGGGCCTCCGTCACAGCGGCAGGCCTGCGCCGGTCTCCACGAACCGGCGCAGGCTGCCGACGACGAAGTGGTCCCAGCCGGCGGAGCACGCGTCGTAGCACTCCTTCGCCGGCGTCAGGCCCTCG
Source organism: Leifsonia shinshuensis (assembly GCF_013410375.1). Taxonomy (NCBI): domain Bacteria; kingdom Bacillati; phylum Actinomycetota; class Actinomycetes; order Micrococcales; family Microbacteriaceae; genus Leifsonia; species Leifsonia shinshuensis. The sequence goes on from NZ_JACCFL010000001.1 coordinate 4,343,765, forward strand.
TGGGTGAAGACCAGCCGGGTCCCGGCGCCGGACGGCTGGAGGTCGAAGACGATGCGGGTGCCCGTCCACGGGTCCGGCTCGTCCACGAAGCCGAGCTCGCTGTCGATCACGTCCCAGACGATGCGGCGGCCCGGCTCGAACTCCGTGACGCGCTGCGTGCTGTCGTGGAGGTCGCGGTACCGGTAGGTGAACTCGGCGCCGACGCGGTCCGCCGCGCCGGTGACGTCGCCGAGCCACCAGCGGCCGACGTCCGCGATGGCGGCGGTGACGTCGTCCGGGCTGCGGTCGAGGTCGATCGTGGTGGTGTAGTCGGTGGCGGTCTGCGTGGTCATGGTGTCTCCGTTCGTTGCGCGGACCGTCGGCCCGCGGTTGTCGATTCACCCAGGTAGACGCCTCACGGCATCGAAACTGGTCACGCTCGCCGCGACCGGTCCCCGGCGTCTCCGGTGTCGACACAGACAAAGCGGACGACCAGAATCGGATCGCCCGGAATCGAACCGGCCGGGAGGGCACGACCATGGACGAGGACCTGCTGCACGCGGCGCTCGGTGGCGACCGCGCCGCCTTCGACGCGCTCACCGGGCCGCACCGCCACGAGCTGCACGTGCACTGCTACCGGATGCTCGGGTCCGTCCAGGACGCCGAGGACGCCGTGCAGGACACGCTGCTCAGCGCGTGGCTCGGCCTCCCCGGCTTCGAAGGCCGGTCGTCGCTGCGCACCTGGCTCTACCGCATCGCGACGAACCGCTGCCTCAACCTCCTCCGCGCCGGCCGCCGCCGGCCCGCCGAAGCGACGCCGCCCGTGGCCCGCCCGACGGCGCTCGGCGAGGTGTCCTGGCTGGAGCCGTACCCGGACTCGCTGCTCGACGGCCTCCCGGCCGACACCCCCGGCCCGGAGGCGCTGTACGAGTCGCGGGAGGCGATCACGCTCGCGTTCACCCGGGCGCTCCAGCTGCTGCCGCCGTCGCAGCGGGCCGCGCTGCTCCTCCGCGACGTGCTCGGGTACCCGGCCGCGGAGGCCGCCGCCCTCCTCGACATCACGGTCGACTCCCTCAACGGGTCGCTCAAACGCGCCCGCGCCGCCCTGTCCGACGCCCCGCCCACGGTCGACCCGATCGACGCCGACCCGGAGCTGCTGGAGCGCTTCGTCACGGCCTTCACCTCCGGAGCGGTCGACGATCTGGTGGCGCTGATGACGGACGACGTCTGGGTCCGGATGCCCCCGCTCGCCTTCGAGTACCGCGGCCCGGCGGCAGCGGCGTCGTTCTTCGCGCCGATGAGCGGCCACCGCCGCACCATCGAGCGGATGGTGCCGACGGCCGCGAACGGCCAGCCGGCGTGGGGAGAATACGTGCGCGACCCGGCGTCGGCCGGGCTGCACCTGGTGGGGGTGCTGGTGGTCGGGACCAGCGGCGGGCGGGTGAGCGAGGTGACGCACTTCGACCCGGGTGCGGGGGCGTGGCTGGGGTTGCCGCGGCGGATGGAGGGGTGAGGGGGGGCGGGTCGGGGTCACGAGTTTCCCGAAGCAGCTTCGGCCGGTCCAGCGTGCTCCCCTCGGTCGCGCTCCACCCGCCTCCGGATCTCAGCCTCAAGCCAACCGGCATAGACACTCTGCCGAGTTCTGCGACGCGCGGATTCGAGGAGCCTCCGCGCCTGGGCGACATCCCCGAGTTCGCACTCGGCCAGACCACGGATCACGTCGGCGTCCGACGCCAGCCTCTCGTCCGGCTCCGATGCCTCGGCTGCGCTGTGCAGCAGCAGCGCGCGCGCCTCGGCGGGTCGATCCTGGAAGAGGCGGGCCAGCGCCAGGAGGTTGCGCGTCGACTGTCCCTCCGGCCGGAGCCGCCGGCCGGACTCCGCCAGGCGTGCGATCCGATCCACGTCCGGCGAACCGGGATCGATGGGCGACCCGGCGTTGTGGTTCAGCTGAGCCCAGGCGAGGAGGTACGCGACGAACACGACCGTCGACGCACGTTCGTCGAGCGGTGGTTCCGAACGCGACGCGAAGGTCTCCACCTCCGGGGCGATCGCCCGGAACCGGGAGATGGACTCCGTGCGCGCCGCCTCCGCCTCGCCGTCGATACCGACGGCACAGCCGGCCAGCCAGGCCCGGAGGCGCTGGGCCGCGACGACGGCGATCTGGTGCCGCGGATCTCCGAGCGCGGCCCGCACCCGCTCGAACTCCTCATCGGACAGAGCGGGATCTCCCGTCGCATCGGGCGCGATCTCGGCGGCGAACGACTGAGCGGCGAGGGTGAGCCGGACCTTCTCGAGCTGGGATGCCGGCCGGAACGCCCAGCAGTAGGCGACCGCTCCATCGCTCAGGTCACCGCTTCGAGTGGCGGTGGGGACGAGATTGGCCAGCTGAATGACGACAGCGGACGCGACAGCGCCGCCCAACGCGAGCCGGACGTACACCGGCAGCTCGGCATCGGCGGCTGCCAGGGCCACCGCGCCCGCGAAGACCAGCCCGCCGGCGGGGCCGCAGAGTGCGAAGACCACCACCCGCGCCGGAAGCCTCGCCCCCGGCGCCCGGCCGAGGTCGACCCGGACCTGGCCGGCCACTCCCGGCCGCCGCAAAGTCCTCCCGAACGTCAGCCACCCGAACGCCACTCCGAGGACCGGCAGCCCGAGCAGTCTCGCCGCCACGAAGTGCCCCAGCTCGTGGGGCACGATCGACAGCACTGCGCCGGCCGCGTACCCCACGAAGAACGCGACGAAGCGCCACGACAGGAGGAACGCCGCCGGCAGGGAGAGCACCGCCGGGATGTCGGACAGCGCCGGCGGCCCCTCCGGCGGCGCCACCGTCACGCCCCACCAGATTCCGAACTCTAGAGCGAGGAGGGTCAGCACGAAGATCGGCACTCTTCGCGGGACACCGCTGCCGCGCCGCGGCGGCCGCACCGCCCCGCTCATGCGGCGGGCAGCGGCTGCGATTCCGGGGTCACAGGGCCATCATCCACGATCGGCGGCCGGAGGCGATAGGGGTGCGGACGCCCCCGAAGACGGGGTCGGCCCCACCCTTCCGGCGGTCGTGAAACGGGATGCTCCAGGGGCCCGCCCCCCTCCATGCAGGTTCTCCCAGAGAGCGCAAGCGCTTCCCAGGCGAATCATAGACGGCGCATAAAGTCCCCGGGATCGCGGCGCTTACGCTTCTGGCCGCACCCTGGGAAAGGAAGCCTGTAATGCGCGTACGCCTGGCAGCGATACCGGCGTGGGTCCTCGTCGTCGTGACGGCCATCGTCGTCGCGGCGCTGACGTCGGCGGCGTGGTGGGGAGTCAGCACCGGCTTCGGCACGGCGTCCGCCGCCGCGACCGTGTCCCGCACCGTCCCCGTGTCCGAGCAGACACTCAAAGAGACCATCACCGGCACCGGGACTCTCACGCCGACCGTCACCGACGCGCTGAACTTCGGTGCGCCCGGCCAGGTCACCGCCGTGGACGTGCAGCCGGGCAGCACGGTCACCGCCGGCGAGGCGCTCGGCTCCGTCGACTCCGCCGAGGCGAACTCCGCCCTGCTGAACGCGCAGGCCTCGCTCGCGTCGGCTCAGGCCAAGCTCTCGAGCGCCGAGTCCTCCAGCACGGCCACCAGCGCCCAGATCGCCGCCGACCAGGCGACGGTCACCCTCGACCAGTCGAACGTGACGAGCGCGCAGGCGGAGGTGAACGCGGTGACCCTGACGTCGCCGATCGCCGGTCTGGTGACCGCGGTCAACGTCAGCGTCGGGGACGTCGTCTCGGCCTCCGGGGCCTCGGGCGGCTCGTCGTCCGGGTCGGGCGCGGGGTCGGGCTCCGCGAACGCGTCGGGGGGCTCGGCGGGCGGATCCGGCTCGGGCGGATCCGGCTCGGGGGCATCCGGCGCCGGCTCGTCCTCCGGCGGCTCCGGCTCCTCGGCGTCGAGCTCGTCCTCCTCCGCCGCGTTCACGGTGATCGCCACGAACTCCTGGCAGGTCAGCGTCGACGTCCCGGCGTCGAGCATCGGCGAGGTCAAGACCGGCGACGAAGCCCAGCTCTCCACGACCGAGAACCCCTCCTTCTTCGGCACGGTCGCCTCGATCGGCCTGCTGCCGTCCTCCTCGACGGGAGCGGCGACGTATCCGGTCGTCGTCGACGTGACGGGGACCCCGGCGAGCCTGTACGACGGCGTCACCGCCAACGTCTCCATCGTCTACCAGCAGCTCCCGTCGGCCCTGACCGTGCCGGCCGCCGCGATCCACCGCACGGGGACGACGACGAGCGTGATGCGCGTCGTGAACGGCAAGAACGTGAGCACCCCGGTGACCGTCGGGCAGACGGTCGGGCTCTACACCCAGGTCACCAAGGGCCTGAGCTCGGGCGACCAGGTCGTCATCAGCGTCACGACGGCCGGCGGTCGTCGCGGCGGGACCGGCACCGGCACCGGCGGCTCGGGCGGCGGCTTCGGCGGAGGCGGCGGTTTCGGCGGAGGCGGCGGCTTCGGCGGCGGCGGCGGTTTCGGCGGCGGCGGCGGCGGCGGCGGTGGCGGCGGCTTCGGCGGAGGCGGCGGCTTCGGCGGAGGCGGCGGCTTCGGCGGCGGCGGACGCTCGGGAGGCGGCAATGGAAACGGCTGAGTTCGAGACCGTCCCGCTCCGGAGGCCGGTCATCGAGCTGGAGGGCGCCGGGAAGACGTACCACACGGGCTCCGTCTCCTACGAGGCCCTCCGCGGCGTGGACCTGGCCATCGAGGAGGGCGAGTACGTGGCGATCATGGGCCCGTCCGGCTCCGGCAAGTCGACCCTCATGAACGTGCTCGGCTGCCTCGACGTGCTCACGACCGGCTCGTACCGGATCGCCGGGCAGAACGTGGCGCAGCTCGGCGACGATGAGCTCGCGGCCATCCGCAACCGGCGCATCGGGTTCGTCTTCCAGCAGTTCAACCTGCTGCCCTCGCTCACCGCGCTCCGCAACGTGGAGCTCCCACTGGTCTACGCGGGGATGCACAAGGACGAGCGCCGCGAGCGCGCCCTCCGCGCGCTGGACCGGGTCGGCCTCGGCGAGCGCACGGCGCACCGCCCCGGCGAGCTCTCCGGAGGCCAACAGCAACGGGTGGCCGTCGCGCGGGCGCTGGTCGGCGACCCGACGCTCCTCCTCGCCGACGAGCCGACCGGCAACCTCGACTCCACCGCGACCGGGGACGTGCTCTCGCTGTTCGGCGAGTTGCACCAGGCCGGCCGGACGATCGTCCTCATCACGCACGAGTCGGAGGTGGCGGCGCACGCCGACCGCGTCGTCCACGTGCGCGACGGGCGGATCCAGGCGGACGAGCGGACGGTGGCCGCATGAACTGGGCGGAGACCTTCCACTCGGGCTGGGCGGCGATCCGGACGCACTCGCTGCGTTCGCTGCTCACCGTGCTCGGGATCCTGATCGGCATCGCGGCGGTCATCCTAACGGTCGGGCTCGGCCTCGGCACGCAGAAGGACGTCAGCGCGCAGATCAGCGCCCTGGGCAGCAACCTGCTCATCGTGTCGCCGGGCAGCAGCACGACGGCCGGCGGCGTCCGCGGCGGCTTCGGGACCGGCTCGACGCTGACCCAGGCGGACGCGACCGCCCTGAGCTCGAAGGTCGCGGCGCCGGACATCGCCAGCGTCGCACCGGTCAAGACGCTGTCCGAATCGCTCACCGCGGGCAGCACCAACTGGACGACCTCCGTCTCGGGCGCCACCCCGGACTGGCTGGGCGTGCGGGCCAGGACGATGGCGGCCGGATCCTTCTTCACCGCGGCCGACGAGCGCAACAGCGCGCCCGTCGTCGTGCTCGGGCCGACCACCGCCACCGAGCTCTTCGGCTACACGAACGTGGTGGGCCAGTCGGTGGACATCGGGTCGCAGACCTTCACGATCGTCGGCGTGCTTGCCTCGGCGGGATCGAACTCGTCGAGCAACCTCGACGACCTGGCCGTCATCCCGCTCTCGACCGCACAGGCCGACCTGTCCAACCAGACCAACGCCGGCACCGTGTCCACGATCTATCTGGAGGCGTCGACGCCCGACACGCTCTCCGGCGCCTACCAGGAGGCCGACCAGATCCTCTTGAACGACCACGGGATCACCTCGGCGGCCTCCGCCGACTTCACGATCAACAGCCAGCAGGCGCTGGTGAGCACGGCGACCAGCATCTACCGGACGCTGACGATCCTGCTCACCGGGATCGCGGCCCTCTCGCTGCTCGTCGGCGGCATCGGCGTGATGAACATCATGCTGGTCTCGGTGACCGAGCGGACTCGGGAGATCGGCCTGCGCAAGGCGCTCGGCGCGCCGCAGCGGGCGATCCGGCGGCAGTTCCTGGTGGAGGCCGGCATCCTGGGCCTCGCTGGAGGCGTCGCGGGGGTCGTGCTCGGCAGCCTCACCGCCCTCGTGCTGCCCGGGCTGATCGGCAGCTCGGTGATCGTCTCCCCCGTCGCGATCCTGGTCTCCCTCGTGGTCGCCCTCGGCATCGGCGTCGGCTTCGGCGTCTACCCCGCCAGCAGGGCCGCCCGCCTCGCACCCATCGACGCGCTGCGCACCGAATGACGCAGCCCCCGACTCCACTCCAGCACAACGAACGGACCGCACCATGACCTCACTGATCTCGAAGCCCCGCAGCATCGCGCTCGGCGCGACCGTGCTGGGCGTCGCCCTGCTGCTCGCGGGCTGCGCCGCCGGCACGCCGACGTCCTCCGCCCCCGCCAGCACCAGCGCGCCACGGGCGCAGGGCGCGGGCGGCTCCGGCGCGGGAGGCGGCGGTGTCTTCGGGGAGATCGCCGCCGTGAACGGGAGCACCCTCCAGGTGCAGAGCCAGAGCGCGCAGACCGCCGTGAACGTCTCGGCGTCGACCACCGTGCTGCAGACCGCGAAGGGCTCCCTCTCCGACGTCACCGTCGGCTCGTGCGTCGTCGCGTCGACCTTCGGCGGCCCCGGCAGCTCCGCGGCCCCGTCGACCTCGGGCGCCGTCACCAGCGTCACCATCTCACCGGCGACCAACGGGACCTGCACCGGCTTCGGCGGTGGCTTCGGAGGCGGCCGCGGCTTCGGCGGGGGCGGCGGCACGCGCACCCCGCGGCCGACACCGACCCGCACCCGCACCTTCACCCCGCCGGTCGCCGGCGTGGTGACCGCCGTCTCCGGCGACACGATCACGGTCACGCCCAGCCGAACCGCGTCTGGATCGACCTCCGGCCCGAAGACGGTGACCACCGCGTCGACGACGGTGTTCACCGTCACCAGCAAGGTCACCCCGGCGGCGCTCACCGTGGGCCGATGCGCCGCCGTCCGCGGGCCGGCCGACTCGTCCGGCGCCGTCACCGCGACCTCCGTGACCGTCTCCGACCCCGGCGCGAACGGCTGCACCCAGCCCTTCGGCCGTCGCCCGGGCGGCGGAGCCCCCGGCGGCTCGACCGGGACCGGTGGCGGCAATGCCTAGGAAGCGCCGCCTCGTCGTCGGCGCGAGCGCCGGCCTCGTCGTCGTGCTCGTGGGCGGCGGTCTGGCGATCGCCGCGACGAACAACAGCGCGGGAAGCTACCGCACGGCGACGGTCCAGCCGGAGACGGTCCACCAGACGGTCGCCCTCTCCGGGAGCGTCGCCTCCACCACCGTGCGGCACGTGGCCTTCGGCGTCGGCGGCACGGTCGCGAGCGTGTCCGTGCAGCCCGGCCAGCAGGTCCACGCCGGCGACACCCTCGCCGCCCTGTCGTCCACGGGGCTGGACAGCCAGCTCCAGACCGCCCAGCAGAACGCGTCGTCCGCGTCGCAGACGCTGTCCGACGACCTCGCCTCCCAGACGGCGACGACGACCGCGAGCAGCTCCCCGGGCTCGTCGGGCTCGTCCGGGTCGTCCGGCGGGTCGGGTGGATCGGCGAGGGGGACGTCGTCGACGTCCACGGGGTCCGCCCCCTCGACGCGGACCACCCCGCCGACGGGCAACCCGAAGTCCGGCGGGTCGGGGTCCGGCGGTTCGGGGTCCGGCGGTTCGGGGTCGTCCGGCTCCAACCCCGCGGTGACCCACGACGTCGCGGCCATCCACGCGGCGCAGAGCACGCTCCTGGCGGACGCGAAGACGTCCGCCGCGGACCTCGCCGCCGCCCAGACCGCCGAGGCGGCGGAGGCCACCGCGTGCCAGGCCGTCACAGACGCCACGATCTCGGATCCCTCCCCGTCGCCGACGCCCGCTCCGACCGGGACGGCCGCTCCGGCCCCCGCTCCGGCGACGGGCAGCCCGCTGGCCACGGTGCAGGCCGAGCTCGCCGCCTGCCAGACCGCCATCGCCACCGTGCAGACGGACCAGCAGACCACCGCCGCCGCGCAGAAGGCCGTGCAGCAGGACGCGACAGCGCTCGACGCCGCCGTGGGCAAGCTGCAGTCCGACCTCGCCGCGGCGAGCGCCGCGTCCTCGACCGGCGCCGCAGCGGCTCCGGCGGCGTCGGCCCCTGCGTCGTCCGCCCCCGCGTCGTCCGCTCCGGCGGCCTCCACAGCGTCGGCCCCCACGACCACCACGGCGTCGACCGGTTCGAGCCCGCTGGCGGCATCGGCCTCCGGCGGCTCGGGGTCGTCCGGGACCGGCGGGTCCGGCGGCGGATCGTCCACGCCGGCGACCGCCGAGACGATCCTCGCCGACCAGGCCGCGGTGACCGCGGCGAACGCGGCCGTCGCGATGGCGCAGCAGAACGTCTCGCTCGGCACGCTGACCAGCCCGATCGACGGGGTGGTCGCCGCCGTCTCGCTCACGCCGGGCGGAACGGTGTCCGCCGGATCGCACACCTCCGACATCACGATCATCGGCTCCAGCGGCTGGTCGGTGAACGCGACGGTGCCCGTCACCCACATCGGCTCGCTCAAGCTCGGCCAGAAGGCGTCGGTCACGGTCGCGGGCGCCGCGGCGCCGCTCACCGGCTCGGTGTCCGCCATCGGCGTCACCGACGTCTCGTCCGACACCTCGAACCCCGCCTACTCGGTGACCGTCGGCCTCGACGACGCCGGCGCGCACCTCCTCAACGGTGCGCCCGCGCAGGCGACCGTGTCGGTGGCGTCCGCCGCGGACGTGCTGGCGGTCCCGACCTCGGCGATCCACCGCCTGGGAGCGACGACCATCGTGGACAAGATCGTCAACGGTGCGCCGGTGGTCACCCGGGTCACCGTCGGAACGGCGGGCGGCGACTTCACCCAGATCACCTCCGGCCTCGCGAAGGGCGACGTCGTCGAGCTCGCGGACCTCTCCCAGCCGCTCCCGAGCACGACCACCGGGTTCGGCGGCGGCCGCTTCGGCGGCACCGGATTCGGCAAGGGCACGGGAGGCGCAGGCACGGGAACGTCGGGCCGCACCACGACGACGAGCCGGTCGGGAGGCTGACCCGGGCGCAGCGCCCTACGCGGTGAACGGCCGCTTCTGATCGCAGAACGCGCAAACCCAGTGCCCGTTCGTGTACTCCCAGAGGTGGGCGTGCGGAGCGTCGAAGAACCCGCAGCAGTCGGTGACGGGCGACGGGTGCGTGGCTGTGTCGATGCTGTCGCTGCTGATGGTTTGTGTGCTGGACATCTCGGGTCGGCTTTCTGCGGCGGGGGCGCTGGCGCGTTCGGCGTCGCAGCCAGTATCCGATCCGCCGCCTGGCACCCGAAATACCACAAACTGGTGCCGCCCGAGATGGGGGCGGCACCGCACACCCGACAGTCGTCGATTCAGGCCTTCGGCGGCGTCGGCTCTCCCAGGGACAGCATCAGGCGGTTGGCCCAGTTGAAGAAGGCGGCGCCGTTGATCGCGTCGATGATCGCCACGTCGTCCAGGCCCGCGTCCCGCAGCGCACGCACGTTCTCGGCGCCGAACTCGTTCGGGACGACCGTGAGCGCGACCGACGCGTCGATCACCGCCCGCCACTGCGGGTCGTCCTGCGGAGCGGCGGTGCCCTCGTCGAGGAGGCGCTGCACGTCGTCGGGGCGCTTCGAGTAGTGGCTGGCGAAGCGGGAGTGCACGGACGCGCAGAAGATGCAGCCGTTGGTGCGGGAGGCCGCGGTGGCCGACAGCTCGCGGAGGGCGCGGGTCAGGCCGCCCTTCTCGTTGTAGAAGATGTCGTTGTCCGTGCGGGTGCGGGCGCCGAGGATGTCGGGGTCGCGCACCAGCAGCCGGAAGTACGGGCTGTTCGCGCGGCCCTTGTCGACCAGTCCCGCGTAGTGGCGCTCGGTGAGCTCCTCCAGCGGCAGCGGCTCCAGCCACGCCTCCCAGCCGAGCTCGGCCTGCGTGAACGAGTTCGGCGCCTCGGTCGTGGTGCGGGTGATCGTCTCGCTCATGCGAGCTCTCCTTTCAGGACGGTGAGCCCCGCGACCACGCGGAGCTGGAAGCTGAGGAACGCGACGAGCTGCGACAGCGTGACGATCCCGGTGGTCGACCAGCCGGCGTCGAGCAGCTCCTGGAGGGCGTCCGCCGACGCGTCCCTCGGCCGGTAGACCAGCAGGTGCGTGTGGGCCAGCGCCGCGGCGAGGCGCGGACCCGCCGCGACCCCCAGCTCGGCGGACGGCTGCCAGTGCGGGCCGTCCACGTTCTCGGCCGTGAGCGGTCCGTCCGGGTAGTCGCCGTAGGGCCCATCGGTGAGGGCGGCGGGCAGCGCGGCGTCGAGCGCGGCCGCCAGACCCGCGTCCTCGGCGGCCAGGAGGTCGCGGTAAAACGACGCGGTGGGCGACTTCGAGAGCGCGACCGTCCAGTAGGCGACGGCCAGCCGCTCCCGCTGCGCGACCTGGGACAGCTCGTCGGAGCGCAGCAGCGCGTCGAAGCTCGCCTGCGCGTTGGCCCGGGCGTTCGGGCGCTGGTCGCGCAGCGTGTCGAGCGGGTCGCCCGGCCGGATGCCGACCAGCTGGTCGATGACGTCGGTGGTCATGAAAGTCCTTTCGATGGAGGGCGGATCGGAGCGGGACGGGTCAGCGCAGGGCGACCGCCGGCAGGGCCGGCGACCAGTCGAGCAGCTCGCGCCCGACCTCCGCGGTGAGCTCGATGGAGCGCAGCACGGTCTCGTGCGGCGGATCCACCGGGTGCGGCTGGAACGCCACATCGGTCGCCCGCGCCAGGATCGTGTCGGCGCGGAGCGTGGCGAGCACCCGCTCCGGCGTGCCGATGTGGATGTCGAGCCAGGCCAGGAGCTCGGCGTCGGTGGTCCCGGCCGGGATCGCCAGCCCCTGGGCGTCGACGAACGCGCGCCCGCGGTCGATCCCGCGCCGGATCCACGCGGCGGCGTCGGCCTCCGTGTCGACCAGGAGCACCGAACGGGACGCCAGGATGCGCGGCGCGACCCCGTCCGGCAGAGCGGAGAGGTACGCGTCGACGATCGCTTCCTGCAGCTCCGGCGACGACGGCGCGTCCCACTCCCGGCGAGGCTGGGTGCGCGAGAGCATCAGCCCGTTGCCGCGGCGGCCGATGCGGGCGGCGCCCTCGGCGGAGAAGGTCGCCTCCCAGACCACGTCGAGCACCTCGGGCGCGCCCGGGTAGAGCGCGCCGCCGTCCGAGGTCAGCCGGTCCCCGCGCAGCGCGGAGACCAGAGCCTCCCTGTGCCGGTCGTAGATCGCCGCACGGTCGGCCGGGTCGTGCCCGAACGGGGCGAACGACGTCGGTGTCCCGCCGGAGCCGATCCCGAGCTCCAGCCGGCCGCCCGAGAGCAGGTTCAGCACGGCGGCGTCCTCTGCCACGCGCAGCGGCGCCTCCAGCGGCAGGGTCACGATGCCGGTGCCGAGCCGGATGCGGGAGGTCAGCGCGGCCGCCTGGGCGAGCAGCACGAACGGCGACGGGAGACCGCCCTCCGCCTCGTGGAAGTGATGCTGGGCCACCCACACGGTGTCGAGCCCCACCTCCTCCGCGCGCACGAACTGGTCGAGCGCATTGCGGTAGCGCTGCAGCGCGGTGCCGTCGTCGAGCAGCCGGGTGAAGAACCCCAGCCGCTGCCGTGAGCGTCCGTCGATCGGTGCCTGGCTCATTCCTGCGCCGCCTTTCCCAAGTAGGCCTCCTGGATCTGCGGGTCGTCGAGCAGCTCGCGCGCCGTGCCCTGCAGCACGATCGCGCCCGTCGCGAGCACGTAGCCCCGGGAGGCGATGGAGAGCGCCAGCTCGGCCTGCTGCTCCACGAACAGCACGGCCACGCCGAGCTCGGTGTTGATGCGCACGATCTCGTCGAGCACCTGGTCGACCAGCTTGGGCGAGAGGCCCATGGTCGGCTCATCCATGCAGACGAGCCTCGGCCGGCTCATCAGGGCGCGCGCGAAGGCGAGCATCTGCTGCTCGCCGCCGGAGAGGGTGCCGGCCTGCTGCGTGCGCCGCTCGGCCAGGCGCGGGAAGTGCGTGCGCATCCGGTCCAGGTCCTCGGCGATCGCGGCCTTCTGGCTCCGGGTGCGGCCCGGGCGCGTGTAGGCGCCGGCGATCAGGTTCTCGTCGACCGTCATCTCGGGGAACACCCGCCGCGCCTCCGGCACCGAGGCGATGCCTCCCGCGACGCGACGCCGCGTGGAGGCGTGCGTGATGTCCTCGCCCGCGAACCGCACCGTGCCCGACGTGGGCCGCACGAGCCCCAGGATGGTCTTCATCGTCGTGGACTTGCCGCTCGCGTTGCCGCCGAGCAGCGAGACGATCTCGCCCTCCCGCACCGAGAGCGAGTTGCCGCGCAGGGCGTGGAACGGGCCGTAGTGGACGTTCACGTCCTCCAGCGCCAGCAGCTCGGTCATGCCAGGTCCACCCCTCCGAGGCCGCGACGGCGCCCGAGGTACGCCTCCACCACCGCGGTGTCGCGGCGGACGTCGTCCGGGCGTCCCTCGGCGATGATCCGGCCGCCGTCCATCACGATCACCCGGTCGGAGACCGTCATCACGAGGTCGAGCTTGTGCTCCACCAGCAGGATGCTCTGCCCGGCCGCCTTGAGCTCGAGCAGCTGCGCGAGCACCTCGGCGGTCTCCGACTGGTTCATGCCGGCGGTCGGCTCGTCGAGCACGAGCAGCTTCGGCTCCAGCGCCAGCGCGCGGGCGATCTCGGTGCGCCGCCGGTTGGCGTAGCTCAGCGAGTACGCCGGGTCGTCGCGCCGCCGGCCGAGCCGCGCCTCGAACCGGTCGATCTCCGACTCGACGACCGCGTCGATCGCCGCCCGCTCCCGGCGGGAGGCCGGGGTGCCGACGATCGCGATGTACAGCTCCGCCAGCAGCGGGATCCAGCGCAGCAGGAACAGGTTCGACAGCCTCCGGAACGGCCGGTGCGCGCGCAGCGTCGTGTGCAGGCCGACCTCGATGTTGTCCGCGACCGAGAGCGTCGCGAACACCCGCCCGTTCTGGAAGGTGCGGGCGATGCCGTGCTCGGCGATGCGCGCGCTGTCCGCCCGCTCGATCCGCTCCCCGTCGAGGGTGATGGTGCCGCCGTTGGGCCGGATGGCGCCGGTGACCAGATTGAGCGTCGTGGTCTTGCCCGACCCGTTCGGCCCGATGATCGAGACGACCTCCCCGCGGTGCACGGAGAACGAGATCCCGTCGACGGCTTTCAGGCCGTCGAAGTGGCGTTCCAGCTTCTGGACGCTCAGCAGCGTGTCGGCGCTCATGAGTTCCTCACCAGGATGCCGCCGGGGCGGAAGCGGACGACCAGGATCAGCACCAGGCCGTAGACGATGATGCGCAGCTCGGGCGTGAACCGCAGCAGCTCCATCGCACCGATCAGGACGATCGAGCCCACCACCGCGCCGTACGGGAGGCCGACGCCGCCGAGGATCACGATGGTCACCACCAGGAGCGACATCAGCATCGTGAAGATGGTCGGGTCGATGTAGGTGTACTGGTGGGCGAGCAGCGAGCCGCCGATCCCGGCGAAGAAGCCGGAGACGGCGAACGCCAGCGCCTTGTAATCGCGGCCGCGCACGCCCGACGACAGCGCCGCGACCTCGTCGGAGCCGACCGAGGAGATCACCTTGCCCAGGTGCGAGGTGCGCAGCCGCCACATCACGATCAGGGTGAGCACGAGCACGCCGAAGTCGATCCAGTAGTACGCCTGCGGGGTGTTCAGCGGCGTCCCGAACCACTCCGGCACGGGGATGTTGTAGAGCCCCTGCGGCAGGATCAGCTGGATGACGGCGACGATCGCGATGCCCAGCCCGAGCGTCGCGATCGACACGTAGTGCCCCTTCACGCCCCAGATCGGCGATGCCAGGATCGACGCGACCACCGCGGCCGCCAGGCCGGCGAGCGGCAGCGCCACCCAGAACGGCACGTGCACGTACATGGTCAGCAGCGCGGAGGCGTACGCGCCGATCGCGATCGGGCCGGCCTGCCCGAGCGCGAGCACGCCGGCCTGGCCGGCGGTCACGGTGAAGCCCGCCGCGATGATCGCGTAGACCAGCACCTGGGTGCCGGTGGTCAGGAGGTAGTCGTCGCCGAACAGCGGCACGACGACACCGAGCAGCAGGAACGCGAGCGGCCACACCCAGCGCGGGATCCGCAGCGGGCGGCCCTTGCCGAGGAAGGTGCCCGTGAGCGGCTCCGCCGAGATCAGCGGCACCCTGCCGAACAGTCCGCCCGGCCGCACGATCAGCACGACGATGAGGATGACGAAGACGATGATCTCGCGGGCGGTGTCCCCGAAGAAGTGGATGCCGAAGGCCTCCAGGATGCCGAGCACGAAGCCGCCGACCACCGCACCGACGAGCGAGCCCAGGCCGCCCAGCGTCGCGGCCACGAACGAGGTGAGCCCGACGTCCAGACCGGAGCTGGGGTTGGCGACGCCCACGTAGAGCGCGATGAAGACGCCGGCGAGGCCGCCGAGCGCCGACGCGATCACGAACGACACGTGCTGCACCTGCCCGACCGGGATGCCCATCTGCAGGGCGGCCTCCTGGTCCTGCGCGGTCGCACGGATCGCGCGGCCGACCTTGCCGTACTTGAGGAAGACCGTCATCACGACCATGACGGCGGCGGTCGTGCCGAGCATCACCAGGTCGGAGGTCCCGAAGCGCATGTTGCCGAGGTGCAGGTTCGAAGTCGGCAGCACCTCCGGGAACACCCGGAACTGCGCCGTGAACGCGACCTGCGAGGCGTTGTCGAGGATCAGCGAGATCGCGTAGGTGGAGAGCATCGCCGCCAGCGGCAGGAACTTCGCCAGCGGACGCACGACGGTCACGTTGATCAGCAGTCCGAGCGCGCCGCAGACGGCGAGCACGAGCAGGAGCGCCAGCCAGAACGGCAGCCCCAGCTTCACGACGAAGAACCAGGACAGCATCGCGCCCAGCCCGAAGAACGAGAACTGGGCGAAGTTGACGACGTTCATGACGCCGAAGACGAGGGAGATGCCGACCGCTCCGAGGGCGTAGACGTTCCCTCGGAGCAGGCCGGCGATCAGTGTGTCGAGCATGATGCGCGTGTCAGCGGCTCAGCCGTTGTACGCGACCCACTTCCCGTCCTTGAGGATGCTCGGGGTGAGCTGCGGAGACGCGACCCGGCGGGTGGCCTGGTCGAAGGTGATCGTCCCGTAGACGACGCTCGGCACGTCCTTGACCTTCTTGAAGCCGGCCAGGATGCCCTCGCGGGTGGTGCCGCCGAGCTTCGCGGCGGCGACCGCGACGTGGAGCGCGTCGTACGCGCCGGCCTCGAAGCCGGTGACCTCGGTCTCGTTCGGGTACTTCTTCTGGAACGCCTTCACGAAGTCCTGGACCTCCTTGGCGGGGTTGGAGGCGAGGAACTCGGCGCCGTTGATCGCGCCCTCCGCGGCCTTCGTGCCGTCGAAGGACTGCTCGTCCTGGCCGCCGTAGAAGGGGCCGTTGTAGCCGATCGCGCGCAGCTGGGTGACCAGCTTGGCGGCGTCCGGCCCGTAGCCGATGTGCACGAAGGCGTCGGGCTTGCCGGCCACGGCCTTGGTGAGCGACGGGCGGTAGTCGTCGGAGGTGTCGAGCACGCCCTCCGCGTCGGTGATCTTCAGGCCGATCTTCTTGGCCTCGTCCTTGAACGCGTTGAACGCCGGGATGCCCCAGTCGGCGGTGTTCAGGTAGGTCACACCGACGGACTTGATCCCCTGCTTCTTGATGTAGTCCGCCGTCCACGTGTAGGTCGCGCTCGTGGTGATGGAGGTCGACCACTGGTACTGCGTGCCCTTGGCCGTGAAGTCCGGGTTCGAGTTGTTGAAGCCGTACTGCAGCAGCTTGCCCGCGGTGTAGATCGGGGAGGCCGGGATGGAGGCCGCCGACGAGTAGTCGCCGAAGACCAGGCTGATGCTGTCGTCGCCGACGAACTTCTGGGCGACCGCGACCGACTGCTTGGGGTCGGACTGCGAGTCCTCGTACTTGAGCGCGACGGGGTGGCCGTCGATGCCGCCCTGCGCGTTGACCTGCTCGACGGCGAGGTCGAACGCCTCCTTGAACTGCTGGCCGTACTGCGCGTACTGGCCGGTCTCCGCGGCGGAGACGCCGAAGTAGACGGTGCTCTTTCCGGAGGAGGAGCCTCCGGTCGCTGCGGAGGACCCGCTCGCGCACGCGGCGAGGCCGGCGACGGCGAGCGCGGCGACGGAGACGACGGCTGCGCTCCGGATGATTCTCTTCATGGCTGTTCCTTAACCTCGGGCTGACACGACGGGCTCTCTGTGCATCGCCGAGGTTAGAAGGGCGCCTGCCCTGACCACATCCTCCGCCGTCATATTCGGTAGCCGTGGTCAACAGACGTCACAAAGGTTGCGAAACGGCCCCGAACCGTCCTATGCGGGGTCGGCGGCCTCCACGCCCTTCAGCGCCTCCTCGACCGCCTTCTTGACGCGCTCGTCCTCGCGCACTGCGCTCGCCCGCCGGCGACGACGGAGCACCAGCACGGTCGCGGCGACCGCGGCCGCGATTACGATCAGGAGCGTCAGCAGCGCCCAGGGCACCGCGACCGTTCCGGCCTCGGCCGCGACGCCCTCCACTCCCGGCGTCGAACCCGTGACCGCGGGCAGCTTCGGGCTCAGCGCGGTCGAGGCCGTCAGCCAGAAGGCCGGGACGACGCCGTGCAGCGGCACGGACACGGTCCAGGACTCGCCCGGCAGCAGCTCGGGGACGCCGGCGACGTTCCCCGCGTCGACCGGGAACCAGCCGAACGGGCCGCTGAGCCCCACCGTCTGGCCCGCGGACAGCCGCACGTTGCCGGTGTTGCGCACGGTGTAGCTCACCGTCGCGTCCCCCGTGCCGAAGGGGTTGAGCGTCCCGGTGTAGTCCACGCGCAGCTTCTCCACGGCGACCGCGGGGGCCAGCTTCCCGTCGACCCGGAGGTGCACCCGGATGCCCAGGCGGCGGTCGACGCTGATGCCGTTCTCCTGGGCGGCCTGCGGCAGCGAGGTCAGGATGCCGCCGGCGTAGTCGCCGGGCGTCGCGTCCTTCGGGACGGTGACCGTGAACGGCACCTCCGCCGTGCCGCCGGGGGCGATCGTGACCGTGTGGTCGCGCAGCGCCGTCCACGCTCCGACGGCGACCGCCTTCGCGTCCCGCTTCGCCACGTCGAGCTGGCCGCTGCTCGTGGTGAAGCCGTCGGCCGCGTACACGTCGAGCGTGATCGGCGCTGCGGCGTGGTTGCCCACGACGATCGCGTCGGTGACCGAGCCGCCCGGCGCGATCCGGTAGCCGAAGTTCTGACGGTCGGCGCCGTTCTGGTTGGCGGCGGTGCGCACGCCCCAGGTGACGTCGCCGTCGCCCGCGGCGAGCGCCGGCGACGCGGAGCCGCCGACGGCGACGGTCGCTGCGACGAGGAGGACGGAGACCAGCCCGGCGGCGAGGCGCGCGAGCGGGGAGGCGGAGGGGAGCGTCGGGAGGGTCGAGGTGCGCATCGTGCTTCCTGGTGGGGATCGGCTTCCTGGTGAGGATCGGGGAGGTCCGGGCGGGCGGCACGCGCCCGCCCGGACGGGTGGAGCGGTCGGCTAGCTGAGCGCGGTGAGGGTCAGGGTCGCCGTGTAGGTGCCGTCGGCGACGTCGACGGGGATGTCGAGCTCCAGGCCGGCGCCGAGCTTGGCGGAGCCCTTCGCGTGACCGCCGTCGGCGTGACCGAGCGTGGACGACACGGAGAGACCGTTGCCGCCCGTGAACCCGGACTGCACGCGGTCGCCTGCCTTGGCGTCGCCGCCGGCCTGGGTGACGGCCGGCGTCCAGCCGAGGTACTTGCCCGAGAACTTCTTGCCACCGGAGACGAAGTCGCTCACCTGGGCCGAGATCGACCACTGCGGTCCGGCGGCGCGGGTGTCCGTGACGCGGATCGGGTTGATCGAGCCCACCGCGGCGTAGTGGTCGCCCGCCTCCACGGCCTTGCCGAGGTCGACGAGGCCGTTGGTGCCGTCGACGTTCCAGACGAACTCGCCGGGCGCGGCCTCCGGGACGGTGACCTGCAGCTGCTGCGCGTCGGTGTCCGGCTTCGCCTCACGGGTCAGGGTGACCTGGTCGACGATGCTGTTCACCGGCTTGTCCGAGCCGTTGGCCTGGCTGCGCAGGGTCTTCACGGTGATGGCGCTGGAGCTGATGTCGATCGCGCTGTAGTTGCGGACCTTCTCCTGGTTCTGGACCGAGAGCCACCAGAAGCCCTTGTTCTGCAGGTCGTAGTACTTCGAGCCGGACGCCGAGTTGGCCGTCACGTAGAGCACCCCGCCGGGGCCGGCGACCACCGAGTCGGCGCCGGCCGCCTCGGCCGCGTTCGCCTTCTCGCCGTTGCGGATGAGGTAGCTGCGCGCATAGGTGTGGTCGTGGCCCTGCAGCACCAGGTCGATGCCGAGGTCGGAGATGGCCGTCGGCAGGACGTTGCGGCGGTCGAGGATGTCGCTGTCCGTGGCGTGCGGACCGGACGAGTAGATCGAGTGGTGGAAGGCGAGCACCTTCCACTTCGCCTTCGAGCCCTGCTCGGCGACGATCTTCTGCATCCAGGCGATGTGCGAGGCGTCGCGGCTGTTCGAGTTGATGTCGAGGAACAGCACGTCCTTGTAGATGAACCAGTAGTCGCCGCCCGAGCCGGTGCCGGTGTTGGCGCCGGCGGTGCGGTCGACGTTCGGGGTGTTGAAGTGCTGCTCGTATGCCTTCGACCCCACGTCGTGGTTGCCGTTGGTGGCGACGAACGGGATCTGGCGGAGGCGGTCGGACTGCAGGAACGCCTGGTACTGGGTCTCGTTGGCCGCGGTCTCGACCTGGTCCCCGGCCGAGAAGAGCATCTCGGCGTCGGGGTAGGCGGCGGTCGCGACGTTGAGCGTGTCGGCCCAGCCGGCCGCGTCGTTCGCCACGTTGCCGGACGAGCCGATCTGCGGGTCCCCGAAGAAGAGGAAGTTGAAGTCCCCCGTGAACTTCCGGGTGCGGAACGAGTAGGTCGCCGACCAGTCGCCCTCGGTGCCGACGCGGTACACGTAGGCGGTGTTCTCCTTCAGGCCGGTGACCGTCGCGAAGCGGTTGAACTCGCCGCTCGTGGTCGGGCCGCCGGTGGCGGGGATGCTCGTGGAGGTCTGCGGGAACGCGCCTCCGACGACGTCGGACGCGAGGGCCACCTGGAGGACCTGCGGCACGTCGGCCGCGGAGTACCAGGAGAAGTTGCGCTGCGACTGGTCGGAGCCGACGTGGAGCACGATGTCGTGCTGGTTGGCGGAGGCGGCGAATGCGGCGGGGGCGGCGAGGGCGCCGCCTCCGAGCATGACGCCGATGCACACCGCGGCTGCGGCGAGGCGTGTGGTGGTGCGGCGATGGCGGGACGCGCTGGCCCGCCGGAGGTCGTCACTCGACATGGATGTCCGGTGCCCTTCTGGTGATCTGGTGAGGTGTCCGCGAACCGCGGATTCACCCACCGTCTCGGGCGAGTGTGAATCCTGAGTGAACTCTCAGAGTTGTGGCGATGGACCGGGTGCGAAAGTCACCCCCATTCGAGGCCCAGTATTCTGCCGACGAACCAGAACAGGGCCACGACGGTGACCACGGCGGCGATCGCGATCCCGACCCACAGTGCGGTGCGCGGGGTCCGCCTGCGCAGCAGCAGGAGCAGCGGGAAGACGACGGCGATGCTCCCGAGCTGCACGGCCTCGATGCCGACGTTGAAGACCAGGAGCGACCACAGCAGCGTCCACGACCACGGCTCGTCGATGCCGAGCGCGCTCGCGAAACCGAGGCCGTGGACGAGGCCGAAGAGGAAGACCACCGCGAGGCGCAGCCCGTCCGCGCGCGTGAGGCCGAGCGGCCCGGCCGGGGTGGGCACGAGTTCCGGCGCGAGCTCCCCGGACGGCAGCACCCGCCTCCGCACCGTCCACAGGTACCAGGCCGCGACGACGGCGATCGAGAGGGCGATGACCGGTTCGACCACGGCGGCGGGCACGGTGACCAGGCCGAGCGCGGCCAGCAGGAATGTGATCGAGTGCGCGACGGTGAACGTCGTCGCGGCGAGCACCACGTCGCGGAGCCGGCGGGAGCCCACGATCAGCGCCAGCAGGAACAGGATGTGGTCGATCCCGCTCAGCAGGTGCTCCGCGCCGAGCAGGAAGAACTCCCCGAAGCGCTCCCCCGCGGTCTGCCCGGTGGAGAACGACGGGTGCTGCGCGTCGAGCGCGGCGCTGCCGTCCTTGTCGTCGATCGCGTACGTGACGATGGTCTTGGTGCCCGTGACGTAGCCCTCGGCGTCGGGGAACAGCCCGCTGCGCACCTCGTGGCCGGAGCCTCCCGGACAGGCGTGGTCGAGCACGAGGGTGGCGTACGGCACCCCATCGCGCTCGTGCACGGCGATGTCGCCGACGCGGGCCGCCTCGCACCGGGCGCCGCCGGCGCTCACGGCGAAGCGGCCGGTGACGTAGGCGGTGACGCTGTCGGCGTGGTCGTTCATCGCGGTCGCCTCCTCGCCGGTCTGGAAGAGCTCGGTGCCCTGGTCGAAGAGGGCCCGATCCTTCTCGCTCTCCGCCGCCGAGACCACGAGCAGGTCGTACTCGAGGTCGAGCGCTGTGCGGACCACGCCGTCGGCTCGTCCGGTGACGTCCACGTACGCCACGGACGAGAAGCCGTGGGCGCTCGCGTTCGCGGCCGGGAGCAGGACGGCGAGGGCGGCCAAGGCGGCGACCAGGACGCCCAGGATGCGGGCGCGACGACCGCGACGAGGGTGGGGATGGAGGCGAGGGAGGGTCTGGATCACGGGCACAACGTCCCGGAGCCGGGTGAACGGGTCGGGGCCGGGACGCGAACGCCGGGGAACGCGCACCCCCTCGGAGGCCTCCCGTCGCCCGAAGTGTTTGCCTCCCGTTCACCGGCTCACGGCCCCGCCGTCATCGGTCGGCCCGGCCCCTCGGCGAGCCTGGGGGCATGCCCCGCCTCCGTCCGCTCACGCTGCCGCTTGCGGCCCTCTTCGCCGCCGTCGCGCTGCTCGTGTCGGGCTGCGTTGCGCCCGCGCCCGCGCCTGTCGGCACCGGGCCGTCCGGCGTCCACCCGCTCGGGAGCGGCTTCCTCGGCGGCGTCGCCACGCCGACGCCGGAGGCGACGATCGAGCCGGAGCGGGGTTCCTGGGCGGGCGTGGAGCCGCCGGGCGGCTACAGCGTGGTGCTGCTCAGCGCGGGCGACGACCGCGCGACCTCGACGCTGGTCTCCGGCGTCACCCGCTGGGCGCAGCAGCGCGGCGTGACGATCACCGCCGTCACCGCCCGCGGCGACGACGAGGTCGAGGACCGGTTGCTGCGGGCGATCGCGGCCTCACCGGACCTCGTGATCGGCGCCGGCCCGGACGTGGTCGACGTGTTCTCTCTGACCACCGCCCAGCATCTGCACCAGCAGTTCCTCATCGTCGGCGCCGAGCTGCCGGAGCCGACGGCCAACGTCACCTCGGTGATCTGGGCCGGAGCCAGCTTCCGCGGCACGGGCATCAGCGTGGACGGCGACATCGACCCGGCCGCGGTCACCGAGCGACGCGCGAGCGACGCGATCTCCGCAGGAGTGGCGAGCGTGCTGCACGGCCTGACCGGGATCGTCCTGCACCTGCGCTGAGCCGGACCGCCCGCTGCGCGGCACTGCGCTCGTCGGAGCTCCGGCCGTCAGCCGTCGAGGCGACGACGGAGGTCGGCGTTCTCGGCCTGCAGCACGAGCACGCGGCCGACGCCGGCGAGGTTGATCCCGTCGCCCTGGAGCAGGGCCACCTGGCGGATCGCCGCGATGTCGTCGTCGCTGTAGCGGCGCGTGCCGCCCTCGGTGCGGGCGGGCGTGACCAGGCCCTTCTCCTCGTAGAGGCGGAGCGTCGCCGCGGGGAGCTCCGTCAGCTGCGCCGCGACGGCGATGCTGTAGAGGGGAACGCTCCCCGACCGGTCCGTCATCCTCAAAGTTTGCTGTAAATCGGAAGTTTTGTCAAGCGATGGGTGTATCAAATCTATAGCAGACGCTGTAGGTAATCTCATTGGTCAGCAGGATGGGAGGCTCCGAGATGCAGACGGCGATCGAGACGGCCACGGCAGGGTTCGCAGACCTGATCTGCTCCGACCCGGATTGGGTGGAGGCCGAATTCGCCGCACTCGTCGCCCGCTCCCGCTTGGAGCCTCCCGTCCGCGTCGGCGTCTCGGGCCCGCGACCGTCGGGCCCGAAATTCCCGGAGTCCGCCTGGCCGCGCCGGTGGAGTCCGGAACAGCGGCGGAGGCTCCCCGCCTGGCGCATCCGGGCAGTGGCCCGCTGCCCGCCGACGCGGCAGCGATCTGCACGCAACCGCACACCCCGATGAAAGGAGATCACACCCATGGCCATGTCGTTCGATCCTTTCAGCCAGCTGGACAGGATCGCTCAGAGCGTCTTCGACACCAGCCGCCAGCCGCGCATGATGCCGGTGGACCTGTCGCGTGAGGGCGACAAGTACCTGCTCAACGCGGACCTCCCGGGCATCGACCCCGGATCCATCGACATCGACCTCGACGGCCACCTGCTGAGCATCCGCGCGCAGCGATCCGCGGGCGAGCGCCAGAACAGCCGTTGGCTCCTCCAGGAGCGGCCGTTCGGCAGCTACCTGCGCCAGTTCACGATCGGCGACGACGTCGACACCGAGGGCATCAGCGCGAGCTACGACAACGGCGTGCTCAGCGTCCTGATCCCGATCGCCGAGAAGGCGAAGCCGCGCAAGGTCAGCGTCGGATCGGCGTCGGAGACGCACAAGGCCGTCACCGCCTGACCCTCGGCCCGGGCGAGCGGGCTCCACGCCGGTGCAGGCCGGACCGCATGATGCGGGCGGCGCGCCTCGCTCGCCACGACCGCAGGCCATCCACCATGACCGGGCGGCCGCCCCCGACCGGGCGGCCGCCTTTCGCTGTGCAGGGCGGGGATCAGCCCCAGACGTCGGCGGCGATGTCCACGACCTCGCGCACCTTCGCCCACTGCTCCTCGCGGGTCAGCAGGTTGCCTTCCTCGGTCGAGGCGAAGCCGCACTGCGGGCTGAGCGCGAGCTGGTCCAGGGGCGCGAACTCGGCGGCCTGGTCGATCCGGCGCTTGATGACGTCCGGGTCCTCCAGCGCACCGGTCTTCGAGGTGATCAGCCCGAGGACGACCCGCTTGTCGCCCTCCGGCAGGAAGCGGAGCGGCTCGAATCCGCCGGCCCGCTCGCTGTCGTACTCGAGGAAGTACCCGTCGAACCGCGTGTTGCCGAGGAGCTGCTCCGCGACCGGCTCGTAGCCGCCCGACGAGATCCACGTCGACCGGAAGTTGCCACGGCAGACGTGCGTGGTGACCGTGAGGTCCTCCGGCTTGCCGTCGAGGATGCGGTTCAGCATCGCCGAGTACCGTTCGGCGATGCCGTGCGTCTCGATGCCCCGGTCGCGCGCCTTGGCGAGCTCCGCCTCCGAGCACAGGTAGGCCCAGGCGGTGTCGTCGAACTGCAGGTACCGCGCTCCGGCGTCGTAGAAGGCACGGAGGGCGTCGCGGTAGGCGCCGACGAGGTCGTCCACGAGGTCGTCGCGGCCGCCGTACGCCGACGGCGCGATGTGTCCGGGCTCCAGCCGGAAGTCGAGCACGGTGGGCGCCGGGATCGTGAACTTCGGCACCGCCCCGGTGGTGCTCTCGACCAGCGCCTTCAGCGACCGGAAGTGCTCCAGGAACGGATGGTCGTCGCCGAACCCGATCCTCCCCGACACCTCGAGGCCGCGGGGCTTGGTCTGCACGCCCTGGAACTGGATGCCGTGATCGAGCTCGACCACCTCGACGCCGTCGAGCAGCCCGAAGAAGTCGAAGTGCCACCACGCACGCCGGAACTCGCCGTCCGTCGCGACCTGCAGGCCCGCCTCCGCCTCACTGAGCATGAGCTCCCGGATCGCGGCGTCCTCGACCGCGCGCAGCCCGTCGGCGTCGAGCGCGCCCGACGCGAACCTCTCGCGGGCGGCGGCGAGCTCGGGCGGACGGAGGAAGCTGCCGACGACGTCGGCGCGGAACGGCAGAGTTGGCATGTCACGAGGCTAGCCGATCGGTTTCGGCCCGAAGGCCGCGCGTCGGCGCTAGACGTGGACACGTCTTCTCGACAAAAGTAGGACCGTCGCGGATGGGTGCAGCGCTTGTCGTGAAGGCGCTCTCCCCCGTCGACAGCAGAGAAGCCCACTCGTCGCACCGCATTCGGTGCGACAGGAACCCGGAAGGTCGTTTCATGCCCTTTGTCACCACAGAAGACGGTGCGGAAATCTACTACAAGGACTGGGGCAGCCAGGACGCCCAGCCCATCATGTTCCACCACGGCTGGCCGCTGTCCTCCGACGACTGGGACGCCCAGATGCTCTACTTCCTCGGGAAGGGCTACCGGGTGATCGCCAGCGACCGGCGAGGCCACGGTCGCTCATCTCAGATCGGCACCGGTCACGACATGGACCACTACGCCAGCGACGCGTCCGCGGTCGTCGAGCACCTCGATCTGCGCAACGCCATCCACATCGGGCACTCGACCGGCGGCGGCCAGGTCGCACGGTACGTCGCGCGGTACGGAGAGCCCCAGGGACGCGTCGCGAAGGCCGTCCTGGTCTCCGCGGTGCCCCCGCTGATGGTGCAGACCGACGCCAACCCGGAAGGCCTTCCGATCTCGGTGTTCGACGGGTTCCGCGATGCACTGGCCGCGAACCGGGCCGAGTTCTTCCAGGCTGTGGCCGCCGGGCCGTTCTACGGGTTCAACCGCCCGGGCGCCACCGTCTCCGAGCCCGTGGTCGCCAACTGGTGGCGCCAGGGGATGATGGGCAGCGCCCTCGCCCACTACGAGGGCATCAAGGCCTTCTCGGAGACCGACCAGACGGAGGACCTGAAGGCGATCAGCGTGCCCGTCCTGGTCATGCAGGGCGACGACGACCAGGTCGTGCCGTACAAGGATGCGGCGCTCAAGCAGGCCGAGCTCCTCCAGAACGCGACCCTCAAGATCTACGAGGGCTACCCGCACGGAATGCTCACCACGCACGCCCACGTCATCAACCCCGACCTTCTGGCCTTCATCCAGGAGTGACCACCGCTCGACACGCGGAAGGCGCACCCGAGGAGTCCTCGGGTGCGCCTTTTCGCTTCCTGTCGATCGCTGCGAGCAATTCACCCTGAGAATCACCCCAGTGTCGCGTCATAGCGAAGGGGTCATCGCGTCTCTCGGGTGAACCACGTGTGAGTTCCCCTCCGTTGCGACGGCCCCGAAGCCGTCGCGGCGCCCGCGCGCCCCGAATGCGTGCGGCCGTCGAGGAGGGCCGCTACCCGTTCTGCCGAGGCGTGTTCGTCGCGCCGCGGAAGGACCGCTTACCCGAAAGCAGCGAAACCCGAGATGCATCACCCTGCCCTGCGCGGCGCCCGAGCCGCCACAACCCCCTGGCCGACGCGGATTATCGCATCGCTGGTGGCCGTCCTCCTCAGCCTGACGGGGCTCGCGGCCCTCGCGGCTCCCGCGGACGCCGCCGAGATCCCCGGAGCGATCACGAGCGTGAAGACCGACAAGTCGTCGTACGGCTACAGCGAGCGCCTCCGCCTGGACTTCACCTGGGCGGTGCCGGACGGCAGCGCCCCCGGCGACACCTTCTCCCTCCAGCTCCCCGCCGCGCTGAGCGCCGCGAGCCTCGCGCGGTTCACCCTGGCCGCCGCCGACGGGAGCCCGGTCGCGACCGCCGCGTGGAACGGCAAGACCGTCGTCTTCACGCTCACCGACTACGTGGCGACCCATCGCAGCGTCGGTGGATCCGGATTCCTCACCGCACAGTGGGACCACAGCGTCGTCACCGAGACCGGCGGCCCCGTCGTCCTCACCTTCGGCACGAGCGTCACCACCGTGGAGATCGCACCCAAGCCGACCCCGCAGCCGACGGACCCCGGCACCTCGCAGCCGTCCCCGCCGCCGACCCAGCGCGGGCTCTGGAAGGGCGCGGGCTGGGCCGACGGCTCGTACGAGGGCACGCGCGATCCCAGCGACAACATCAACTGGCTGGTCGAGCTCCCGGGCAACCCGACCGGCTTCACCGGCCCCATCGACATCGTCGACCACACCGGGCAGGGCAGCGCCATCGACTGCGCCTCGATCCGGATCACCGCGCGCGCCGGCCTCGCGGCAGGCACCCCGACGACGACGCTCGACCCGTCCCGCTCCACCGTGACCTGCGCGGACGGCACGCTCCACATCGTCCTCGACCGGATCAAGCCCGACGAGTTCATCGACGTCCGGTACAAGGGCACGATCACCGACCAGGGCCTCGGCAGCTACTCCAACGCCGTCACCGTGACGGCGCCGGCGCAGACCTGGACCAAGACCCAGACCATCAAGCGGACCGCGGCGGGCGGCGTCGGGAGCGGGACGCAGTCCGTCTCGGTCGGCGACTACGTGTGGCTGGACACCGACGCGAACGGTCGCCAGGACGCCGGCGAGCACGGCATCCCCGGCGTGACGATGGTGCTGACCGGGCCGACTGGAGGACCGGTGACCGACATCGACGGGCACGTGGTGCAGCCGACCGTGACCGACGCGGGCGGGAAGTACCTCTTCTCCCGCCTGCCCGTCCTCCCGGCCGGGCAGCACTACACGGTCACGATCGACAAGGACGCGTCGGCGAAGGCGCTCAACGGGCTCACGCCGACGCTGGAGCACATCGGCGACAGCGCAGGCGACTCATCGACCTGGACCGCGACGTCCACCGACCTGACGACCGACGGCGCAGCGGACCTCACGCTCGACTTCGGATTCACGGCGAAGGCGACGCCCTCCGGCCCGCTCACCACCCCGAGCGCCCCGGCCACGCCCGCCAGCCCGGCGGCGCCGGCCGCGGCGCCGCCCGCGCCGCCCGTCGACCCCGCGGCCGGCGGAGCGGGCGACACGGTCGTGCTCGCGCACACCGGTTCAGATGTCGCCCTCCCGATCGTCGCGACCGTCGTGCTGCTGACGCTCGGTCTCGGCGGGGTCCTGCTCGGCCGGCGCCGCCGTCCCTCCCACCGGGGCAGGGTGCACAGCTGATCGCTCCGACCATCCTCCGAGGGGCGCCCGCGAGCGGGCGTCCCTCGGATTTGCTAGTTTCTAGGCTCCGAGAGGAACGGGAATGACGTCGTACGACTCCTTCTCCGATGTGGAACTGATCGAGCTCGTCCGCGGCGGAGACAACGCCGCCTTCGGCGCGCTCTGGGAGCGACACAACCGGGCGGGCGCCGTGGTCGCACGCTCGGCGACCTCCACGGCGGACCCGGAGGACGTCACCGCGGAGGCGTACGCGAAGATCCTCACCGCGATCCGGTCCGGAGGCGGTCCGACCAGCGCCTTCCGGCCCTACCTCTTCACCACGATCCGCAACATCGCGACCTCCTGGGGCCGCTCGCGACGCGAGACTCCGCTCGAGGACGCCGACGCGCTGGAGGACCCCTCGTTCGAGGAGGACGCGGCCGTCGCCGCGCTCGACCGCTCGTTGACCGCCCGGGCGTTCCGCAGCCTCCCGAGCCGGTGGCAGGAGGTGCTCTGGTACAGCGAGGTCGAGGAGATGGCTCCGAAGGAGATCGGTCCGCTGCTCGGCATGAGCGCGAGCGCTGTCGCCGCCCTCGCCTACCGGGCCAGGGAAGGTCTGCGGCAGGCGTGGATCCAGGCGCACCTCGCCACCGTGTCCGCGGACTCCGAGCACCGCTGGACCATCGACCACCTCGGCGCCTACGCGCGGAAGAAGACCAGCAGGCGGGAGACGGACCGGATCGACGCCCATCTCGCCGAGTGCGCCCGCTGCAGCATCGTCGCGGCCGAGGCCGAGGAGGTCGGCTCTCGGCTCGGCCTCGTGCTGCTCCCGCTCGTCGCCGGCATCGGCGGCGCGACCGCATACACCGCATGGCTGCACGCGGGGACGGGCTCCGCGGCCTACGCACTCGGCCCGGACGGAGTGGCCGCCCCGGCCGGGACCGCCACGTCCGGCGGGTCGGCGACGGCCTCCACCTCCACCCGGTGGGCGCTCGGCGTCACCGCTGCCGCGGTCGCGGCGGCGGTGACCATCGGCTTCGTCATCGGGCCGGGGATCGCCCAGAGCCTGTTCGGCCGCACCGCGGTCCCCTCGGCGCAGGGGCCGGTGAAGGAGCCGGCGCCTCCGGCGGACCCCGCTCCGGCCGACCCGCCGCCCGCGACCACTCCGGCCCCCGCTCCCGCGGTCCCGGAGACCCCGCCGCCGGCCCCGGTCGCACCGGCGGCGCCGGCCGCTCCGGTCGTCTCCGCCCCGGTGGCGCCGGTTCCGGTGGCGCCGCTTCCGGTCGTCGCACCGCCGGCCGCCCAGCCGACGACACCGACGGCGCCCACGACGCCGACCACTCCCACAACCCCGACGCTCGCCGCACCGGTCATCGCCGGCGTCGACACCGGCTCCGGTCTCTACGCCGGCCTTCTCGCCCCGATCGTGTCGGGGACCTCCGCCCCTCGCGCGACGGTCACGCTCTTCGACCACGGCGTGAAAGCGGCGGAGGTCACGGCAGACTCCGCAGGGGCGTGGATCTCGCCGGAGCTGACGAGTGTCCGCCCGGACTTCTCGATCACGGCGACGCAGACCGGGACGGCCGGCGACGTCGCCGGCGTCACCTCCCCCGCATCCCCGGCGACAGCGGGCACCGTGACGGTGCCGCTGGTCACGGCGTCGGGTGGCGTGGGCTCTGTCTCCGTCCGGGTCCACGGAGTCCCCGGCACGACGGTGCGCGTCGTCGCCGACGGCCACCCGTCTCCGTACACCTACGTGCTCGACAGCCTCGGCGACGGAGCCGGCAGCTACACCTCGATCATCGTCGGCCCACGCCGCATCGGCGCGGCCTACGAGGACGGGCAGCGGCACGGACTCGTGGCCGACGTCCCGATCGTCGTCCAGTGATCGCGCCGCGGGCCCTCTAGTGGCGCCCTTGGGGTGAAACCCAGGGTGAATTCGAGGAAACCGCGTCATCGTCCGGCACCTCGCGCGTCCCTTTACCGACGTGCCTCGCGCTGCTGACCCGAACTTCCGCGCGGGGCACGTCGACACCCACCCCACCCGCTGCGCTCACCCGAAGAGACCCATGTCGACCTCCCTCCCCTCGACCGCGATCCCGAAGCCGCCGAGACTGCACCCGGCCCCGCCATCGCTCCACCGGTTCCACCGGCCGACCCCCGGAACCACGGCCTCAGTCGTCGTCGCGACCGCGAGATTCCTGACCACGCTCGTCGGAACCGACGTGCTGGCGTCGATGCCGGCGAACCGCGCCGTCCTCTCCGACCTCCTCGACCTGGAAGTCACGGAGCACGGCTATCGCCTGCTGGTCGCCCCGATGATCGGCGGCCCCCGTCCGACGGACGAGGAGGTCTTCGCGCACACGTCCTGGTGGTTCGGGCAGCTGCCGTGATCAGCGCTCGGTCGTGGTAAGGAGTCTGCGTGCGCGCCTCCCCTTGACGACTTCGCCGGCTCATCCGGCGGCGGAGACGGACTGATCGGCCCTAGTGCTCCGGCGGCTTCCGGGGCCGTCGGCTCGCGTGGTCGAGCTTCGCGTGCGCGCGGCGGACGCGCAACGCGTCGGTGAGCGCGAGCGCCACGGTCAGGCCGGCCACCACGAGTCCGATGGTGAGCGGCACCAGGGCGCGGAGGTCGAGGTCGTTCATGCGTCACCCCGCCTTCTGAGGAGCGAGCGGAAGCCGAGCCGGCCCTGGTCGAGGGGCTGGACGGGCACGGGTTCGGGGTCCTCCGAGCGCCAGGAGGCCTCTTTGATGCCGTCTTCGAGGGAGATCGCGGTGATCACACTGTCGAGCAGCGCCGGCGCCGCGCCTTCGATGAGGACTTCGGCGTCGAGCCGGGAGAGCTCGTGGCCTTTCTCCGTGCTGGCGTCGAGGTGGCTGCTCATGGCGTGGACGATGATGTCGGGTTCGCTGAGCAGCTCGCTCAGCCGCGCCCGGACCTCCGGCTCCCGTGCGTCGTCGACGAGCACCGTGAGGGCGTAGGCGCCGATGGTGTCCGTCTTGGCCACGGGCGCCCGATCCACCAGCCGGCCCAGCGGCCGGAGCAGCAGGTGGATGGCCAGCACGATGCCGGTGGTGGTGAGCGCGGGGACGACGTGGCCGCCGGCGGCCTGGCAGCCCACCGCGGCGGAGCACCACAGGGTGGCGGCGGTGTTCAGGCCCTGCACCGTGAACCCCTGCCGCAGGATCACGCCACCGCCGAGGAACCCGACGCCCGAGACCACGTACGCGGCCATCTGCAACGGCGCCTGGGGCACGTTCGCCTGGATGCCGAAGAGGACGAACGCGGCGGCGCCGACGGCGACGAGCGATTGGGTGCGGAGCCCGGCGGTGCGGGAGCGGTACTGGCGCTCCAGCCCGATGAGGAGGCCGCAGCCGCCGGCCAGCAGCAGCCGCAGCAGGTAGTCCAGGTCGGTGATGCTCACGGTGCTGCTCCTTCAGGGGTCAGGGGTCGCGGGTCAGGGCGTGCGGGTGCGGCCGCGTTCGCGCCAGTCGTCGGGGATGGACTCCTCGAGGGCGTCGTCCACGGTGATGATGCCGACGAGCTCTCCGTCGTCGGCGACGACGGGCACCGACAGCAGGTTGAAGTCGGCCATCGTGTTCACCACCGCGACGACGTCGTCCGAGGGGGCGACCGCCACCGGCTCGGTCTCGGCGATCTCCCGGACGGGCGTCTGCGGGTCGGCGCGGAGGAGCTCGATGAGGCCCACGGCGCCGATCAGGCGGTTCTCGGCGTCGACGACGTGGACGGTGGTGAGCGCCTGGTCCTGCATGCTCGCGTCGCGCACCGCCTCCACGGCGTCGCCGGCGCTAGTGCCGGGCGCGACGGCCAGGTACTCGACGCCCATCATGCCGCCGGCGCTTCGGTGCTGGTAGCGCATCAGCCGCAGCACATCCTCCCGCTGCGTGGCCGGCAGCGCATCCAGGACGTCCGTCCGCCGATCCTGCGGGAGATCGAGGATGGCGTCGACGACGTCGTCCGCGTGCATGCGGCTCAGGACCGCCGCGATCTCCGCGGTGTCCCTGCCTCTGAGCACGCGCGCCTGCTCGTCGTCGTCGAGCTCTTCGATGACGTCGGCCTCCAGCTCCGGGTCGCCGTGCAGGTGCTCGAACAGGTCGGCGCGCTCGCTCTGGGTCGCGGACTCGATGACATCGGCGATCTCCGCGGCCCGGAGTCCGTCGAGCCGGCGGAAACGCGAACGCAGAGCCGCCGACGGCGCGTGACCGATCAGAGCGTCGAACGACTTCCAGTCCCGGACCGGATGGTCGCGCCGGCCACGCCACAGCGGCGCGCTGACGTCGACCCCCGTGGCCACCCAGCCCTGGCCGTCGTACCGGATGGCGATGTCGTAGGCGCGGACCAGCCGGGCGTGCTCGACATCGACCAGGCGGTGTCCTAGTACGGCCTCCTTCAGCAGCACCTCGCCGGGGCGCCGCTCGAACGGCCGAAGATCCAGGCGGGCCGTGCCGAGGGTGATCGACCCGTCGCCGAGCTCGGTGACGCTCTCGGCCGGGACGAACACGGCCCTGCCACCGACCCGCGCCACCAGCCCGGTCACGGCCGGGTAGCCCTCGGGTCCCAGACGGACGATCACATCCGCCAGACTGCCGATCTGGGTGCCGCGCCCGTCACGGATCGGGCCGCGCAGCAGGCGGGAGAGCATCACCGGAGTGCCGGCGTTGATCACTGCGTCGTTCATGACATCCACGTCCTTTCAGCAGAAGTATGCAGGTGAGCAGGTCAGTGGCCGAGGGCCAATTGCACGACCCGGACGATGACCAGGATCATCGCGATCAGCAGGTACCCGCGCAGGACGCTCAGCCCGAGCCGGCGCCCGGTGGACAGCCGCGGCGGGCTCAGCAGCGCCAGCGGAGGCATCCGCCAGGTCGCCCGGTCGGCGCGCGCGACCGCCGGCGCGGCCGGGACGCGGTGCCGCAGCCGCCAGACGCCGAAAACGACACCGACCGCCGCGGACAGCGCGCCTCCCGCGATGAGGATCATGACGATCTGGCCGCCGGTGATGTCAGGGAAGATCACGCTCGCGGTCAGCACCAGCGAGAGGATCACGAGCACCGCGATCACCGCGGAGGTGAACACGTTCACCCAGCGCCCGTTCACCCACGGGCCCAACACCTCCTTGTCGTTGCACAGCAGCAGCAGGAACACCGTCGCCGACGGCAGCAGCACCCCGGCGAGGACCTGCACGCCCACGGTGATCAGCCCGAGCGGGCTGCCCGGGAGCACCACGATCACGGCGGCCAGCAGGAGTAGCCCGGCGAACACCGCATAGAACCCCTTCGCGTCGCGGACCTTGCGGTGCAGGGAGTGCTTGAGCCCGAGGGTGTCGCCCAGCGCGTACGACGTGGACAGGCCGACCGCGGCCGCGCCGATGATGGAGGCGTCGATCAGCGCGATCGCGAACAGGACGCCCGCGACCTTGCCGACGTACTTCCCGATCCCGGCCGCGACACCGGCCGCGTCGGTGAAGTTGCCGAACTCGGGCTGGCCGGCGCACACCGCGGCCGGGACGGCCATGAGGATCGCGCCGCCGATGACCACGATGACGATGCCCACCCAGAGGTCCACCTTCTCGTAGGCCATGAACCGGGGAGTGATGCGCTTGTCGATGATGTAGGACTGCTGGAAGAACAGCTGCCACGGCGCCACCGTCGTGCCCACGATGCCGATGATCAGCAGCATCACCGTGGACAGCTCCGCCCCCGCCGGGAGCCCCGGCACGAAGAACCCGCGTGCGACCTCGGTGAGCGACGGGTGCGCGAGGAACGCCAGCGGGACCAGGATCAGCGACCCGAAGATCAGGAACATGCACAGCCGCTCGAACCGCCGGAACGATCCCGTGGACGCCGCGGCGATGATCAGCACCGCGGCGATGATGACGCCGGGGATCTGCGGCAGTCCCAGGTAGCTCAGCCCCAGGCTGATCCCGATGAACTCGGTGATGATCGTCAGGGCGTTCAGCAGGAACAGGTCGATGACGCTGAACGCGCCCCAGAACTTCCCGAACCGCTCCAGGATCAGCCGGGCGTGCCCCACCCCGGTCACCGCCCCGAGCCGCAGCACCATCTCCTGGTTCACGTAGAGGACCGGCACCAGCAGCAGCAGCGTCCACAGCAGGCTGTACCCGTAGTTCTGGCCGGCCTGCGTGTAAGTGCCGAACGCGCCGGCGTCGTTGTCGCCGACCATCACGATCAGGCCGGGGCCCACGATCGCGAGAAGCGTCTTCAGCTTCGCGGACAGCTTGGTCCGCGCGGCGTCGTCTCCGAGGGCGATGGTGCCGAAGGCACCCTGGATGTCGCCCACGTGCGCCGAGTCGAGGACGGCGTTCTGCGGAGGCGGGGTCTGCATGGTCGAAGGCATGGCGAATCGCTTTCTCTTCGGCGGCGCGCGAAGAATCGGCGCGCGCCGTCGGGGGCTCGGGCAAGAGAGTGGCCGCGTTGAGCGGCAGGAACGGGTCGGACGGACGCGTTCAGGTCAGGGTGGAGGGAGCGATCGGCTCCTGTCTATCGCACTCGCTCATCGCTCACCTCCCGGTTCGGATCCCGCGTGCCTCCAGGACCGCCGAAACCGGCGGGGCCTCTCCACGTAAGACCTTTGGCACTCCGCGACGTCACCCGGGAACCGGGAGCCAATCGGGGCCACCCCTTAAGCCGGGGAGACCTGTCCTGACCCGTGGCGTCTCTCGACATTTGGGGTCGCTGGCATGTGTTCGCGAAGGAGCCTCAGCTAACGATCGGCACCTACAAACGTGATGGTACACCGAAAATCGCTTATCTGCATCTATATGCAGATGAAGATTTTCGCAGCCGTCGGCGGAGCTTCCACCCCGCCGATTCCACGGCGTCAGGTCGATGGTAGGGCGGTCCCGAGACGGCCGCCAGCAAGCTGAGCCAGGCCTAACCTGGCGGAGTCGCGGTTATCGCTGGAGCGCCGCCCTGAGCTCCCGTCGCGTTGAGCACGATGCTTCACGGAGCCGCAGCGCACGGGCGACAGCACGTGCCGTCGACAACGGGAGGTCAGGGGCTTCCCGCTCACCCGCGTCGCAGCTCGAGGACGTTCCGCACTCGCAGGTCTCGACCGGCAGTGTCGTCAGGGACGGAAAGCGCGGCCCGACGCCACTGAAGTACGCGTCGCGATCGCATTGACGAAGGAGGGCGCGCAGACCGGTCAGCACTGCGTCGACCTGGGAGAACTCCCGGTGCAGCTCGTGATGCATCGCTTCGACGCTGCTCCAGCGATGGTCCTCGGCAGGCGAAGCGAGAGCGGCCCCCAGGGACAGCAGCCGGTTGGCTCGAGCGTCCAGCCGTCGGGCCTGGGCGGAGAACTCCTGATCGATCGTCAGGTAGGCCGCCCCAGCCGCCGGGGTCCGCCTGATCGGCACCAGCCGGTATCTGCTCGCCGCGGTCTCGACCGCTTCGCGCAGTGACAGCATCTCGTAGCCGACCCTGCGGGCGCTCTCCCCGAGCGCATCGGCGAACGAGCGCGCACGCAGGACGTCGACATCGACACCGCCCTCACGCGACAGCAGCTCTGCTGCCGCGATCGGGATGGGTGCCGCGTGCGTCTCCCTCCTGCGAATCAGCCGATCGACGACCGCGCCGAAGTGCTGCGCGGTCGCCTCGGGATCCGCACTGAACATCGACGCGGTCGCGAAGTCGCCGAGGTCGCGGCCGTTGCGGATCTGCTGGCACATGCCGTCGAGTGCCAGCAGGACGGGTTCGGAGCCGGGCAGGTCCGCGCCTCGGCACCGGAGCACGAGCTGAACGACACCTGCCATCGAGCGTGCGACGTGCGGGGTCGCTGTTTCGAGATCTTCGAGCGACAGCATTGCGTTCGTATCCGTTCTATTCGCCTTGCGCTAGCGAAGATTCGACGGCGGCCGCAGAGCGCTCGTGGACCTCCACGAGCAGACCGACCGACTCCGAGACGAGCTCGTCACCTGCCTCAGGCGCCACCTGGCACGCATGCGTGACCTCGTAGCCGCCCTGGTCGTACGCTTCGCGCGTCGGGATGTAGTTGATCGAACCGTTGGTGTAGCCGCTGTAGATCGTGAACGGGAACGGCGACCCCGCGAGGACTCGATCGCCGAGCTCCGTGAACACTTCGCCCGGCGCCGTCACGATGGCGATCCGGGATGTGAGCGCGACTGCGGAGACCGGGGCCTTCACCGGCTTCGGCGCCTCGCGACCCCGGAGCACGGCCAGACCGTGCTGGATGCGCGTCCGCCGGACATCCACCCAATACGCCTCCCCTTCATCGGCGGTCTGTGCGATGAGCTCGAGCTCCTGCAGGGCGTCCTCGGCAGCGGCCTCCGAGCTCGGCAGCAGTTCGGGGAGATCGACGACGACCTCGTGAACGCGCAGGTCGGCGTTCACCGTATCGTCCCTGACCGCGTCGAAGTAGGCCTCCATCGCCTCCGCTGCCAGGAGGGTCCCCAGGCGCTTCGGATTGTTCCAGGTCCAGCTCATCAACCTCGGGTTGATGTCGCCCGCGGCGCCCTGCACGAAGAGCACTTCGGCTCCCGTGGCTTCGCCCAGTACGTCGCGGAGCACTCCGGGGAAGTCGGCCGAGTACTCAGTGCACTCATGGGACAGCGAGACGCCGTGACAGGCATGGTTCACGAGGGCCGCGATCGGTCCCCCGTCGGCATCGTCGATGCGCAGCACAGCGACGCGCGGGTTCATCGGGCCATCGGGATTGTTGCCGAGGATGATGCCGTCCGGTGTGCGCTCTCTCCGGTTGATCCCGATGACAGCGCTGCTCACTCCGTATCGGAGCACAGCGGGGCGGAGCCGGCCACAGGCCTCCAGAACCAGCCCCGCGAGGACGTTGGCGAGGTTCTCGAGGTAGGGGGTCGTCTGGGGCGCGCTCGACGAGACGATCGTCTCCCCCCGGTCGTCGACGACCGGCCCGTAGTGGTTGTGGGAGGTGGAGATGACGATGTCGGTCTCGCGGATCCCGGTCGCGGCCTCAATGGCTCGTCGGATGCGGTCGACCTGGCTCCGCGGGAGGAAGAGCAGGTCGCAGCAGACGACCGCGATCCGGTTTCCGCTTTCGATGACCACGGTGTTGGCGACGAGCTCGTCGTGGGTGCCCGTCGCCTCGCCGCGACCGGCGAATCCGGACATCGGACCTCCGACAGGAGGCGTGATGACGGCTCGCGCTGCTCCGGCGAGAAGCGCGGTCGGTGTGGTGTCGGTCATGTTCCCGTTCTTTCTTCTCGGCTTGTTCGGTGGTTGGTCGTGCGTCCGCGCGTCAGCCCTTGACCGCCCCGCCCGAAACGATGATCGAGTCGAGCAGCTTCTTGCGGCCGATGAGGTACAGGATCACGACAGGAATGATCGCGATCACCGACACTGCGAGGGTGGAGACGTAGTCGGTCGTGTATTGGGACTTCAGCCGGGTCAGGCCGAGCGGGATGGTGAACAGCGAATCGCTCTGGATGACGATGAGCGGCCAGAGCAGGTTGTTCCAGCTGCCGACGAAGGTGAGGATTCCCATCGAGATCATCACCGGCCACGCGAGCGGGAGCACGATCCTCCAGAGGATGCGCCACTCCCCTGCGCCGTCGACCCGGGCGCTCTCGATCAGCTCGTCGGGGATCCCCTGGAGGTACTGGCGCATGAAGAAGACCACTTGCCCGGTCAGGATCCCGGGGATGATGACGCCGGCGTAGGAGTTGGTGATGCCCATCCACCTGGCGAGGATGAACACGCCCACCATGATGGCCGGGAATGGGATCAGAAGCGTCGCGACGATCGACCAGAACAGAATGTCCCTGCCGAAGAACCGTCGCTTCGCCAGCGCGTAGCCCGACATCAGGCCGAGGACGACGGAGCCGACAGCGATGGCGATGCCGATGATCAAGCTGTTCATGACGAGGACGCCGAAGTCGACCGTCTTGAGGCCGCCCGTGTAGTTCTCCGGGTGCGGGGGCTTGGGGATCCAGTCGAACGGAAGCGAGAAGATCGTGCTGTTGCTGTGGAGGGAGGCGGACACAGCCCAGACGAGCGGGGTCAGCAGGATCAGAGCCGCGACAGCGGCGAAGACATACCGGGATGCGGTCCACCCCGTGAGTCGAGCTTTCACCGTGTTCTCCTGTTCCGGCGGGTGATGAGAAGGACCTGAAGGAATGTCAACACCAGTGCGATGACGAGGAGCACAGTCGAGATGGACTCGCCATAGCCCGCGCTGGAGTACTGGAAGGTCTGGTTGTAGATGTAAAGAGGTAGGGTCGTCGTCGCGTAGTTCGGTCCGCCCTGGTTGAGGATGAACGGAGTGCCGAAGTCGGTGATGACCGCGGCCGTCACGCTGATCGACGCGAAGAGGATGGTCGGCGTCAGGGCCGGGACCTCGACATAGCGGAACTGCTGCCAGGCGTTGGCGCCGTCGAGCTTCGCCGCTTCCAGCAGTTCTTCCGGCACCTGCTGGTACCCGGCCATGAAGATCACCGTGTAGTAGCCCGTCATCGCCCAGATCGTCGTGGCGCTCAAGGCGACCATTGCGACGCTCTCGTCCTGGAGCCAGGCGATGTGGGTGCCGAGGATCGAGTTGACCAGCCCGTACTGGTTGAACAGGAGGGAGAAGACCAGCGCCGACACCACGCCGGGCACCACGAAGGGAAGGAAGTAGATCGTCATGAACAGCGCCCGGCCTCGCTTGATGCGGACGACGACCCGGGCCAGGAGGATCCCGCACACGAGAGTGGGGATCACGACTTCGAGCGCGTACTGGAAGGTCCTCCAGAGAGAGCCCCAGAAGACGGGGTCGCCGACCAGCTTCGTGTAGTTGTCCACGCCGACGAAGTTCGGGGGCGCGATCAGCGAGGAGTCGGTGAAGGAGAGGTAGAAGCCGTAGAGCGCGGGCAGGTACACCCAGAAGCCGAAGAACGCGATCGTGGGCAGCACGAGGGCGGTGGTGAAGGTCGCGGCGCGGAGCTTCGAGCCCGCTCGGAGCCCTTTGGCTCGTGACTCCGATGACCGGATCAGCGGGATTGCAGACATGTCGGATTCCTCACGACGTCGGGAGGTGCGGGGCGCCCGGTCCACGAAACCGGGCGCCCCACGTTCTCACTTGTTCAGGAGCGGCTTGATCTGCGCGTCGGCGGACTGCAGGGTGGAGTGCACGTCGGCCTGCTTGAGGATGACGGACGTGAACGCGTTCCCGACGATGTCGTAGATCTGCGACGCGTTGAGAAGGGCTGCGGCGTAGCTGGCCTTCTCGAGCGACGGCTTCCAGGTCGTGGTCCAGTACGGCACCTTGGCCGCGTCCGAGGAGTCGGCGACCGACTTGGTGCCGTCGAAGATGCCGATCTGGTTGAAGTAGTCGAGTCCGGCGCTCTGCAGCGTGTGGATGAACTTCCAGGCGAGCTGGGGGTTCTTGGATCCCTTGGGCACGACCCAGGCATAGCCGTATGCCGTGCTGGCGGTCTTCCCGTCGTCCGATGCCGGGTACTCGGTAGCGATGCTCACGGGCGGCGCGACGTTCGGGTACTGCTTCTGGAGCGAGCCGAGGTACCAGGATCCCGCGGTGAACAGCATCCCGCCCAGGCCTGCACCGTAGGTCTGCCGGTCGGCGCCCACGGCGGCGCCGTTGATGGAGGGCACGGAGGCCTGGCACTTGTACACCAGGTCCTGCACCGTCTGGAACGCCTTCTCGACGGCCGAGGACGTCAGGTTCGACTTCTTGCCGTCGGCGCTGAACAGAGAACCGCCGTTCTCGTGGGCGAGAGCATCGATGAAGAACACCTGCGAGGCCGGCAGGTTCGTCGGGAGGACGACCGCCTGCTGGGTGACCTTGCCGGAGGAGTCCTTCTTCAGGAGCTTGGGGCCCGCCGCGCAGACGTCGCTCCAGGTCTTCGGCGCCGCGACGCCCGCGTCCTGGTACGCCTTCGTGTTCAGCCACGCACCGTAGTTCGAGACCTCGGACGGGATTCCGTAGTAGGAACCGCTGTCCGAGTAGCCCTCCAGCACGCCGTTGAGGTACTTGCTCTTGAGCGCAGCGATGTCCGAAGCGCCGACGGACTTGTAGTCGATCGGCGCGAGCACGTGCTTCGAGAACAACTGCGGCATCTGGTCGTTCGACACGAGGTACACGTCCGGCGGAGAGCCCGCGCTGGCGAGGGTCTGGAACTTCTGCGACTCGGAACCGCTGTCGACGGGGATGACGTTCACCTTGACGTTGGGGTTCGCCTTCTCGAAGTCGGCCACGAGCTTGTTCTCGAGATCCTTCCCCGGACCCGCCGTCGCGGCGAGGTGGGAGAGGTAGGTGATGGTGGTCGGGCCGCTATTGGCGCTGCCCTGCGAGCAGCCGGCGAGGGTGCCGGCGGCGACGAGCACCGCGACACCTCCAGCGACGGCCTTCGTGCTGAATTTCATTGAACGCTCCATTACGTTTCGGACACGGGGGCGACGATGCATCGGCCCACCTGCGCTTGTGATGTGGGGATGTTCTCTTGCTACAGAACCGGTTCTTGTGAACCGGTTCTGTTACCTTAGATGCCTGTCGCCTCGGCGTCAAGCAAGAATTCTGCGAACCTCCGCAGCGAGAGGAAGGTTCGCGAGTTCACCGCCAGGTACGGTCACTCTCGCGCTCGGACGGCGCGCTTTCCACCCGGCGACGAACGAACGCCAGCTTGAACACCATCAACGTCGCGAGAGCGCCGAGAGTGAGACAGTTCGCCGCGACGACCATCGCGTCGCCGACGGCAGCGCCATAGCCGACCCAGAGGGCGACGCCGGTCGAAAGGGCAGCGAGATAGCCCCACGAGATGTCCGCCGCGGATCTGGTGCGCCAGCATCGCGCGAGCTGAGGCAGCCATGCACCCGTGGTGAGGAGGACCGCCGCCCCGCCCAGGAGCTGGAGTACGCTCACACCCGCCTGCCGAACGAAGCGATAACCTCTGCGGCCAGCACCGTTCGGGAGGTGACCTCGGAGACCTCCACCCATTCGCCGCGCGCGTGCGCTCCATCGCCGACGGCTCCGAGACCGTCCAGAACAGGGAGGCCGAGTGCGGCGGCGAAGTTACCGTCGCTCGCTCCGCCCGCAGACGTCTCGTCGACGCTCAGGCCGCGTCGTCGAGCGAGATCGCGCGCCCTCTGGAACAACGCGGCGTTCCCAGCGCTCCGGTCCATCACCGGACGGACCCAGCTCCCTGTCACGCCCAACCGAGCACCGAGGCGGTGTGGCGAGAGTCCTGCCAGCACGCCCTCGATCCGCTGCGCCTCCGCGCGGTCGGCGACCCTGACATCGACGACGGCATGAGCTTCTCCGGCGATGACGTTGCTCCGCGTGCCCCCGCTGACGACGCCCACATTGACGCTCGTACCGGAGTCGAGGTCGGCGGCGGCATGGAGTGTGAGCACGGCGCGAGCCAACTCATCGACGGCACTGACCCCCTTTCGCGGATCCAATCCTGCGTGCGCCTCGAGACCGTGCGCCGTCACCGTGAAGATCCCGTTCCCCTTGCGGGATGTCTTCAACGCGCCCGCCGCGCTCGGTTCGAAGACCAGCACCGCATCGCAATCGTGGACCGCGTCTTCGATGACCGTTCGAGAGGAGGGGGAACCGATCTCCTCGTCGCCATTGAAGACCATCCTGATCGTGGGAAGCGGCGATCCGGCCTGCCGCGCCAGCGCCACGGCCCACACGGCCTGGATCAGCCCTGCCTTCATGTCGAAGGCTCCGGGGCCGGTCAACCGCCCTGCCTGGATCGCGACTGGCCAGTCCGCGAGCGTCCCGCGCGGCCAGACCGTGTCGTAGTGGCAGAGCAGGGCCACAGTCGCGGCGCCCGGATCTCCGGACCGGTATTCGCACGTGAGGATGTCGCCCTGGTCTCCACCGCCGACCACGCGCCGCACGTCCGGCGGGCCGATCGTACGCTCGAGGAACGCCTCCACCCACTCGAGCCCTTCGACCAGGGACGGCCGATGATCGCTCGGGGTCTCGATCCGTATGAAGGTGCAGAGGTCGGCGAGCTGCGACTCGAGCGCGTCAGCCGCCGAAGCGGCCAGATCGGTCACGACCGTCCCAGCTCGTCGAGTTCGAGGAGGGCGTCCTCGCCGTCATCGAGTCGGCCCGCCTCTGCGTCCGCCATCGTCGCGATGAGCCAGCGTGTCAGGGGGACGTCGAGACCGAGTCGCGAGGCCCGTTGGACGACCGGCCCGAACTGGGCGGAGACCTCCGTCCCCCGGCGGTGCACAGCGAGATCCCGCCAGTATCCCGATCGCTTCTTCGCCTGGGTCGCGAGCCAGGCGACCAGGCTGTCGGTCGCGCGGTCCGCGACCGTCGGGCGCCCCAGATAGGCGTGCGGCGCGAAGGCGTCGAAATCCTCGAGTACGACGCCCTCGGCCACAGCGACGCCGAGGATCTCGCGAACCAGAGCATGCATGCCCCGCCGGTGTCGATCGATGAGGTCACCCATGTCCTCGTCGACGAGCGCCGTCGCCGCCAGCATCGCGGCGAATCCGAGCTTCGCCCACAGGAAGCCGGGGACGTTGTCCGAGATGACCGGTCGTCCCCAGCAGCGCAGGTCTGCGGCAAGGGCACGCACCCGGTCGCTGGCGGGACCGCAGTGCTCGCCGAGCGCGATCGCGCCGTGACCGCCGTCCTGGATGATCCCCGGTGCGATGAGATCGGCGAAGAGGTCGACGAAGCCGGCGACTGTGCGCGTCGGACCGACGTGCGCCGCTATGACGGGCTCGAGGAGGCCGTTCTGCAGCGAGGCGACCCAGCCGTCATCCCGGAGCCGGGAGGCGATCCACCGGGAGGCGTTGTCGGTCGCCGGAGCCTTGACGGCGAGCAGTACGGCACCGAGTCGATCCGGCGCGCGGTCGGGCGTCGTAATCGGCACGGGGACGCGGAGGACGCTGTTCGGCCGCCGGATCTCGAGTCCGTCCGCCTGCACCGACTCCACATGCTCCCGGTTCGAGTCGATCAGCAGGACGTCCGAGCCGCCGAGCTGGAGGTACGCGCCGAGCGTCCCGCCGATCGCGCCTGCGCCGATGATCGTGTACTTCGTCATGCGTCCTCCGCCTGTGGGAGCAG
The DNA here is from genome assembly GCF_013410375.1 of Leifsonia shinshuensis. Taxonomy (NCBI): domain Bacteria; kingdom Bacillati; phylum Actinomycetota; class Actinomycetes; order Micrococcales; family Microbacteriaceae; genus Leifsonia; species Leifsonia shinshuensis. Next base: position 4,386,161 of record NZ_JACCFL010000001.1, read on the forward strand.
GGCGTCCGACCAGGCCCGTGGAAGCCTCCATGCGCCCGTGCTCGTGCCACCGTCGACCCGGACCGTCTGGCCGGTGACCCACGCAGCGTCATCGCCGGCGAGCCAGAGGACCGCCCGCACCACGTCGTCGGGCGTGCCGGGCCTTCCGAGCGGATTGTCGGAGACCGCTGCCGCATATTCCTCGGTCACCGGGTTCAGGCGGCTTGCCACGGGGATGAAGCCCGGCGCCACCGCGTTGACCCGGATCGAATGGCGTCCCAGCTCCAGTGCGGCCGCTCTCGTCGCCGCCTCGAGTGCGGCTTTCGATGTCGAGTAGGCGCTTCCGCCCGGTCTTGACCGGATGGCAGCGCCCGAGGAGATGTTGACCACGTTCGCGCCGCGGTTCTCCTGAACCGCACGCCGGGCCAGCTCCGCGATGAGCAGCATCGGTGCGCGCGCGTTCACTGCCTGGACCCGATCCCAAGCCGCGGCGTCCAATTCGAGGACGTCGATCGAAGGATAGATGCCCGCCGCGGAGACCAGGACATCCACCGGGGCTGCCTCCCACGCCCGCGCGAGCACGTGCCCGGCCGAGGCGGCCACGGCGAGATCGACCGAGAGAGCAGCAGCGATCCGACCGCCCGCGACCTCGACCTCGGTCGCGACGCGCCCGAGCTGGTCGCCGTCCCGATCGACCAGGGTCAGCAGAGCCGACTGCCTTCCGAAGCCGACCGCGATCGCGCGGCCGATCCCATTGGCGGCACCGGTGACCACGACGTGACGAGCCCGGCCCTCCCCGGCGGCCACAGCCGGGTCCCTCACAGCTGGGCCCTGACGTGCCGCGCGAGCGCTCCGTGCGTACCCACCCAGACGTCGTCGAAGCGTCGAATGTGCGCGAGGAGCTCGTCCACGATCCACAGTCGCGAACGGTGGCCGATCACGTGCGGGTGCAGGGTGAGCTGGAAGAGCCCGCGCTGCTCTCTCGCCCGGTCGAACTCGTCGGTCCAGATGCGGAGGACCTCCCGCGGCGAAATCTGAGGCCGGAGACCGGAGAACCGATCCATCGTCAGATACGGTGCATCGTCGCGGATCCACTCCACGGGTATCTCGACGACTCCCGTCCGTTCGCCCCGCTCGAGCAGTTCGTACGGCTCCGTGTCCGCCATGAGCGAGGAGTCGTACTCGAAACCGTGCTCACGGATGATGCTCAGCGTGTGCGGCGAGAAGTCCCACGACGGTGTCCGGATCCCGGTCGGGCGGAATCCGAGTTGTTCCTCGAACACGCGGGCACTGCGTTCGACGAGTTCGGACTCGTCTTCCGCGGAGAGCAGTGTGTTGCGCTCGTGGATCCAGCCATGCAGCCCCACCTCGTGCCCGCGAGCGACGTAGGAGGGCGCTTCGTCGGGCCGGAGCGATGCACACACGGCCGGCATGAAGAACGTGGCGGGCACGCCGTGCCGATCGAGGAGGTCCAGCACGCGCGGCACGGCCACCCGCGCCCCGAACTCCCCCTGGGCCATCCGCCCAGGCGATGTCTCGCCGTCGCGGAGCGCCAGCGTCTCATGGTCGGAGTCGAAGGAGAGCAGGACGGCCACGTCGGCCTGATCCGGCCACCGGGACGCGCCGGGCGCGGCGAGTTCCCGCCCGGCGCGCACGTGCTCGACGTGACCGCGCCACTGCTCCTCCGGCCACTGCCATGGTTCCATCAGCTGCGGGTGCCTTTCTCAGCCGAGCAGAGCGGCGAGGACCTTGTTGACGCCGTGACCGATCTGCGCAATCTGGGCGGGCGTGTAGTCGGGGCTGACGTCGATGTGGATCGCGCGCTCCAGGAGCTCGTTGGTGCGAGGGCAGCTGGACGGGTCGAGCCGCGTGATGTCGGGAGCCGCGTCCCACGGCGTGCGCGAGGACCAGCTGCGGCCCTGGATCATCGGGTCCCAGTGGTAGGCGACGTGGTAGTCGGTGATGGCCGGGTTGAACAGGCGGGTGGCGGGGACGCCTTCGGACTGGAGGGCGGTCACCACCTGTCCGGTGCGCGCCGAGTCGGGCAGGAATCCGATCAGAGCGATACCGGCGTCGCCGGCCGGGTCCCACTGGTGACGCCAGGTCACCCCCGCGGCCGTGGCGATCTCAGCGACCTGAGCTCGGAGGGCGGCGTGGTTGCGACGGGCGTCCGCGAGGATGTCGTCGAGCTTCTCGAGCTGGGCGCCCGCGACCGCGCCCTGGAGCTCGGACATGCGGCCGGTGGTACCGACGAAGGTGCCCGTCTCCTTGAGGGAGGCGCGCAGGCTGCCTGCGACGTCGTGGAACATCAGGGCCCGCTCGTAGAGGGAGCGTGAATTCGTCGTGACCAGTCCGCCCTCGCCGCTGGTGAGGATCTTGTTGAACTGGAGGCTGAAGATACCGATGTCGCCGATGGTCCCGAGCCGGCGCCCGTGGAAGCTGGCCCCGCACGCCTGGGCGGTGTCCTCCAGGATTCGCAGATCGTGCCGGCGAGCGAGCTCCAACAGGCCGTCCATGTCGGAGGCGCCGCCCCGCATGTGGACGGTGAGGATGACTTTCGTCCGGTCGGTGATCCGGTTCGCCACATCGGCGACGTCCAGAGTCAGGCTCTCGTCCACCTCGGCGATCACGGGAACACCGCCCACGAACAGGACCGCAGCGGCGCTGGCGATCCATGTGTAGGCGGGCACGATCACCTCGTCGCCCGGCCCGACGCCCAGCGCGGCCAGGCTCGACGCCAGCGCGATGCTGCCGCTGGACACGGCGAGGACGTGCGCCACGCCGAACTTCTCGGCGACGGCCGCCTCCAGCTCCTCCACCTTGGACGGGGCCTCACCCGGGCCGTAGTAGCGGAACAGTCGCTTGGAGCGCAGCACATCGAGCACCGCGGCCTCCTCCTCGGCGCCGATACGCATCCCACCGGGATACATCGGCGGGAGCGCCTCCGAGACGGCACGAGCGCCGCCGTTCACAGCCAGGGAGGCGTCCGTCAGAACAACATCGAAAACCGTCATTGGTCCGTTTCCTTCGTTTATCAGAAAATGCGGGAATCTGTGGGCGAGGCGCGGGCGGGGGCAGGGCACAGCCGGCGTCGATGGCGCTTCGCAAGCGGAACAGAACCGGTTCTGTGAACCGGTTCTGTAGAATGTAATGCGACCCGATCCCGGAGTCAAGCTCGCCGATCGCCGCGTTCGTTCTACTCTCGAGAGCAGAAAGGGAGGCCCATGTCGAACAGACCGACCATTTCCGACCTCGCCGCCGAACTGGGGCTGTCGAAGTCGGCCGTCTCCAACGCCTTGCGCGGCGTCCCCCTCGTGAGCGCCGAGACAACCGCCCGCGTCCAGGAGTACGCACGCGAGCGTGGCTGGCGCCCGAACGCGGCCGCTCGCGCGCTCTCGCTCTCGCGCAGCGACAACATCGGCATCGTGCTCGTCCAGGTCGACTCCCTGCTGGGCACCGAGTCCTTCTACATGAGCGCCATCGCCGGCATCGAGCGGGTCCTGAGTCCGCAGGGCAAGAACCTCCTGCTGCGGACGATCGACTCCCCCGACGACGAGCGGAGCATCTACGAGTCATGGATCACGGAGGGCCGCGTGGACGGGGTGATCCTCTTCGACCGCCTGGTCGATGACGCCCGACCACGCCTGCTGGACGAGCGACAGCTTCCCTACGCCTTCTTCGGCGATGCCGACGACGCCTCCTCGGCGGAGCTCGTCATCGAAGAGACGCGCACGATCGCCACCCACCTGGCCGCCCTCGGGCATCGTTCGCTCCTGTTCCTCGGAGGGCCGGCAGAGCTGGCCCACGAGGAGGAGCGATCCGCGCACCTGACAAGCATCTCCGCCGAGAACGGGATGGCGAGCCGGATCATCCGCGGCGGCTACTCGATCGCCGACGGCCGGAACGGCGCGCGAGAGGGAATCGCAGCCGGCGACGTCACTGCGGTAATCGCGTCCAGCGACCTGCTCGCCCTCGGCGCCGCCACGGAGCTCGCCGCATCCGGCCGCGACGATGTCGCCATCGTGAGCTGGGACGACTCGCTGCTCTGCCGATACTCACCGGTTCCACTGACGGCCCTCGACCGCCGCCATGCGGAGTCCGGGGAGATCGCCGCCCGCCAGCTCGTGAACGCGGCCTACTCCACCGGACTCCATCCGGTCCCGCACCGGCCGAGCGAGCTCCTCATCCGCGAATCCAGCAGGCCGCACCTCTCTCGGGTTCCGTAGCACCTGTGCATCCAGTCGGCGCATAGCCTCCTGTCAGAGCTTCTCCAGAGCAGTCGGATACCGTTGATCGACGCAGTCCAGAAACGCTCTGCAGCCTGCGCACTCCGGCCATCATCGTTCGCTGGCCGCGTCGTGCGGCATCCGGCGTAGGCGGACCGCTCTCTCCCCACATTCTCCGAACACTCGCTGTTGACGCATACGCGAATGCGACTTATCTTTTACAGAACCGATTCACAGAACCGGTTCTGTGGCAAGAGCCCATACGCGAACGCGATCGGACTTGTCGGACTCGGCGCCGATGCAACGCAGCATCGCCCAGGACGGTCGAGCAGCTAGAACCCGAAAGGAAAGCACAATGAAGTACAACCTCTCGTCCTCGGGCAGGCGAAGGCTGCGCGCGAGCGCGGTCATCGCCTCCCTCGCCATCGCTGGTGTCGCCCTCGCCGGCTGTTCGGCGAGCGGAAACGCCACCCAAGCGGCCCCGGCGGCGCCGAGCAAGCTCAGCGGAACGGTCTCGCTGTGGCACTACTGGACCGACCGTGAGGCCAAGGCCGTCCAGTCCCTCGTCGACGACTTCGAGAAGGCGAACCCCGGCGTCAAGGTCGTGGTCCACCCGGCCCAGGACGACGGGAAGCTGACCCAGGTCATCGCCTCGGGCTCGAACACCGTCGACGTCGCGTGGCTCGCCACGCCGCTTCAGCTCGGCACGCTCTGCCCGAGCGGAGGCTTCAAGGACCTCGGACCGTACCTCACGCGCGACAAGGTGAGCCTCTCGCAGTTCTCGGCCGTGCCGCGGGCGAACTCCTCCTACAAGGGCGTGCAGTGCAGCCTGCCCTCGGTGGCCGACTCCTACGGCCTCTACTACAACAGCGCCCTGGCCGCCGCGGCCGGCATCACGTCGCCGCCGAAGACCCTGAGCGAGCTCGAGTCCGACGCGCTCAAGATGACCACCTACAACCCGGACGGCAGCATCAAGACCCTCGGCTTCAACCCGTTGATGGGCTTCTACCAGAACAAGCCGGAGGCCTACGCTCCGATCGCCGGCGCGACCTGGGGGACCTCGACGAAGAGCGAGCTGGACACGAAGAACTGGGCCGACCTGATGAGCTGGCAGAAGGCCTTCGTCGACAAGATCGGCTACGCCAAGCTCAAGGCGTTCACGTCCGGCCTCGGGGACGAGTTCTCGGCGAACAACGCGTTCCAGACCGGCCAGGTCGGCATGATGATGGACGGGGAGTGGCGTGTCGCCTTCATCCGCGACCAAACCCCGAACCTGCAGTACCAGACGGCGCCGTTCCCGGTGCTCGACGGGCACTCCGACCTCTACGGCGGCGGCTACAGCGTGGCGAACGTCCTGGGCATCGCCAAGAACTCGCAGCACACGGAACTGGCCTGGGCGCTGCTCAAGTACCTCACGACGAACGATGCCGGGCTGGTGAAGCTCGCCAACTCGGTCGCGAACATCCCGCCGACCACCGCTGCGATCCACGGAACCTACAGCCTCCCGTCGCAGTTCAACACGTTCCTCACGATCGCCGGCAACCGGAACGTCGGGACTCCGCCGAACACGGCGATCGGGCACGGCCCGCAGGACACGCTGCTCACTGCGTGGCAGGCCTACCAGTCGGGTGGCGCCGCCGACCCGAGCAAGGTGCTCAAGGACGCCGACACCTCGATCAACGGCTCCCTCGGGCTGAGCGCCGGCTGACGCACCGGCTCCACCAAGGAAAGACTGATGGTCAATCTCACAGTCGCCCCGCCGCGGGCATCACGATCCGAGCAGCCCGCTCCGCTCGTGGTGCCCCCGCGGCGGCGGGCACGTCGCCCGCGACGGCTCGCTCCGGTCGTGATGCTCGCCCCCGCGGTACTCGGACTGGTCGTGTTCTTCGCCTACCCGCTGATCGCCGACGTGGTGCTCTCGTTCACGAACTTCAACCAGCTCGGAGCCCCGTCCTTCATCGGATTCCGCAACTACGTCTTCATGTTCACGCAGGACCCGCGGCTGATCACCGCGACGATGAACACGCTGTGGTTCGTCGTCATCCTGGTGCCGTGCCGCATGATCGGGGCCCTGCTGACGGCACTGCTGGTGAGCAAGGCGCGCCGGGCGGTCGGCCTGTTCCGCACGATCCTCTACATGCCGGCCCTGCTTCCTCCGGTCGCCGCCGTCATCGCGTTCGTCTTCCTCTTCAACCCGGGGACCGGCCCCGTCAACGCACTGCTGCGCTCGGTCGGGATCCAGGGCCCGCTGTGGTTCAACGACCCGTCCTGGTCGAAGCCCTCCCTCGTCCTCATGGGGCTGTGGATGGCCGGCGACATGATGATCATCTTCCTGGCGGCGCTGCTGGATTCGCCGGTGGACCAGCACGAGGCCGCGTCCCTCGACGGGGCCAACGCCGTCCAGCGCTTCTGGTACATCACGATGCCTTCGCTCTCGCCGGTGATCCTGTTCGCCGCGGTCACCGGCGGCATCGCCGCGCTGCAGTACTTCACGGAGGCGGCCATCGCCTCGTCCGTCGCCAGTGGCCGCTCAGGAGTGGGCATCACGTTGTCCCAGGTGCTCGGCTACCCGAACGACTCGCTGCTGACGTTCTCGCAGTGGCTCTACACCCGAGGGTTCGGAGAGTTCCAGCTCGGCTACGCGTCGGCGCTGGCCGTGGCGATGCTCGTCGTGACGTCGCTGCTTCTCCTGCTGGTCGCGCGCCAGATCCGTTCCTTCATCAACCCGACAAAGGAGTCCAGATGAGCGCCACCCGGACGCGGGTCCTGCACTGGATCGCCACCCATTCGCTGCTGATCGCCCTGTGCGTGATCGTTCTCTTCCCCATCGGGTTCGTCTTCCTCACCTCGGTGATGAGTCCGAGCCAGACGCTGACCGCGAGCTTCTGGCCCAACCCGTGGACGTGGAACAACTACATCCAGGTGTTCACCACGTCCCCGGTCTGGCTCTGGGCCGGCAACTCGTTCATCTACGCGGCCGGCGCGACCGTGTTCATGCTGCTCTCGTCGGTGCCCGCCGCGTACGTGCTGGCGAAGGTCCGGTTCCGCGGCAGCGGGCTCGTCTTCATGCTCTTCATCGTCGCGATGGTCCTGCCTCCGCAGATCACGGTCGTCCCGGTGTATCTGATGTGGGCGAAGATGGGCTTCACCGGCTCGCTGCTCCCCCTCGTGCTCCCGAACCTGCTCGGTGACGCGTTCTCGATCTTCCTCCTTCGGCAGTTCTTCCTGACCATCCCGAACGACTATCTGGAGGCCGCGCGGCTGGACGGCTGCGGCGACTGGCGGGCGCTCCTTCGCGTCATCGTCCCGATGGCGAGACCGGGGATCGCCGCCGCCGCGCTCTTCGTCTTCGTGCGCGCCTGGAACGACTACTTCGGGCCGTTGCTCTACACCTCGGAGAATCAGTCCGCCTGGACGCTCTCCTTCGGTCTCGGCACGTTCAAGGGAACGCACGGGACGGACTGGGGCGCCACGATGGCGCTCACCATCGTGGCGACGCTGCCCATCGTGATCGTGTTCTTCCTCGCCCAGCGCACCTTCGTCCAGGGCGTGACGATGACCGGCGTCAAGGGATAGTGCACGCCGAGAAGCACGCGCGCCCCCTTTATTTCTGAAGTCAGGAGACCCATGCCCACCACGTCTGTACAGATGTACTCCCTGCGCCACAGCGCCGACGTCGACCTCGAACGCACCGTCGCCCGCGCCCGCGAGATCGGCTACGAGAACATCGAGCCGTACGGATTCGTCGAGAACGTCGAAACCTACGAGCGCGCCCTTTCCGCGAGCGGTGTGCGGGCGCCTTCGGGCCACGCCCCCGTCATCGACTCCGCGGATCCGAGCGCCGCCTTCGACGCCGCCAAGCGGCTCGGGATGCAGATCGTGATCGACCCGTTCGTGCCCGAACATCGCTGGCGCACCGCTGACGACGCCAAGAGACTCGCGGACCGCGTCAACGAGTTGGCCGTGCTCGCGCACGCCCACGAACTCACGTTCGGGTACCACAACCACCAGTGGGAGTTCGCGAACACGGTGGACGGGCGACCGGTCTTCGAGCTCTTCGTCGACGGCCTCGCGCCGGAGGTCGTCCTCGAGGTCGACACGTTCTGGGTCACCGTCGGGGGCGCCGACGCCCCGGCGTTGCTCAGAGCTCACGAAGACCGGGTGGTCGCGATCCATGTCAAGGACGGCAGAGTCGCCCCTGACATCCTCGCCGGCCTGTCCTCCGAGGACCCCCGGCATGCCGCCGAAACGCTCGAGTTCGTCTTCCAGCACCAGACCCCGGCAGGACAGGGCGACCTCGACGTGAAGGCGATCCTCGCCGCGGCGCCGCGGGCTCTCCGTGTCGTCGAATTCGACACCTACCGCGGCGACGTCTTCGAGGGCATCGCTCAGTCTTTGTCCTGGCTCGGTCGGAACGACCTCGACGGGTGAACTTCCGCGCCCGGGGCCGGAGAACCAGCGAGCTCAGGCGTATCGGTTGCGGAACTCGATGTCCCCGAGCGCACTGAGAGCCTCGGCGAGGCTCCGGAAGGTGCCGAGCTGGCGGTCCGCCCAGTCCCATAGCAGGTAGCCGGAGGCCGTGCGCCACACCTGGCCGGCCACCAGCAGGCTTTCTCGCCGTTGTACGTCCCAGCGTCCGTCGCCTGCTTGGATGATCTCGAACTCGTCGTTGTACGACATACTCACCTCCATGTGGGCGTGTCCCGGGAACGGTACGCGCGAATGGTTACCAATGGACCACCGTTCGACGACATCCGGGGTTCGATCGGCCGCGATCCTCCTGCGTCGGCGGCGCCGCTCGGGCCTGCCGGCGGGGGCCTCGCGCGTTTCATAGCCAGTTCATCGGAATTGTTCACCCGCGTGCCACTTTCGGAGGGTGCTGCGTTCAGTGCGCGCCCCGAGTGTGTGTTCGTCCGGGGCGCGGTTCCCTGTGAGCTCTCCGGCGTCGATCAGGTCTTATCGAAGGAGAAATGATGTCGTCGAAATCTCGTGGGCTGCGTCGCGGCCTCGTCGCTGTCGGCCTGGCCGGCGTCGCCGCGCTCGCGGTCGCTGCTCCCGCGTTGGCGCAGCCGACCGACGGTCACGGTGAGCACGGTAACGATGAGCACAGCGTGCACCTCACCAAGGGCGATCTGCTGGTCAGCACCAGCCGGTGGACGGTCAACCCGAACGTCGTCGCCGGCCAGACGGTGCTCCCCACCGGCGTCACCGCGGTCGCGGGAGGCGGCTACCCGGGCATCCTGAACAACGACAAGATCGACGGGTCGTTCGGCGTCACCACGCCGATCAGCCTGAGCGAGCTCGACCCGAGGACGGGTTCCGTGCTGCAGTCGTTCGAGGTGCCCTCCAGCGAGGCGGTCACGAGCTTCTCCTCGAAGTCGGAGCTCGCGCTCAACCAGTCGACCCGTGGCGACACGGTGACCTTCATGGGCTACGCCTCGACACCGGGCCAGCTCGACGTGTCCAACTCGAACACCCCCGGTGTGATCGACCCGACCAACCCGAACCCGAACGCCACCTACCGGGTGGTGATCTCGCTCGGCGTCGACGGCAAGTTCACGTATACCGAGACCAACGCGTACAGCGGCAACAACGGTCGCGCGGCCATCCTGAACGACTCGAAGGGCGCGAAGAGCATCTACACCGCCGGCAACGCCGGCAATGGCGCGAACCCGCAGCCGAAGGGTGTCGTCCTGGGCGCCGGCGCGCAGATCCTCACCCCGTCGAAGCTTCCCGAGGCGGCGCAGACTCCCGCTCAGCCCACTCCGGTCGGCTCTTTCAGCATCACCCAGCTCGGCCGCCCGGCCGACAAGGTCGGCAAGGACGACAACTTCCGTGGCCTGACGGTCTCGAACAACGTGCTCTACTTCACCAAGGGCTCGGGCTCGAACGGCGTGAACACCGTGTACTTCCTGGACACCACCGGAACCGCCTGCCCGTCCGGCGTGGGTGTGCCCGCCGCCGGCGCGCAGCTGCCCAGCGCCGGCCTGACCGCCGACGCGCAGACCGGCCTGCTGCCGAACAACATGTGCATCCTCGCCGGGTTCCCCACGACGAGCGCGAAGACCGACACCACCTTCTTCCCGTTCGGTCTGTGGTTCGCGAACAAGGACACCCTGTACGTCGCGCAGGAGGGTGACGGCAGCGACAGCTACAACGCTGCAACCGGCACCTGGACCGCAGCCGCGAGCTCGACCACGGCCGGCCTGCAGAAGTACTCGTTCGACACCGCCACCCAGTCCTGGAAGCTCGACTACACGCTGCAGAACGGCCTGAACCTCGGCACGTCCTACACCGTGGCCGGCTACCCGACCGGAACCAACTCGTACACCGGGCTGCCGTGGGCGCCGGCCGTCGACGGCCTGCGCAACATCAACGGCCGGGTCGACGACGACGGCACCGTCACCATCTGGGCCGCGACCTCCACCGTCTCGGGCAGCGGCGACCAGGGCGGCGACCCGAACGCGCTCGTCACAATCACCGACCGCGTCCGGGCGACCACCCCGGCCGCCGACGAGAAGTTCCACACCGTGATCGCCCCCGCCAACGGCACCGTCGTTCGCGGCGTCTCGTTCACCCCCGGGACGAAGTAGGCGGTCGCTGAACGCGCGGACGCGCCCGGGCAGCCTCACCCGGAACGGGTGGGGGCGGTGCCCGGCCGCGTTCGTGCGGGTGTTGATGAATGCTTCGGTCTTATTCTTCACCCGAGGGTCGAGTAGCTGCCCGACGCGTCGCACGAGGGAGTTCCTCTCTCTCCATTCCTTGGGGAGCTGGTTCGGACGCCGGCGCTCGAAGTGCAACGATCGCTTTTCGTTTGTTACGTTCGCGCTTGATAGCCGGGACTGTGAACAGGAGGAAAGCCAGCGAACCGCTGAGTGCGCAGAGGGGAAGAACGAGATCGACCCACGCATGAGGCAAATACACGGTGGCGGACGCCATCATCAGCGTCACGAGCACTAACACGACGCGTATGACGTCGCGGACGCTGCGCCGCCTATGCGGAACATCCCGGGAAGCATTCATTCGCTGAGCCAGGAGTCAATCACAGCATCGTCGACGGACGGCTGAAATCCCTGGGGAAACCCAGTAGCTCCGACGCGAAAGACATCGATAAAGAATCCGGCGTCTTCACTAAATCCCGGAAGCTTCTTTGCTTGCTCTAACGCCTGTTGCGCCTTCTCCTCGGACGAGAAATAGCCAATCGTCATCCCGTCGGAATACTCCCAGTTTCCCGGGGTCGTGCGGGAATCGACATATCGCAGGTGGAATACGACTTTGGGCTGGCTCACGATGACACCCGCACGAAGCCTTCGGTCCACTGAACTTCATCCAGCTCGTACCGGCTTATCGTCAATCCGTTGGCTCCCTCGAAATTGAGGGTGTCGGCGAATCCCGGGAGAGAACGCACCTGTTGTAGCGCTGCTTCAGCTTCCCGCTCTGTGGCGTACACCCCGATGATTCGCACGGGGTCGAAATACCAGCCGCCCTCCCGCTCAATCTGGTACTCATGCGCGAGTTCCCACACATCCATTCCTTCTTTGCTCCGATCTCGTCCGAACTAGCAACAAGAGGTTTCTCACGGCGACGCTCTGCTCGCGGACATCGCCTCAGTGAGTACGGCGATCGTGCGCTTCGCTGTGCGGCGCGAGAGAGGCACACCAGAGAACTCCCTCTCACTACCGTCGTTGCGGATCACAATGAGAACTCGAATCGGCGGAAATGCAGCCGTGCGGGTGATCATGCCGGAATACGCCTCCTCTTGGATGCTGCTCACGGTCGCGAAGTCGATCTCCGTTGTTTGGAACCAGCTATGGAAGCGCACGCTTGTTTTCCGCACCGAGATCCCCATGAAGAACGATCGGAGAATCATCGCACCGCTGACGGCGGCACAAGTCCATCGCGCAACCTGATTGAGGCCAATTTCGTTTCCTCCAAGCGGAGGCAGCGCTATTGCGAGAAGGAGCACCGCTCCCCAGGTTGAAAGGGACAACACAATCGCGGTCAAACGCGTTCGCGGAAGACGGTGTATGCGTGATGTCAAATCGGGCATCGCTAGAAGATTCTGTCAGACACGCGCGTGGAGGCAGCATACGAGAGCCCTCCGCGTGCAGGCGCGTGGGTCGAAGTCGGCGGTTTCGCGTAGGACTTCGAAACGCCGGTCGAGACTGCGTTGGCAACCGCTGAGCGCGCCACAAGAGTGCGCTTCAGAGATGAACGAGTCAACTTGTACGGAACGGGTGGGCGTAGTGCCCGGGCGCGTTCGTGCGTGCCGGCGCTATCCCGCTGCACGCTTCCGTCGCAGCAGCAGGATCCCGGCACCCAGAACCACGGCGCCGACGCCCACAGCGACCAGCGGAAGGATCACGACGGCGCTTCCCGAGTCGGCAAGTTCCGTGGTCGACCCGCCGCCCGCACCTGCGGCGGCGGCGTTCACGGCCTGGCAGCTCAGCGCCGCGCCGGGTGCAGGTGTCACGTTCGCGCCCCCGCCCGCACAGCTCAGGCTCACCTGCGTGAACCCGGGAACCGCCGCCTCGGTGACCGTGTAGGTGCGCCCCGGTACCAGCCCCGCGAACGTGACGGTGGGCGCAGCAGCCGTGGCACGTTGGGTCGCCGGTCCCTGCGACGGTGCGGGCTGCAGTGTGAAGTCGAAGCCCCAATCGGCCGGTGCGCTTGCGCCGCTGACGGTCTTCGTGACGCTCAACGTCGCATCGGCCAGGTTCGTGACGCGACACGCTGCAGTCGTCCCGAGCGACGGATGAACGGTGTTCCTCCCGCCGGGGCACACGACCGGGCCGGCCGCAAAGCCAGGCGATGCGGCCTCGGAAACGGTGTACGTCTGGGCGGGGTCCAGATCGGACCACGTGACCGTCGGGTCGGCGGACGTCGCGGTCAGGGTGGCTGGCCCGGAGAGGGGCGCCGGGTCGAGGGTGAAGTCGAAGGCCCACCCCTGCGCGGTCGCCGGCTGGACCGACTTCGTCACCGACACCTGCGCCGCCAGGTTGTCCACCGCCTGCACGCACCACTTGTTGGATGCGCGTCCGAACTCCGGGATCGTGCTGCCGTCGATGTCGGGCGTCGCGGCCGGGGTGCCGTAGCCGGGATAGTAGGTGCATTTCTCGGTCGCGGTCGGATCCTGATAGTCCGCGACGTGTGGGACGCCGACGGCCGTGCCCGGCTGCCAGCCGGGTGGTAGCCCTGTCTCGTCGACCACGTACGTGCCGCCCTTGGGGATCCAAAGGCCGTCGGAATCCGTGGTGAACGGCAGGCCCGCATTCGTGTACACGCATTTCAGCGTGGGGCTGAATGCCGCGGGTACCACGAAGGACGCACCATACGGCATTCCCGCGGGATAGCCGGCGAGGGGGACGATCTGCTGGTAGCGGCATTGAGCGACGCCGGAGTTGACCACCGTCGGTTCCTGCGGATTCTCCAGCATCCGCATCGATAGCTGGAATGCCTGGAAGTCGAGGTCGGCCGGCGGCGTGAGCGAGCCGTTCCACGTCTTGGACAGGAAGAGGTGGTGGCTGCACCGCTGGGTCGTGTCACCCATCGTGATCGTGGCCGTCTTGCCGCCGAGGGACCACGTCGCCGACTGGCCCCACGTCACCCTGACCGTCACGTCGGCGTCGGGCCACCATTGGGTGCGCCCCGTCCGGGAGATGTACTGCGGCGGCCAGACCGGATCCCGCAGCGTCCCGTCCGCGTGGCGAGCAGGCTTGGTGAAGGTCGTGGGGAGAGGACCCGAGACCACGGTCCCGGAGGTGACCTGGTTCTGCGGACCTTGCGGGATGGTGAGCTCGCCGTCGGGGCCCTGCGACTCCCAACCGAACAGCGCATTCCAGGTCGTCCCCGGCCCGGTCCCGCCGGAGACGGGGAGGACGCACTCTGCGATCGGGTTCACGCCGGTCACAGCGAAGGCCGGCTGCGCCACCCAGAGGCCGGGGACCACCGCCGCGACCAGTCCCGCCGCCACCGCCAGCACGAGCGCGAGCGGTCGCGACCTGCGTGCTCTTTGCCTCTGCGTCCCTCTCACGGCGTCCCCAATCCCCCGCCTGCACGAGACAGTGTCGACCTCCCGTTCGAGGGGCGTCAACCCGTTCGCGAGACTCCGGTCGCAGAAGGGTGCTCTCGTGGGGCGGCGAAACGGGACGAATTCGTCCGGGCACAGCCGCACTCGCGAGCGCGGCGATCGAGCCGACGACCGTTCACGATCCGCGCCATACAGCAGTCAGTGCGGAGAGCGTGGGATTGATGCGGCCGGCGCTCAGAGGGCCGAGTCGGCGAGCGGGTGGAGTCGATGGGGACTACAGAAGCCCCGTGAGCACTCCGCCGTCGGCGCGGACGGCGGCGCCGTTGGTCGCGGAGGCGAGCGGGCTCGCGAGGTAGGCGACCAGCGAAGCCAGTTCCGTCGGCTCGAGGAATCGCTCGAGCAGGGTGGTGCGGTTCTGCCCAATGATCGCGGCCTTCACCGCGTCGACCGGCGCGGACTGCGCGGCCGCGATCGACTCCACCGTCGCGGTGACGCCGTCCGAGTAGGTCGGGCCGCCGAGCACCGTGTTCACCGTGACCGCCGTGCCCCGCGTGAGCTTGGCGAGCCCGTTGCCGGGGGCGATCATCGCCGCCTTCGTCACGCCGTAGTGGATCATGTCGGCCGGCACGTTCACGCCGGACTCGCTGCTGACGAAGACGATGCGTCCGCAGCCGCGCTCGAGCATGCCGGGCAGCAGGTGCCGCGAGAGCCGGACGCCGCTCATCAGGTTGACCTCCAGGTAGCGCGCCCACTCGTCGTCGGCGATGTCGCCGAATGGCGCCAGGTCGAACAGCCCGACGTTGTTGACGAGGATGTCGACGGCGCTCAGGCTGCCGAGCAGCGCGTCCACCTGGGCGGGGTCGCCGAAGTCGGCGGCCAGCCCGGAGTGCTCAGCGCCGGGGTACGCGGCCCGGAGCGCGGCGACCGCCGCCGCGACGGACTCCTCCCGGCGGCCGTTCACGACGACGCGCACGCCCTCCGCGGCGAGCGCCGAGGCCACCGCGTACCCGATCCCCTGTGTCGAACCGCTGACGAACGCCGTCTTCCCACGTAGTTGCAGATCCATCTCGTCTCCTTCGATTCACTTGCTCAGGAAAGTGAGAGTAGCGCGATGTCACTTTCCCGAGCAAGTCAATTAGGCTCACAGCATGACGACCTCCGACGAGCTCCCCGGCCTGAGCCCTGCCCACCTCCAGGCCTGGGCAGCCATCGCCACCGTGCTTGAGCGGCTGCCCGCCGCGCTCGACGCCCAGCTGCTGCGCGACAGCGGGGTAACCCACTACGAGCACGGCCTGCTGTACGCGCTCGCCACCGCATCCGACCGCACGCTGCGGCTGAGCACGCTCGCCGACTACGCGAACAGCACGCTCTCCCGGCTCTCGCGGGCGATCTCCCGTCTGGAGAAGAAGGGCTGGGTGCGCAGGGAGGTCGACGCCACCGACGGCCGCTTCACCCTGGCGATCCTCACGCCGGAGGGCCACGAGCAGGTCGTGCGAGCCAACCCGGCGCACCACGCCCTCGTCGAACAACTCGTCTTCGAGCCGCTCACCGAGGCACAGGTGCGCCAGCTGGCTGCGATCTGCGGGCGAATCGCGACCGCGATCGATCCGGCGGCGCCGGTGTGGGGGCCGCCGGATCTGACCGGCTGAGGCCTGGAATGAGGTTGGTGCTCGCCACGATATTCGTGTGGTCGGGGGGCTGAGGTAGCGGGCGTGGAGTTGCCCACACGCGGCGTCGATGCTTGCTCCGAGCTGGCGACGCCGCGTCGCATGAACTCCCTGAGCTTCGAGACCTGATGCGAATTCGTGCACCTGGCTGCTGCTTGGCGCCGCGTAGCGTAGGTCGGCACCGAGGGCCTCGTTGTAACGGATAACGCTCACGTGGAACAAGTCAGGACGGGAGCGACTGTGGACGAGATGCGCGAGCGCGTCGAGGTGTTCAGCACTGTCGTTGGCGCCGGCGATAAGAAGATAGGCGAGGTAGATCTTCCGCCGGCTCGCCACAGCGTGACTGTCGAGAATCTCGAGATTCTCCTGTAACGGATACCGCTCCTCCATGGGGATGATCTGCGCGCGTTGCTCGGGGAATGGCGAATGTACGCAGAGCGTGAGCGTCAACTGAGGGTGCTCTTCAACCAGTCGGGCGAGGTTTGGAGCGAAGCCGACAGTGGACACGGTGATCCGTCGAGGCGAGTATCCTGCGTAGTCGGCTGAAGTCAGCTATGGGTCCATTGCGGGTGCATGACCTGGGCGGCGATCTCGTCGGCGGTGAGGTTGCGAATGAGCCCCACTGCCCCAGTCGCGCAGAAGGTGCAGCCCAGACCGCATCCGGCTTGGGAGGATACGCACATTGAATCCCACCCTGACCTGTAATGCGACACGACCGTTTCGATCCGTGCGCCAGACTCTGATGTAAAGAGTACTTTCTCCAGGTGGTCGTCGCGCTGCACCTCGACGGGGGTCAGCGGATGCAGGCTAGAACCGAACATTTCCGACAGCTCAGCGCGAAGCGTGGCAGGCAGTGCGTGCACTTGATCGAAGGTCTCCGCGGTCGAGTTCTGCCAGGCGGCGATCAACTGCTTGAACCGGAATGCGGGTTGCCCTGAGTCGGCCAGGTGCTCGCGAATGCGCATCCATCCACTGCGGGCGGTCAGAGCGGTGTTCATGTGTCACCGCCCGCAGTGGGAAGGATCTGGCGCCCGCGATAGTAGCCGCAGTGCTGGCATACACGATGAGCAGGGGTCTGCTTGCCGCAGGCCGGATTCGTGCATTTGGTGAGGGCAGTGGCCTTTGCCGTCCAGTGGGCGCGACGATGTTGAGTCCGGGCGCGAGATTTGCGGTGCTGCATTGGGATGGCCTTTCGCGAAGAAGATTGCGGATCAGTGAGACTGAACGGCACAACCGACACCGGCCTTATGCGGAGAGCACGGAACGGCCCGATTCGCAGCGAAGACGACAGCGCACAAATGGCCCCTGGTCAGGCTCGTTGCCCGTCGAGGAGGAGGCCACGCCACAGGTTCCCTGTGGGTTCGGCTCATCGCGACCAGTGTCGGAAGGATCGCGAACATGCCGATGCGAGGCTTCGGCCGCGCTGAGCGGCGAAGGTTTCCCGACGCCTCACTGTGAGAGATCAACGCAGGAAGAGGTCAGTCACCCGGGCTTGTGATGTGCCCGCGAATGGTGAGCGCCACCGGCAGTTCGGTGGCTAGATTCTGTCGACCTCGATATCCATAGGTACTACTCTACACAGTCTTATCCGGGATACGAGTTTCTGGTGCGCCTGCTAAATCGAGCTGTTTGAGTTCCGAGGTTCGAAATCACGCTGAGTCGGGTCCGGTGCAGGACGCCTCGATAGCTCGAGGGCTTCGCAGTCATCCGATGCCGTGCTCTTCGACGATCCATGAGCGAGTCTGAGATCGGTCGAGGAATCGCGCCTCGTCTTCAGCCACCCCCGACCCTTCGGCGAGGACCAGCGCCAGCCAGGAGCGGTAGGCGGTTTCGTCGGGGAACTTCATGTGCGTCATCACATCGAAGCCGGCTGAGAACCGACGCTCGTCGACTGGAGGCAGGTAGTTGCGAACGTAGTAGTCGGGCGCAGGCGCTTTGCTGAGGATCAGGGGGACGTGGTGGTTCTCGTAGTAGTCGATGAACTCATCCCGCCCGAGTCCTTCGCGGGCCTTGAGAAGGGCGATAGTGGTGATCATAAGACGCTCCAGAGTTACGTTCGACTGCGCAGCACGGTCTGTCCGGCGGTTTTGAGCCGCCCGGATCCATCATCGTAGCTCGATGGTGCGCCGTGCCCGTCCCGACAATTTGGTCGCCGCTCCGGCCGGCTCACACACCGACCGCGAGCGTCCTGCGGTAGAAGTCCGCAAGCTGCTCAACCACGGTGGCCACGTAGGGGTCGCGGTCGTACAGGTCGACGTGGCTGGCGCCGTCGACCCAGAGCAGCTCCTTCGGGCCGACCGCGCGCTGGTAGGCGTCGATCCCCATCCATGCGGTCACAGCGCGGGAGCCGATGGCCATGAACAAGGGGCGGTCGCCGATCAGCGGGACCTGCGTGAAAGCGTCGAACGTGGCCAGCTTGTCCACGCTGGCCCAGTCGAACGTGCGCGCGGCGCGATCGTGGGCGGCACGCGGGGTGCAGTAGTAGTCGAAGCCCTCTGCGCCGTGTTCGCCTCCTGCGGCGCGCGCCTGCTCGACGGTCTCGGGGAACAGCGGGATGCCGGCGACGTCCTCACCGGCCGCTTGGGCGGTGCGTGCCGCAGCGGCGGCATCCAGCATGCCCTGGAACACTGCAGGGTCTTGGGCGCCGTCCGCGCCGTACCGGAACTGCCGCGAGACATCAGCGGGCGAGACGGTCGCCAGCGACCGGATCCGATGGTCGCTCGCGGTCGCCATGAGCGAGTAGCCGCCCGAGGCGCAAATGCCGAGCAGACCGATGCGCTGCGAATCGACGAGCTCGAGGGTCGTCAGGTAGGAGACTGCCGCCTTCATGTCCTCGATTCGCTGGGCGGGGTCCTCGAGTCCCCGAGGAGTGCCGCCGCTCGCGCCCTGGTATGCGGCGTCGTAGGCAAGCGTCACGAAGCCCTCCGCCGCCAGTCGCGACGCGTAGAGACCAGAGGCCTGCTCCTTCACGCCGGAGCCGGGGTGACCGACGACCAGGGCGGGGAAGCCGGAGGACGCTGCATCCGGCACGTAGAGATGGGCGGCGATGGAGATCCCGGCGCTGTCGAAGGTGACGTCGTTGCGTGTGGTCATGATGATTCCGTTCCTAAGGATTCCGGCGGCGGCTACCGCCAGGTGAGTCCATGCTCGACACGACGTTCACGACATGTAAGCAGCACGAATCTGCCGGGGAATGATCCTTCCCTCCCACAGACCCGGCCGGCACGGAACACTGGAGCCATGAATGATTCGGCGGAGCGCTCCGAGTTCGGCGCATTCCTCAAGGCATGCCGCGCGCGCCTTCGGCCAGAGGAGGTGGGGCTCCCCGAGGCGAGCGGCCATCGGCGCGTCGCCGGACTGCGGCGAGAGGAGGCGGCTGCGCTCGCGGCGATCAGCGTCGACTATTACACCAGGCTGGAGCAGGGGCGGGTCCCGCCCTCACGCGGTGTGCTGGGAGTCCTCGCCCGCGCCCTCCGAATGGACGAGGATCAGCGCGCTTACCTTTACGAGGTCGCGCACGCGGTCGACGCGGCACCCCGCCGACGCAGGGCGCGCCAGCCGGTCCGCCC
The DNA here is from genome assembly GCF_013410375.1 of Leifsonia shinshuensis. NCBI lineage: Bacteria > Bacillati > Actinomycetota > Actinomycetes > Micrococcales > Microbacteriaceae > Leifsonia > Leifsonia shinshuensis. Next base: position 4,405,632 of record NZ_JACCFL010000001.1, read on the forward strand.
GGCGCTGCGGCGGCTCCTCGAACAGCTTACGTGCACCCCCGCGCTCGTGCTGGGACGCCGCCTCGACGTACTGGATTGGAACCCGGCCGCCGCCGCGCTGTTCACCGACTTCAGCGTCATCCCGCCCTCGCAACGGAACTACCTGCGGATGCTGTTTCTGCACCCCGGCGTCCGTGACATGCACCGCGACTGGCACCATGACGCCCGCGACGCCGTTGCCGCTCTTCGCATGGAGGCGGCCGCCGAGCCGGAAGACCCTGAACTCGCCTCGCTCGTCGGCGAGCTCTCGCTGCGCGACGCGGACTTCCGCACCTGGTGGGCCGAGCGGCATGTGAGTTCTGCCTCCTACGGGACGAAGCACTACCGGCACCCCGTCGTCGGCGAGCTCACTCTCGACTGCGACACATGGTCGAGTCCGGACGGCAGCGGTCAGCGCCTCATGGTGCTGACGGCCGAGAGCGGCAGCCCCTCGAACGACGCGCTGCGCATCCTGGCGTCGTGGTCGGAGCCGGCCCGCGCGGAGAGCACGGCCGGGGAGGGCCGGGGGCGATGAGAGCATGGACGGACGCGGAACTCCGGCGATTCGACGCTGCCTCCTCGCTTCGGCTCTCGGCCGGGAGCGAGGGGGACGACTCGGTCGAACTGGGCATGGTCACCGTGGGTCAGGACCTCTTCATCCGGGCGTTCAGCGGGGTGCGTTCACGCTGGTTCCAGGCGGCCGTGGGCTCGGGCGTCGGCACCATCCAGGTCGACGGCAGGCTGATCTCCGTGCGGTTCCAGCCGTCAGCGGGCGATGACCGGCGTATCGAGGCGGCCTACCGTGAGCGCTACGGTGCGGCCGCCGCCCTCGTGGGCACGGCGGGAGCCCGCGCAGCAACACTTCTGATCACCGCCAACCCGGAACGCTGAGTCCTTCCATGCCGATTGAGACGACGCAGTCGAGCGCTCCCGGCCGCGTGGGCCGACACCGGCTCGTCGCCTGAACGGCTACGCAGCGACGAACCCGGACCACGCTCGACTACTCACGCCGCCGCTGCGCGCTGCCGCTCGCGGAAGGCGGATGCCTTGACCCGGTTGCCGCAGGTCTTCATCGAGCACCACTCGCGCCGATGACCGCGCGACCGGTCGAGGTAGACCTGCGTGCACTCGGGTCGTCCGCACTCACGCAGCAGTGCGGCCTCCTCTCCCCCGAGAATCGCGACCGCTTCGCGCGCGAGGCTGGCGAGGCCCTCATCGACCGTGCCGCTCCGTCGCAGGGTGCCGTCGCGCAGCTCCAGCCGCACGGGGAGTGCGGCCGACGCCGCGTTCAGGTGGGCGATCGCCTCGGCGGGGAGCGGTTGATGACGGATCGTCGCATCCACCAGCGAGTAGATGCTCTCGCGGACCTCGACCGCTCGCGCGAGCGCGGCGTCGTCGGCCGGCGGAGCGTCATCGAGCATCCCCGCCTCGACGAACCAGTCGCTCAAGGCGGCGGGGTTGTCGAGCTTCTCGGTGGGGCTCGGGTTTCGGCGTGCGCGGAGCGTGCCGACGAAGTCGAGCGGCAGCGTGCCGCAGGGGAACGCATGAGTCATGTAACCAGTCTAATGGGTTTGGCCCTTCGTGGACAACCTGTTTGACAGGTTATGTCTTCGTCTGCCAAGGTCATAACCATTCCAACCGGTTATTCAATCCAGGTCATGAAAGGACCGACCATGAGCGTCACCCGCTTCAGCCTCACCTCCGCCCTCGACCGCGACGCCGCGATGGACGTCCTCACGGACTTCTCCGACGCCCGCCCCGCCGCCTGGTCGAGCATCGACCACGACCACTTCCGGGTCCACATGCTCGGCGACAGCTGGGCGGAAGTCACCGAAGGCACTGCGCAGGCGTGGGAGCGCGCCCGGTACGAATGGGACCGTGCCCGCGGAACCGTCACCATCACCACGCACGATTCCAAGGTCTTCGGGCCCGGCGGGGGCTGGTTGTTCACCCTGACTCCGGACGCGGCCGGCACCCGGATCGACGTGGAGCTCACGCGCCGCCCCGAGAAGTTCGGCCAGAAGCTGCTGGCCGGTCTCCTGCCGATCGTCGGCCCGTCCACTCTCAAGAAGTCGTTCGCCGGCCCGCTCAAAGCGGTCTGACAACCCTCACCGGAAAGGACTCATCGTCATGACGAAGCTCCGAGCGACGTCGAGCCGTCCCGCTCGTCGGCTCCTCCACACCCTGATCGCCGCAGCAGCCGCGACGCTCAGCGCCGTCGCATTCGCCTCGCCCGCCTCGGCCACCACGGCACCCTCACCCGCGCCGCTGTACGTCACCACGGACGCCGGCCGCGTGCACGGGCTGGCCAACGGGAGCGTTCACGAGTTCCGAGGCATCCCGTACGCGGCGCCGCCGACCGGCGAGCTGCGCTGGCGGAGCCCGCAACCCGCCGCCCACTGGACGGGCACGCGGGAGACGACCGCCTACCCGCCCGTCTGCCCGCAGAACGCCCCGAGCCCCAATGGCAGCAGCGAGGACTGTCTGTACCTCAACGTGACCAGCCCCGCGGCCGCGAGCAGCGACAGCAAACCGCTGCCGGTGATCGTCTTCATCCACGGAGGCGGCTTCGCCATCGGCGAGGGGGCCGACTACGACGCCACGAAGCTCGCGGCGAAAGGCGCGGTCGTGGTGACCGTCGACTACCGCCTCGGCCTGCTCGGGTTCCTCGCCCACCCCGCGCTGGCAGAGCGCCCCGGCGGTCCCGCGGGCAACTACGGCCTGCAAGACCAGCAGGCGGCGCTCCGATGGGTCCAGAACAACATCCGCCAGTTCGGCGGCGACCCCCGCCATGTCGCGATCGACGGCCAGTCCGCCGGAGGGCTCTCGGTCCTCGCTCAACTCGCGTCGCCCTCCGCCGCCGGCCTGTTCCAGAGCGCGATCGTCGAGAGCGGCGCGTTCGCTCCTCAGCAGAAGACACTCGCCACCGCCGAGGCTGAGGGAACGACGGTCGCCTCCGCGCTCGGATGTGCCGACCAGAGCGCCGACTGCCTCCGGAATGTTCCACTCGCGGAGCTGCTGCGCAACGAACCGCTCTCGATCACGCCGGGTTACGTCGACGGCGCCGTGTTGAGGGAGCCTGTGCTGCAGGCGATCGCAACGGGACGCTTCAACCGGGTTCCCCTCCTCAACGGAGCCAACACCGAGGAGGAGCGCATCTTCACCGAGCTCGGCCTCAGTGTGACCAAGGGCGCGACCACCATTCTCCCGGGGCCGATCACGACGGAGACCTACCAGTCGACCATCGCGTCCAACTTCGGGGTGACCGCTGCCACTGCGGCCCGTATCGCGGCCGAATACCCGCTGTCCGCGTACGCCTCTCCGGCACTGGCGTTCAGCGCGCTCAACTCGGACGCGAACTTCTCCACGCCGGCGCTGGCCCTCGATGCCGCCGCATCGCTGCACGTGCCGACCTACGCGTACGACTTCAACGACAACAGCGCGCCCGAGCGGTTCGTGCCGCCCGCCCTCGGCTCGACCGCGACGCACCAGTCGGAGCTTCAGTACCTGTTCGACCTGCCCAACGCTCCGCTGCCCGGCTCCCTGTCCGCGGACCAGGAGCACCTGGCCGACACCATCCGATCCGCCTGGGTCCACTTCGCCGCAACGGGGAATCCGGCGACCGCCGGACAGGTCTGGCCGAAGTACGACGTCCTCCGTCACCGCGTGTTGTCGTTCCAGGCTCCCGACTCGAAAGTGGAGACCACGGTGGGCGCGCAGCACCACAGTCTCTTCTGGCTGAGCCTCACCGCAACCGTTCCTCAATGAGGCGAGGTGCCCGACCCGTCGCGACGGGTCGGGCACCTCGCCCGCGTTCGCTATCATGGGCTCGTGGAAATCGAGGTCGACAGAGCCTAGCCGCCGGAGGATCGGCGGCTGAGCGGATTGAACACCGGCACGGGGTTGATCATCGGATCCCCTGTCGCCGCAGCCGCCGCATCTCCACTTCGACACGCATTCCGCCCGCCATCCCCGGCCGGCCGTATGCCTTTCCCCTCGACTCATCCGTTCACCGTCGGAGATCTCGCACTGCGCATCCCGACGTCCCGGATCGGTCACGCCTCGACGCCCGGCACGCCGGGCAGATCGGACACGACCCATGCCCAACACCCACACCTCCGTCGTCGCCTTGCACGACGTCAGTTACAGCTGGCCGGACGGCTCGCCCGCCCTCCGCCACCTCAACGGCGCCTTCACCGGCGGACGGACCGGTTTGATCGGCGACAACGGCGCCGGCAAATCCACCCTCCTGAAGCTCATCGCCGGCGAGCTGACCCCCTCCTCGGGGCGTATCGACGTGAGCGGCGAGGTCGGGTACCTCCCGCAGACGATCACCCTGGACACAGACGCCTCTGTCGCCGACCTGCTCGGAATCGGTCGCATCATCGCCTCGCTCCGCGCGATCGAACAGGGCGACGTCGACCAGGCGCACTTCGACACCATCGGGGACGACTGGGATATCGAAGCGCGAGCCGGCCGGAGTCTGGAGTCCATCGGCTTCGGCGCCGCCGACCTGGGCACGCGGGTCGGAACGCTGTCGGGCGGCGAAGCCATGCTCATCGCCGTCACGGGACTCGCGCTCCGACGAACGCCGATAACGCTGCTCGACGAACCCACGAACAACCTGGACAGGAGAGCCCGCCGCGCCCTGGGCGACCTGATCGACGAATGGTCCGGCGCGCTCATCGTGGTCAGCCACGACCTCGAGCTCCTCGAGCGCATGGAGGTGACCGCCGAGTTGCACGCCGGCCGTCTCGAGACATTCGGCGGCCCCTACAGCGAATGGAAGGCGCAGCTCGAGCTCGACCAGCTGGCCGCCGCACAGGCCGCCCGGTCTGCACAGCAGGCGCTCAAGGTCGAGAAGCGGCAGCGGGTGGAGGCGGAGACGAAGCTCGCACGCCGTGAACGAACCGCGAAGAAGACCCAACAGGGCGGCGGCATACCGAAGATCCTGGCCGGCAACCGCGCCAGCAAGGCACAAGCCTCCGCCGGGGCGATGCGTGCGGGAATGGACGACAAGATCGCGGCAGCGCAGGCCGCGCTCGACGCGGCGGACGCGCGGGTGCGCGACGAGGCGCACATCCACGTGAACCTTCCCGACCCGAATGTGCCGGCCGGACGACGAATCGCGGAATTCCGCGACGGCACTCAGACGATCGTCGTACAAGGCCCGGAAAGAGTGGCCATCGTCGGCGACAACGGGGCCGGCAAGTCCACACTGCTGCGACGACTTCTCTCCGAAGACTCCGGATCGCCGCGGGACGGCGGCCCGGATGCGACGCTCCTGGTCGATCGAGCCGGCTACCTGCCGCAGCGGCTCGACCGGCTCGATGGGACGACGAGCGCCGTCGAGAACGTCCGTCAGGTTGCGCCGACGATGTCACCGGGAGACGTCCGCAACCAGCTTGCGCGGCTCCTGATCCGAGGCGCCGCAGCGGAGCGTCCCGTCTCCACGCTGTCCGGCGGCGAACGCTTCCGGGTTCAGCTGGCGACGCTGCTGCTCATGGATCCTCCGGCTCAGCTGCTCGTGCTCGACGAGCCGACGAACAATCTCGACATCGCCAGCGTCGAACAGCTGGCCGAGGCCCTCGACGCCTATCGAGGCGCGCTCGTGGTGGTGAGTCACGACGAGCGCTTCGTGGAACGGATCGGAGTGGACATGATCCTGGAGCTGCCCGGTGATGGCACGATCCGACGATCGAAATAACTGGTTTGACAGGTTATGGATGGATATGCCAAGCTCATAACCGTTCTAACCAGTTATGAAGGGATCCGATCGTGGAACTGAAACTCGAAATCGCCGTCATCCCCGTCTCGGACGTGGACCGCGCCAAAGGCTTCTACGAGCAAGCCGGCTTCCGTCTCGACGCCGACTTCTCGACCGACAAGGGCCTCCGCGTCGTCCAAGCCACTCCCCCAGGATCCGAGGCATCGATCATCTTCGGAGAGAAACTGACCAGCGCACTCCCCGGGTCGTCGTACGGCCTCCACCTCATCACCCGCGACCTCGCCGCCGCCCGCGACGAACTTCGCGAGAAAGGCATCGACGTCAGCCCCATCTGGCACGACGCCGACGGAATCTTCCACTACGAAGGCGACTACAACCGCGTCCCCGGCCCGCACCCCGCCAGCGACAGCTACGGAAGCTACGCCTCCTTCTCCGACCCCGACGGCAATACCTGGACCATCCAGCAGATCGTCACCCGCGCACCGGGCCGCTGATGGACACGCGCAGCGAAACCCGCGAGGTGGACCTCGTCGTCATCGGCGCCGGGCCCGTAGGCGAGAACGTCGCGGACCGAGCCGTCCAGGGCGGCCTTGAGACCGTTATCGTCGAACGGGAGCTGGTAGGCGGTGAATGCTCGTACTGGGCGTGCGAGCCCTCGAAGGCGCTGCTCCGCCCGGCGCACGTGCTCGAGCTCGCCAGCGCGACACCGGGGGTATCCGAAACGATCGCCGACCGCTTGGACCTCGAGGCGGTCTTGAAGCGACGGGACGAATCCACCAGCGACTGGTCGGACGCCTCCCAGGTGCGCTGGCTGGAGACGGCGGGGATCGCACTCCTCCGTGGGCACGGCCGGGTGACCGGTGAACGGACGGTGACCGTCGAGCGCCCGGACGGCAGAACCGTCGTGCTGCGCGCCCGCCACGCGGTCGCGGTGACGACAGGCTCGACGGCACGGATCCCCGACATCCCGGGACTCGCGGCATCCGAGCCGTGGACCAACCGTGAGGCGACGGCAGTCCGGACCCTTCCTCGCCACCTCGCGATCCTCGGCGGCGGAGTAGTCGCCACCGAGATGGCCACGGCCTATCGGTCGCTCGGCGCCGAGGTCACCGTGATCGCCCGCGGCGACCTGCTCGGAGGCATGGAGCCCTTCGCAGCGGAGGCGGTGAGGGAAGCCCTCCAGCACGCCGGCGCCACGGTTCTCCTGCACACCGATACGCAGAGTGTCGAGCACCAGGACGACGAGTACGTGATCCGCACCACCGCCGGAACCATCACCGCTGACCGACTGCTCGTCGCGACCGGTCGGGCGCCGGCGACCGGCGACCTCGGCCTGGAGAGCGTCGGACTCACTCCCGGCGACTGGCTGACCACCGACGACACTCTCCTGGTGCGCGGAACGAATTGGCTGTATGCCGTCGGCGACGTCAACAGGCGAGCACTGCTCACCCACCAGGGCAAGTACCAGGCCCGCGCTGCCGGCGATGCGATCGCCGCCCGCGCGACCGGAACGGCACTCGACGAAGGTCCGTGGGGCGCCCACGTCGCCACAGCCGACCACACCGCCGTCCCGCAGGTCGTGTTCACCTCACCCGAAGTCGCAGCCGTCGGCCGCACCGCCGATAGAGCGCGCGCGGCAGGGCTGAACGTCCGCGTGGTCGACTACGACCTCGGCTGGGTTGCCGGTGCGGCACTGTCACGGACCGGCTACCGCGGCCGCGGCCGCATGGTCGTCGACGACGACCGGCAGGTCATCGTCGGAGCGACCTTCGTCGGGCCCGATGTCGCCGAACTCGTTCAGACCGCGACCACCGCAATCGTCGGTGAAATCCCCCTGAGCCGACTGTGGCACGCCGTGCCCGCATTCCCTACCGTCTCCGAAATCTGGCTGCGGCTCCTCGAGACCTACGGCCGATCGGAAAGCAGCATCAGCACGACAGGAGCCTCGTCATGAACATCGTCGACCGCGTCTTCGGGCGCAAGTTGGACCTCCCCACCGAACGGCTGGACGGTGTCACGCGAGAGGACGGTGCTGCCGTCGCGCGCTACGAGCGCCTTGTCGCGTCGTCGTCGTCGAGAACCATCCAGCGGGTGCACGTGGAGGCATTCGAGAAGCTCACTCCCGCCCAGCTGGATCTGTTGTTCGAGCGCTTCACCGCGGAGGCGACCCCGGGCGGAGACGCCCCTGCCGACGCGCGGCCGAAAAGCCTGGCGAAGGCCGCCGCCCGGCTCGAAAAACGTCGCCCCGGTGCGATCCGGCGGATCCTCGCAAACTCGGATGATCCGCTGGTCGCAGCAGTGGTGGGCTATTCCATCTTGGACACCATTGCTGACATCGCGGTCACGTCGGCCCTGTGGGCGACGTTCGACGATGGGGCCGGGTTCGGCGGGTGGCTCGATGAAGGCGATTGGTGGTGACCAGCCCGCTGGTCTTCTGCGCCCGAGAGCACCGTGGTGCGCTGAATCCGATGCCGTCTGGTGGAAGGCGGACACGTCTACCAGCCGCCACTACGGCCGGTCTGGTGGTGTCGCCACATCGTGAAGACTCAACTGCAGAGGATGAGACGGGCGCCGTCGGCGAATAGGTCATCCCTGGTACGACCGTTGCCGACGAAGTAGTCGCTGATCGCCTGCGTGGCCACCGGCCAGCGCGACCGCACGTCCGCCTCTGTCGGCGGAGGCCCTTCGGGCGCCGGAGCCTGCTCCTCGAGGACCCAGCCGACCGTGTAACGCTCGGAGGTCAGAACGAGCAGCCGCGCCTGCTGGAGCTCGAATCCGTGCTGGACGAGCGTCGCCATCGCGAGTTCGGAGAAGTCGCCGCGCCGCAGCGACCGGGTCGCTCCCGAGACGATGCGGGCGCCGTCGCGATGTCGCAGCAGGGCGGCGCGGAGCCCGACCAGCGCGCCGAGGAACCACTCTCGGACGTCTTCGGCGCCGGGTTCCGGCACCCTCGAGATGGCATCGTCCATGATCGCGTCGGCGAGACCGTCGAGCAGCTCCGTCTTGTTCTTCACGTGCCAGTAGAGCGTCGGCGCCTGGACATCCAGCCGACGGGCGAGGTTGCGCAAGCTCAGACCGTCGAGGCCCTCGTCGTCGACCAGCTGGAGCGCCTCATCGAGGATGCGTTCGCGATTCACTGCCACGTCATACCTTGCCATCCCGCTCGAACAGTGTTAGACAAAGCATAGTTCTCTAACACTGTAAGAGAGGGTGGATCATGAAGGCCGCACTCATCGATCGGGTCGGAGCGATCCCGGAATACCGCGACCATCCCGAGCCGTCCGCGGGTGACGGCGAGGTCGTCGTCACGGTCGAAGCCGTCGCCGTGGAGAACGTCGACCGTGCGTTCGTCGCCGGCACGCACTACGCCGCCGCCGATTTCGTTGCTGCATTGCCCGCGATCCCGTGCTTCGACGGCGTCGGACGGCTCGCTGACGGCACGCTCGTCGGATTCGGGGGGCTGAAGCCGCCTGCGGGCGCACTCGCCGAGCGCGTGGTCGTGCCGGCCGGATACGCGATGCCGATCCCCCACGGGATCGCACCGGAGATCGCGGCCTCGCTCTCGTCGGCGATCACCGCAATGAGCATGCAGACCGCCGGCGGCCTGCAACCGGGAGAAACCGTCCTGATCCAGGGCGGCACCGGCGTCGCGGGCAGGCTCGCGATCCAGATCGCGCGACTGCTCGACGCTGGCCGCATCGTCGCGACGGGGCGGGATGCCGCCGCGCTCCGCGAGCTCGAGGACCTCGGCGCCGATGCCACCATCGACACAGCCATCGCGGACGACGACCTCGTGCAGGCCTTCTCCGAGCAGGCCGGCGCAGGATACGACGTCATCCTCGACTATTTGTGGGGACGTCCGACCGAATTACTCACCCGCGCGCTCATCCCGGCGAGCTTCACGCTCAGCAGGCCGACGCGCCTCGTCCAGATCGGCGAGGCAGCGGGGCGCAGCGGCAGCCACGATGGGCGCTGCGTATCAGCAGGTCGTGGACTGGGTCCGCGACGGGCGGCTGACGGTCGCCGTCGAGACGATGCCGCTCAGCCGCATCGCCGAGGCGTGGACCCGCACCGACCTCCGCGGCCGGCGACTTGTCATCATCCCCGACGGAATCGATAGGAGTACATCGTGAACCGACTCACCCACGCCCTCCACGAGGCCACGCACCGCGTCCCCGGCGTACCGGACCACTCGGCTCGCACCCACGGCCGCGCCCTGCAGCAGAAGCACCCGCGCGCGCAGGCGAGGGACCCGCGGCTGCAGAACCGGATCCGCCACCAGCACGGGGAGCCGCGCGTCCTCATCGCGTGGCAGAACCGCATCGCGCGGCTCTTCGGAGCGCGACGCGCCCGACGCGCCAACCTCCGTGAGGTTGAATGAGAGCATGCGCCCCTTCCTCGACAAGGCCCTGCCCGATGCGTGGCGCGCCGCGCAAGCCCTCTCCACGACGGTCGTGCAGGAGGTGGTCCGCGCGGGAGTGACCGAGCAGGAGGTCGAGCTCATCAAGGTGCGCGCTTCCCAGCTCAACGCCTGCGCCTTCTGCCTCGACCTCCACGCCCGCGAGGCGCGGCGCGCCGGCGTTCCCCAGCAGAAGCTCGACATGCTGGCCGCCTGGCGCGACTCGAGCATCTACGACGAGCGCGAACGTGCGATGCTGGCCATCGCCGAGGCAGCGACCGTCCTGCCGTTGACCGAGGACGCGCGTGCCGACCTGGCCGGGGCAAGGAACCTCCTGGGCGATGTCGAGTTCGCCGCGGCCGAATGGGTCGCGGTGACGATCAACGCCTTCAACCGGATCTCGATCCTCAGCGAGCACCCGGTCCGACCGCGGAAGCTGGGGGGCGCGTACTAGGGGCGACGCCCTCTAGTTGTACGGGGTCAGGACGTTGGTTGCAGTCGGCTGATCGGGGGGTTGCCTCCGAGGGCTGAGTGGCGTCGTCCAGTGTTGTAGTGCTCGAGCCAGGGGTCAAGTGCTGCGGTGCGGTCGTCGTTCGAGGTGAACGGTTGCCGGTAGGCCCATTCGGTTTGCAGGGTCCGGTTGAACCTCTCCACCTTGCCGTTCTGCCACGGGCAGTGCGGTTTGATGAACTTCTGCCGGATGCCGTGCGCGCCGCAGACGCCGCGCAGCGACCATCGGTAGGCCCAGGCGTTGTCGGTGATCAGCCGCTCGATGCGGGGGATGCCGTGCGCGGCGAAGTAGCCGATGGCGCGTTCGAGGAACGCGGCGCAGGTCGGGCCCTTCTCGTCGGGGAGGACCTCGGAGTATGCGAGCCGGGAGTGGTCGTCGACGACGGAGTGCACGTAGTCGTAGCCGACGACGGTCTGTTTCCGGGCGGCTGTGGAGCCCATCGCTCTGCCGTGCGCCTTCCACCCGCCGCCGTCGGGGATGCGACCGAGCTTCTTCACGTCCATGTGCACCAGCTCGCCGGGCTGCTCGCGTTCATAGCGGACCGCTGTGGTCTTCGACGCGCGGATCCGCTCCCCGGTCATCGGGTCCAGATCGACCAGACGAGGCAGCCCGGACCGGGCGATGATGCGCGACACCGTCCGCGCCGGCACCCCGGTGCGGGCCGCGACCTCGTCACGGCCGACTCGTTCCTTCTTCCGGATCGCGACCACCGCCGCGGCCCTGGCATCGGGGGTGCGGTTGGCGACGTGGTGAGGCCGCGAGGAGCGATCGTAGAGACCGGCTTCACCCTCGGCGCGGTAGCGGTCCAGCCACCGCTTCACGCAGCGTCGGGACACGCCCATTGCCGCGGCGATATGCGCCTGCTTCCACCCGGCACCGGCACGATGGACGATGAGCAGCCTGCCGTGCACGGTCAAGCGGGCATTACGGTGGGACACGAGAACCTCCGAGTTCGTGAAGACGTCAGACATCTCCACTAAGCCCGGAGGTTCTCCCCTTTCACAAGACCGGAAACGCCACCAACCTCATGGCCGGGTACATCTAGTACCTGGTCCCGATCGACCTGCACGAGCCTGCGTCGCGACAGCTGCCCGTATTCATCCGCGCGCCCGAACAGGGCCCGGTCGGTGCTGGACTGATTCGCTTGCTTCGCTGTAGTGTCCGGTCATCAGGCCGGACGAGAGGGGGCTGATCATGGCCGAGAACAGCCCGGAGAACGAATACCCCGACGAAGCCGGATACCCCGACGGACGCGGCTTCCTCAGCGAAGACCAGAGGGAGCTCGTCCGCGAAGTGGACAGTACGCATCAGCTGGGCATCGACTTCTACGTGGTAAACAACGCAGACACGCACACCTACGAAGCAATCAGCGGTGACACACTCATCGGCGGGATCACCTATGCAGAGCAGGGCGATGCGATCACGTTGCTTTCCACGAACGTGTTTCCGGAGTACCGGAATCAGGGCGTGGCGTCGGAGCTGATCAAGCGGGTCCTGGACGAACTCCGCAGCGACGGCCGGTACTACCTCGTGCAATGCCCGACCATCAGGGCCTACATCGAACGCCACCCGGAATACCGACCGGACTGAACCGACGCACGCCCCGACGGAAGGCAACCCGTGAACGACTCCCCGGAACTCGCATTCGACCTGCTCACAACGGAACTCCTGCAGGACCCCGATCACGATGTCTCGGCCACTGCGACAGGACTTCACACGCACGGCAAGCTGTTCGCCTACCTCGACCGCGGTCAGCTCTTCGTCGACCTGCCGACCACGCGAGCGGCCGACCTCATCGATCGCGGGGTGGCAACGGCCACGTCAGCAGCGCGCACTCAACCAACCGGAGTGTGGGTGCGGGTCGCGGAAGTCGAGGACTGGCCGGAGCTTGCGGCCGAGGCAC